>QIKY01000401.1 GCA_003233175.1 Planctomycetaceae bacterium | reverse complement strand
GTCAAATAACTATTGACAATTTCCTGCTCAATACGGCCGCTTGGATGGCCTTCAGACCCGGCGCCAAAAAAACTTATGTATAAACAACAGGATGCGAAATGTCGCGGGCTCGATACTCCGGTGGTGTTCGCTGCGCTCGACCACCGGCTAATGGCTACATATCCTCAGGACATGAAATCAAATACGCCTCACCTCTGCGGCTTTGCCTGCATCCCAAAAACACGGAATAGTACTTGGACAGGTGCTAAAGGACAGTCCTGAATTTACATGCGGAATTAAAAGCCCGGCATTTTGAAAATGCCGGGATTTTTTGAGCTGCGACCGGGAACGTATTTCGGGACGGTTCCTTGGTTGCATTCCAGCGGTCTTCGGGATAACCTAAGTGTGAACCGCCGAACCTCCGATATGGTGGTTGAGGCGGCTGCTCTTCTTTTTTTAGAAACGTTCATCATTTATTAAGCAGTGGAGGGTGCGTGCATGGCGGAGTATTCGCGAATCGAGGTGTCGCATATCAGCGGCAGCGCTGGAAGCGTAACGGTTGCGCAAATCTTGGATCGCAAAGTACTAGACTCAGGCCATATCCAGGAGTTGGCTAGTGAACTTGAAGCTTTGATCACCCAAGAAACGGCTAAGGGTATCTTGGTCAATTTTTCCAAGGTCGAGTTTCTTTCCAGCGCCGCGTTGAACAAGTTGATTAACTTCAATAAGAAGGTCAAGAGCGCGGGCGGCACGCTGGTGCTCACGAACCTACGCCCTGAAATCGAAGAAGTATTCGTGATCACCCGACTTAACCAACTTTTCAGCATTAAAGAGACCGAGGCCGACGGCTTGGCGTCTTTCTAGGCGTGAATGTGTTGCGACGATCGCGGTTCAGGGAGTGTCCGAACAGCGTGTTTTTGTTCTTCGGCGCCGAGGAGGATTGAGTGTCTGTTCCAGGTTTGAGTGCGCCGCCGGATGACGATCCCGACGAAGAAGCCCGTCGTCGGGAAGCCCGTCGCCGGGAAGCCCGTCGTCGTGAGCCTGCGGGCGATGAAACCATGCCGCCGGCCAGTGCGGAGGGGCATGAAGTTCGCACTCCCTTTAGTGATGAAAACAAAGGTTTTCACACCCGCGCGCCAATTGAACCCCAAACGGTGGAAGATTTCACCCAGGCGCTTGCGTTGAGCGGGCTGATGCCGGCCGCCAAATTGGAGCAGTTTCGCACCAGTTTGAGCGCCGATGAAGAACCGCAAGACGCCAAGGCGTTCGCCAACCTCTTGGTGAAGTACCGGCGTTTGACACGTTATCAGGCCGATGTGCTCACCAAGGGGCACACGCGGGGCTTGGTGCTGGGCAATTATGAAGTCCGGCGGGAAATTGGCGAAGGCGGCATGGGCATGGTCTTTGAGGGCCGCCACCGCCGCATGAAACGCAAAGTGGCGCTGAAGGTCTTGCATAAGGCGTTGACCGATTCCGAAGACGGCATCGGCCGTTTTCACCGCGAAGTCGAAGCGGCGGCGAAACTCCAGCACCCCAATATCGCGGCGGCCTACGACGCCGACGAAGAAGACGGCATCCACTTTCTCGTGATGGAGTTGGTCGAGGGCCCCGACTTGGCTGGTTATGTCAAGGAAGCCGGCGCCCTGCCGCCGGCGGTTGCCGTGCAACTCATCACGCAGGCCGCGCGCGGCTTGGCCCACGCCCATTCGCAGGGCGTCGTGCATCGTGATATCAAGCCCGCGAACTTGCTCGTTCGGCAAGACGGCGTGCTCAAAATTCTCGACATGGGGCTGGCGCAAATCACCTCCGACGCCGAAGAACGCAGCTTGATCGAGCTCACCCAAACCGGGCGAGCCATGGGGACGGTCGACTACATGGCGCCCGAACAAGCACTTGATGCACGGAGCGTCGACAGCCGCGCCGATATCTATAGCCTCGGCTCGACGCTCTACTTCCTCATGGCCGGAAAGCCGATGTCGCCCGACGGGCCGCTGGTGCAAAAAATGCTCTGGCATCAGAGCGGGGCGATTCCCTCCCTCAGGGACGTCGTGGAGGAAGTTCCCGAATCGCTCGACACGCTCTTCCAGAAAATGGTGGCCAAAAAACCGGAGGGGCGCCCGCAAAGCATGGACGAAGTCGTCCATGATCTTGAAGCCTGCATGGTGAATTTCGATGAAGGCGGCGAACTGCCGCTGCAAGGCAATGACTTAGCGCGTTACATCGGCATCACGCACGATAGCCCCGCCACGGCCCATAACTTATCGCATATCGGTCCCGCGCTGCGGCCCGTTGCGAACCCGGGCCCGGAAATCAAAGACCCCGACCTAGCAAAAATCATCGAAGTTTGGACCAAACTGCCCGACGGAATTCGCGTCGGCATCATGGCCATGGTCAACTCCGCCGCGCCCTGAATCATATCGTTGGCAAATTCCACCTAGCGATTGCCTTATGGCGCCGCCACGCCGCATGCCCGTTGGGCGCGGAGCAGCACTTCGCCGGCCTTCTTTCGGGCCTTTTTCGCACCGGCGGCCAGTACTTGGCGAACTTCCTCAGGGTGCGCCACCAAATGCTCGCGGCGCTGGCGGGCCTCGGAAAAATACGCTTCGGCCGCGTTGGCCAACGCTTTTTTGACTTCGCCGTAGCCGAATCCGCCGGCGCGATATTTTTCGGCCATCGCCTCCCGCCCGGCGGCGTCGGCGAATAGCGAATAGAGTTGGTAGAGGTGGTCTGTTTGAGGGTCCTTGGGTTCGGCCATGGGGCGCGAATCGGTTGTGATTCGCATGATTTTCTTGCGGGCTTTTTTGGGGTCTTCGAAGAGGCCGATGGTGTTGTCGTAACTCTTGGACATTTTTTCGCCATCGGTTCCCGGCACCTTGGCGGAGTCGTCGAGCACTTTCGACTTGGGCAGCACGAAGACCTCGCCGAACTGATGATTAAAACTGCCGGCTAAATCGCGGCAAACTTCAATGTGCTGCACCTGATCATGGCCGACCGGCACGATATCGGCGTCGTAGGCCAAAATGTCGGCGGCCATGAGCACCGGGTAGGTGAAGAGGCCGGCTTCGGCGGTGAGACCGCGTTCTTTTTTGTCTTTGTAGGCGTGGCAACGCTCCAGCAGGCCCATCGGGGCGCCGGTCATTAGCAGCCAACAGAGTTCGCTCACCTGGGGCACGTCTGATTGCACGAAGAGCGTCGCTTTTTCAGGATCAAGCCCCAAGGCGAGTAGGTCGATGGCCGCCTCTAGCGTCAAATCGCGCAACACCGCCGGATCGCGAATAGTGTTCAGCGCGTGCAAATTGGCAATGAAGTAGTACGATTCCTCTTCGTTTTGCAGGGCGATGTACTGGCGAATGGCGCCGAAATAGTTTCCCCAGTGGAAACGGCCGGTGGGTTGAATTCCCGATAAGACACGCATATTTTTCCTCAAGCGACTAAAAATTGAATACCATTTTCCCGCAGCGAGCGGGTGACCGTTCCTGGGTTTTGAACTGCAGAAAAGATTGCTATCGCATTTTCACCCGCCGCCGGGAGGAGCGTCGATTGGCAGTCCGGTATGTTGGTTGAAGAGGCGGGTTTGGCCTTCGCCGACTCGTGTGACTGCTCGCCAGCGGACCGCATGCAATTGCTCGGTCAGCTCGCCAAAGTAGGTTTTTCCCGAGGCGGCGTGGCGGTGGTGCGTGGCGATTTCCTCTGGCGTGAGGGCGAAATCGTAGAAAGCGAATTCGTCGATCACGCCGTTAAACGGTTCGATTTCCCGCGTGTTGCCGATTTCGGCCGGAGCGGGGCCGCCGCTCAAAATCAGCGTCCCGATCGGAAACGCATGAGAGAAGCAGAGTTTTCCATCGATAAAAATCGCTTTGCGGCCGCTGAAGCTGTCGTAGGTCGCGACCACATGGTGCGGCTGGCCGTTGGTCAGTTCGGCGAGGGTTGGCCGGCCGTGGCGGCCGTCGAGCGGCATGTCGAGTTCGCTATAACCCAGCTCTTCGAGAAAAAGCCCAAAGGAAAGGCAAGGCCCGGGCGGTACGTCTGGCAGATCAAAACGGTTGGCGTCGCCATCGTTCTGGAAACTGAGCAGTATGCGGCAGTTGCCATCTTCCTTGCGGAAGAATTCGTCGTAATCACGGGTGTTTCCGGATTTGCCCTTTCCGGCGGTCCAGCGGGAGATGAACATGGCCTCCAGCGTGATCCCGCTGCTACACGCCATGCTGCCGGCGCCCACCTTCTCTCCCTCGCCGCCTTCGACGCGCGCGAATGCATTCGAAGTGTTGTCAAACGCCAAGGCCCCATCACCAATGATGCCCTTGGTCGGCCTGGCCGCAGCGCCCAACGCGAGTGAAAGGCCGTCAATCTTGTCGGGCGCGCGCCGCCCGGAAGCAGACGTGATGGGCGTATCGAAATTCCAGTAGAACCGGGGCAGGCGAACACGCGACTGCACCTCGACTTCGCCGTCGAGCACATGCACCCTGACGTGCCGGTCGTCGAGCACCGTGACGCGAAACTCCGTGCCCAGGTCGACGATGCGCAAATTGGAAGTGAGCACCGAAAACGACGCCTCCGCACTCTCCAACCGGGCGCGCACCGAACCACTATAAAGCACGCCGCCGGCCGCCGCATTGACGCCAAACAAGGCCGGCCCTTCGATGTGTACGTCGGCCCCGCTGGCCGAGGAGAACTGCGTTTCTCCGTGTTGCACGTTCAATGTCGTGGGCGACATCGCGCGGGTGTTCGACGATTCGGTTTTTTGCCAACCGGCCGACGAACCCAACATGGCCACCGTGTGAATTGGTAGGTCGCGGTTGTCGTAATGCATGGCGACAAATTGATTTACGTGCAGACGCGGCGTCGAATCCGAAGCCGGGCGCCAAAGCGATACCGCGAGAAGAATGGCCGCCGCCAGGGCCATTCCGCCTGCAATGAGCACCCGTTGGCGGAACGATTTGCGGTCAGAGGCGAACGAACGCGGCTGCGCGGAGCACGCTGAAGCGGGCTCCCCAACGGATGCCGAGCAGGTTGAAGCGTACTCTTCAACGGAGGCAGGTTGGGGCAACGCGGGCGTTGTGATGGCAAGTTGCCCATGCACGAAAGCGTATCGTAAATAGTCGCGTCGGAACGCAGGATCGTTTTTGAGCAGCGATTCCAAACTCGCGACATCGTCGGCGCGGGCGGCGCCGTCGAAGACCCTGTCGGCAAGATCAAACAGTCGATCGCCGGCCGAGTTTTCTCGATTGTTCGTCATGAGTTACCACTCCCGCTAGAGGCCCGCGCCGTTGGAGTTCAGCCTTTATACCTTCTAACACAACTTGGTAGGTCAGCATCGAACTCCGTGTTTGAAACGCCAAACAGGGGTTATGTTAGGAGCTCTTAGGCTGTTTTTTTAGTTCAATAAACATGCTCACGCATGAACTCCAACTCTACGTATCTTCGGCAATTTTACGCTCCACGCATTCCAAGAGTGAACGCCGCATGACTTTCAGTGATTTATAAACCGTATGCACGGATCGATCCCACGTTGCGGCGATGGCGCCGGCTGATTGATTCTCGCCGTAAAACATTCGAATCAGTCCTTGTTGCCGCCCGCTCAAATGTTGGACGCATTCGTCGAGCGCTGCCTGGCGAGGCGGCATTTCACTGGCCAGACTGGCTGCGTCGTCGGCCAGGTCGAGCAGTAGCGTTTCACTAAACACGAGTCGATCGCGGCTTTGCCCGCGCCAGTATTTGAGCACCTGATGCCTCGCCACGCCAATTGCCCAGGGGGCGAACTCCGCCTCAGGACGAAACGAGGGGAAACTCCGCCACAAAACAAGGCTAGTCTCTTGAAACACATCGTTCGCCGCGGCGCTATCATAAATCAGCGCCCGAATATAAGCCAACACGCAAAATTGGTCGCGGGTGAAGAGCCGCAGGAATTCCTCGTATTGGTCGGTGTCGTGGGCCGATTTTTTGTCCATCCGCATTTATTCCACTGTTGGAGTTCTCACTTGAGCGGGCCTTGAACCTGTTCGTTCATTATATTGTGCGCCTGGTTGAAAATCACGTGGTGGAAAAAATCTTGCGGTCCGTTTTGGGGGCCTAAATGCGCGTTAGAACCGGCATTTCGCGTGCTAGCGGCGCAAATGCGGCGAGCGATTTGTTCAGGAAGATCGGTAAAATCGAAAAAAACCTGCCTTTCGCCACGACCGCCTGCCGAAATGTATTTCAGGCGAGTTCTTCTCGTGACGAATTTGCGCCGAGATTGGCCAGGAAATGGATTCCTGGTCTGGGCGCTGCAACGTCGCTGGAAGTATTTGCCGCGTCCCCTTGGGGTCGCAAAAAAGCCGCCCCTTGGAGGGGAGGCTGCCAGCGAAGTAAACACTCCCAACCACCCCGCGAAACCAGTACTCTTCCGCCGTTTTCAAATGGCTCGGCAGAGGATTCGGTTGGGAATCTACGGCACCGAAACGCATTATTAATCAGGAGGGGGACCCATGCGACACAGTTTTGTTGCATCGGCGCTTCTGGCAGTTACCGTCATGACGTCATCGGTGGCGATTGGCGACGACAACCAGATCGCGCGTCAAATCGTGCAGAGATTACGGCAGGAACAAACGGCTGGAAATCTAAAGGGCTTCGGCGTCGACCTGAAAGTGGTCGATGGCGTGGTGATGCTTCGCGGCCGTGTTTCCAGCACGCGCCAAGAGCAATTGGTTCAGCAGATTGCCGCCTCCGCGCCCGGCGTCAAGGGCGTCCAGAAACAGATCTCGGTGGCGCCTCAGGCCGCTGGCGCCGTAGCGGCGCCGGTTTCCTCCCGTCGCGCAAGAAATGCGAACCGGGGACCGTTTGCCGGCGGAACACATGCGGTATCGTTGGCCCAAAAACAAACGCCGGTTTTGGCCCCGATTCCAGCACCGCCTAGCGCACCACGACAACAGCCGCGTTTGATTCCCGCGATGATCGCGGTTCCGGTTGCCGCCGCGCCGCAGTATGCCCCGCAACGTTACGCGGCCCAACGCCCCGTAGCCTTCGCCCAAACAGCCTACAACGCTGGTGGGCAGTACGGCTCCCCAGCGCCTGCCGCAATGGCCGGTCACGGCGGGCCCGCTCACGCCCGTTACGACCACCCCAACTTGCCGGCTTACTCTTGGCCCAGTTACGCCGCACACCCCAACTATGCTGCGGTGACGTATCCCAAGCAGTATTCGCCCAGCGCTTGGCCGTACATCGGCCCGTTTTATCCGTATCCGCAAGTTCCCCTTGGCTGGCGTAAAGTCACCTTGGAATGGGATGACGGCTGGTGGCAGCTCGATTTCAAAAATAAGCGGCACCGCTAAACCTAAAAACTCCAGCCTCCGTCGGCTATCGTCGACGGAGGCTTTTTTTGATGAATCATCGAGAACCAAAATGTAAAAGCCCGGCATTTTGAAAATGCCGGGCTTTTTTCGCGGAGCAACCGCGCGATGTTTTTTCCGCGATGTTTTTTTCCGCGACGCCTCACGCTTCAGAATGGCCATCGGCGAGATTGCTATCTTTGGGAGAAGCCGGTTGGAAGGCGTCGTTGGCCAGGAGTATTGCTTCAGCCACGGCGACGAGTTTTTGGTTTTCCCGCCGCGAGATCGAATGCAGCCGCGCGAACGCCGCCTGTTCGCCAACCCCCGCCTTCTTCATGATGGCCCTCTTGGCCTGTTCGAGGATTATTCGGTCGGCCAAGGCTTGACGTAAGTCGGCGGTTTCCTGTTGTAATCTCATCAATTCGGCGAAACGGCTGCGCGCGATTGCAATTGCCGGTTCGAGATCAGCCTGCTTCACCGGTTTGACCAAATACGCCATGGCGTGGTCGGCGCCGGCGCGTTCGATAAGCTCGGGCTGGTGGTGAGCGGAAACCAACACCACGGGTATCGGCTCGTTCTCGCAAATGGCCTTCGCCGCCTCAATGCCATCGAGCTGAGGCATTTTTATGTCGGTGATGACAACATCTGGGTGATGGGTCCGACAAAGTTCAACCAACTCCCGCCCATTTTCAGCGACAGCAACGACCTCAAACCCCAAACGGGGTAGTATTTTCTGAAAATACTCCCGCATATCGGGTTCGTCGTCTGCAACTGCAATTCGCACTTTGGTCATCCAGAATAGCCTTCGCAACCGCAACGCTCCAGCGCATGTAAAGAGCGAACGCTACGCACGCGGAAAAGTAATTTCGAACGTTGCTCCTTTCACGCTCTCTCCCAGCACGATCGTTCCGTCGTGGGCTTCCACAATTCTTTTAGCAATCGCCATGCCAAGCCCAGTCCCTTTCGATTTCGTGGTGAAGAAGGGATCAAAGATTTTTGACCTCACCGCCAGCGGCACTCCCTCGCCATTGTCGGAAATGGTGAGCCGAATTGCGGGCTGATCGTCTATTTTCCCGTCTTCACACCGAATAACGATCGTTCCCGGGTCGGGACACGCACTCAGCGCATTCTCCAAAATATTTCGCATGACCTGCCCAATCGCAAACGCATCCAGACAGCATTTGGTGTTGTTGGTCTTTATTTCTTCGTGGAGCGTCACGGATTTTCCCCGGCGAGTGAGCGCCAAATGTTCCCAAACGTCGCGCCACACATGTGCTATATCGCACACCTCGCGTTCCAAGGCGATCGGCGCCGAGTAGTTCCGCACCTCTTCATAGAGGTGATGCAGATGATCCAGGGCCTTCTGGATTCTTCCCACCAGCACGATTTCTTCGGGTTGATCGTCTAGTTCAATTTCCAAGAGCTCCAGGCAGGCTTGGCAGCGTTGGAACGCGTTACGACTTTCGTGAGCCAACCCGGCAATCATTTCTCCCACCGCCGCCAGACGTTCGGCTTGCAGCGCTCGCTGCTCCGCTTGTCGCTGGCGGGTGATGTCTTGGCCGATCACGACCACGGCGGGGGCGCCTTTGTAATCGTCGATTCTCTGGGAATTCCAGGCGAGAAACCGGTGTTCGCCATCGCGGCATAACACCCGGCACTGCCTGCGATGTTCGCCTCCCTGCGAGAGAACGCCGCGCAACCCTTTCCGCACCGGCTTTCGGTCTTCGTCCAAGAGCAACAGACGAAAAAAATCCTGGCCGACCGCTTCTTCCGCCGAGTAACCAGTTATTCTCTGGGCGAAAGGGTTGAAGTAGGCGATCTCCCCCTCTTGGCGAACGATGACGATCAGGCTGTCGTCCGACTCGACAAGATTTTGAAAGGCCGCCTCGCTCCTTTTGGAGGCTTCGAGTCTTTGCACCGCGACCAATTCCCGGTGGTAGGCGTCTTGGATGATCGCCAAATCAAAATCAAGCAAGCGGTGCAACGACGCCACATGCGTCTGCAACGCATCTGCTTCGCCCGGCCAATTTTTTTCCAAGGCCAAGGCCAAGGCTGATCGCAACCGGGAAAGGGCGCAATGCGTATAGATGTGGTGCAAACCGATGTTTGCATGCCGCCAACCGACGCGCCAACGAAGCGCCACGTACGAATCGTCGTAGGGGCCGGTAAAAAACTGATCCAGCCACGTAATGAGCGATTGCTTCAATTCC
The DNA here is from genome assembly GCA_003233175.1 of Planctomycetaceae bacterium. Taxonomy (GTDB): domain Bacteria; phylum Planctomycetota; class Planctomycetia; order Pirellulales; family Pirellulaceae; genus SZUA-33. The sequence goes on along the minus strand of QIKY01000401.1, from coordinate 19,286 downwards.
GCGATTTGCCGTTCGCCGCCGGTAATCACCGCCGCAGCGCCAGGTTCGCGGCGAATCGCATCGTAGAAATCGTCGATGACCGCAGGGAAATCCCCTCGAATACACGCACCCGCGCGGCGCACGCGAAGCTCATCGTCGGCAGTCAGATCGACGTAGTTCTTGTAGCGTCGGAAGTCTGAAAATACATGCGAAGGAATTTCATGCGGTTCCATGTTCTTCTCATTTTTGCTTGGCGGCCGCGCCGTTGGAGTTCATGCTTTAGCATGGCTTGAAGTATGCCGAAGAAGAAAACATGCTAAAGCATGAACTCCAACGACGCAATAAAACATGCTAAAGCGTACAAACCTACCACTGCCTAGGCGAGTTCTTTCAGCGATTCCAAGGCGAAGGCCACATGCAACGCCGCTCCCAGCGGTAGGGCGTTTTCATCGACCTTGAATTGAGGATGATGCACGCTGTACACGGCGCCTTGCGCTTCGTTGCGAACGCCCAGTGCGACGAAACACCCCGGAACCTGTTCCGTATAGAAGGCGAAGTCTTCGCCGCCCATCACGGCAGGCGCCTCATGAATTTGCTCGGCGCCGATCAACTCCGCCGCGACTTTTTGCGCAAAACTCCAGCAATGTGGATCGTTCACCGTGGGCGGGTAGTCGTTGCCGGGAAACGTGGTATCGGCCCGGCAGCGGTTCGCCGTCGCGACGTGGTCGGCTATTTCTCCCACGCGTTTTTGAATCTGACGCAGCGTTTCCATCGACAACGCGCGCACCGTGCCCCGCAGATGCACCGCTTCGGGAATCACATTGTAGGCCTCGCCGGCGTGAACCTGGGTGATGCTGACCACGCCCGAATGCAGGGGATCAAGTTCTCGGGAAACGATGGTTTGAAGTTCGGTGATGATCTTGGCCGCCGCCACCACCGGGTCGACCGCCAAATGCGGCATGGCCGCGTGCCCGCCGCGGCCGTGAACCGTCATTTCGAGGAAGCCGGCCGCCGCCAAAAACACGCCCGGCCGCGAGCCAATGGCGCCAACGGGCAACTGCGGCCACACGTGGAGTCCAAAAATGCGTTGGACATCGGGCTTTTTCAGCGCGCCGTCTTCTCGCATTCTTTTCCCGCCGGCGCCGCCCTCCTCGGCCGGTTGGAAGAGCAGTTTCACCGTGCCATGAATTTCATGCTCGCGCTCTTTCAACAGACGCGCCGCGCCCAGCAGCATGGCGGTGTGGCAGTCGTGGCCGCAGGCGTGCATTTTTCCTGCGTGCTCGCTCCGAAACGGCACATCGGCCAGTTCCTGAATGGGGAGGGCGTCCATATCGGCCCGCAAGGCCACGCACGGCCCTTGGCCATCGCCCAAGGTGGCCAACACGCCGGTTTCCGCCAGCGGATATTGATACGGAATTTCCAGCCCGTCGAGCGTCTGGCGAACGAGTTGGCTGGTCTTGACTTCCTCATACATCAACTCCGGAAAACGATGCAATTGGCGGCGAAGCTGTACGATCCAATCTTGAATGGCCCGGGCGTCGTCGACCGGATTGCGCGTTTTCATGGCCGTGTTCCTGTTGGTATACCGCACGCGGTTGAAAATGTCACACTTTTTCGTTTAACGGCAAGCCGAAGGCGGCTGTGTTTTGAGCCCACGCGTTCGGGCAGAACAGAAAACGCAGTCGCCTTCGGCTTGCCGTTAAACGACCCATTGCCAGCCGCGTGAAGTATATGAAACATTCCTGCTGGTATGAAACACGCCGGGCCGCCTGCAAATGCAGGCGGCCCGGCGCTCGAAACTCATAACGACAACATCGCAGACGTTTGGTTAGATGTCGTAATACAGGCAGAATTCGTAAGGATGCGGACGCAGCCGCAACGCATCGACTTCATTCTCCCGTTTGTAGGAAATCCAGGTGCTGATCACATCGTCGGTGAAGACATCGCCCCGCAGCAGGAAGTCGTGATCGTTCTCCAAGGCGGTGAGCGCTTCGTCGAGCGAAGCGGGCGTCTTGGGTACGGCGGCGGCTTCTTCCGGCGGCAGATCGTAGATATCTTTATCGAGCGGTTCGCCGGGATTGGTTTTGTTCTGAATGCCGTCGATGGCGGCCATCATCAGGGCGGTGAACGCCAAGTACGGGTTGCAGCTAGGATCGGGGCAACGGAATTCAATACGCTTCGATTTCGGACTCGGGCTGTACATCGGAATACGACACGCCGCCGAGCGGTTTCGTTGCGAGTAAGCCAAATTCACCGGCGCTTCATAACCGGGCACCAAACGCTTGTAGCTGTTGGTGGTTGGGTTGGTGAAGGCCAATAAGGCGGGGGCGTGGGCCAAAATACCGCCAATGGCGTGCAAGCCCATTTCGCTGAAGCCGGCGTAACCGCTGCCGGCAAACAGCGGCTCGCCGTCTTTCCAGAGCGAAATATGCGTGTGCATGCCGGAGCCGTTATCGCTAAAAATCGGCTTGGGCATGAAGGTGACGGTTTTGCCCCATTTCGCCGCGACATTCTTGACAATGTACTTGTACATCACCATTTGGTCGGCCATGAGCACCAGTTCGTCGAACTTGAGGTCGATTTCGGCTTGGCCGGCCGTCGCGACTTCATGGTGTTGGCATTCCACATTCAAGCCGCACTCGATGAGCGTGACCATCATCTCGTTGCGAATATCCATCATCTGATCGGCCGGCGGGACGGGGAAATACCCTTCCTTGTGCCGAATTTTGTTGGCTAGGTTGGGGCCTTCGTCTTTACCCCGATTCCATTCCGCCTCGATGCTATCGACATGGTAATAGCTTTCGTGGGCGTTCTGGTCGAAACGCACGTCGTCGAAGATGAAGAATTCCGCTTCGGGTCCGAAGAACGCGGTATCGGCAATGCCGGTGCTGCGCAGGTAGTTCACGCCCTTGCGAGCCACGTTGCGCGGGTCGCGGCTGTAATCTTCACGCGTGATCGGATCTTGAATGTTGCAGATGATCACCAGCGTGGGGATCTTGCAAAACGGATCAAGAAAGGCGGTTTCCGGCTGCGGAACGATAAGCATGTCGCTCTCGTTGATTTTCTGCCAGCCGCGAATGCTCGAGCCATCGAAACCGAGCCCGTCTTCAAACACATCTTCCGTCAAATGATTGACCGGAATGGTGGTGTGCTGCCATAAACCGGGGAAGTCCATAAAACGCAAGTCGATCGCTTTGACGTCTTTTTCCCGACACAATCTCAACACTTCTTGGGGCGTCACGTTGTTCTCCCTCTTGGCCTAAAAACTGAATGCGGTCCGCTATGAGCACAATCCGCGATGAGCACGGAGTTCACGATGAGAATCGTCTTGCCACGGGCAAGACCCGAGCAACTAGTAGCAATGTTTGCGCCATACCACTATTACAAGTCATGTGTTATAGCGCCTAATGAATTGAAATCAATCGGGTTATCGCAATTTTATGAAAATCCGACGGCATTACCAGAGGGGACCCGACTGCCGCGACATTACGCATCTGCTGCCTAAATCGGCGGCAGTTCGCGCTGGATTTCACGGGAAGCGGGCTCGGACCGCGCCCCAAGCTTCCTTTTTTGACTTCCCACGCGCGAAGCCGTAGGAGACAATGGAACACCACTGAATTCCGCAGCGGCGAATTTCAGAATGGCGGCGCGGTTGATAACCGAACCACCGCAAGGCGAACACCGGGGAGAGAAGAATGTTGCGACATCTCGTCGATTGCCGGCGCCCGCGCCAGCTAGGAACCGCGTGGCGCGTATTTTCCAAATTAAAACCCCTGCATTTGGAATATGCCGGGGTTTTCTTGGGCGGCGCCGGTCGCTTTTTAGTTCGCGGTTCTTTCGTACTCCTATGCGGCATGGCTTGGTTTGTTTGTGCGGCGCTGCTGCCCGCCGCCGAGAACGCGCCGCCGCGTCTGACGGTCAAACAGTGTCACGATTTCACCATCACCGGCAAGGGCGACGCCGACGCCTGGAAGCAAGCAGACTGGGTTGCATTGAATCGTCGGCCAAAAGGCAGGCACGATTACACCGCACGCTTCAAAATGCTGTACTCGCCAACAGGCGTGTACGTGTTGTTCGACGGAACCGATCAAACCCTGACAGCAACCATGCAAGAAGACTTCCTCGATCTTTGGAACGAAGATGTGTTCGAGTGCTTTTTCTGGACCAGCGAAGAGCACACGGTTTACTTTGAATACGAGATCTCGCCGCTGGGGCGTGAACTACCGATTCTGGTGCCCAACCTCGACGGGCGGTTCCTGGGCTGGCGGCCCTGGCATTATGAAGGCGAACGCAAAATCAAGAAGAAGGTTTCGGCGAGCGGCGGAAAGAATGTGTCGATGGCGAGTGTGTCGGGCTGGCGCGCGGAAGTTTTTATCCCCTACGAATTATTGAAGCCGCTACAAAACACGCCGCCCAAACCGGGAACGCGGTGGCGAGCCAACTTCTATCGAGTAGACTACGACAACCAACAAGTAACCGCCTGGGATTGGGCCCGCGTCGGCCCTAGCTTTCACGATTTCAAAAACTTCGGCACGCTGGTTTTTGAATAGACGCATTTCAAGACAAACAGGAATCCGATGATACCCGCACCGAACGCCGCCTGCCGGCTCCTCATGGTTTTTCTTGTATTGACCGCTCACACGGCCCTCGCGCAGCAGGCCGCGTCGAAACCGGAAGATATCCGCAACCTAAAACTGCGCGATTGGCAACCTCGCTCGATGCTCAAGACCAAGGTAACGCGAATCGCGCTGCCCAAGTTTCCGGTGATCGACGTGCATAATCATCTGGGCGGCGGCGCCGCGGTTTTGACCAAGCGTCGAGTCGACAAATACATCGCCGAGATGGATGCCGCCGGCGTTCGCACGGTCGTTAATCTAGACGGCGGCTGGGACGCCCGGCTGCAAGAGACGATCGCCGCTCTGGACGAAGCGCATCCTGGCCGCTTCCTGACCTTCGCCTTGATTGATCTGCGCGGCTTCGACGAAGATGGCTGGTCGAAGCGAGAAGCAGACCGTTTGCGAAAGAGTTTTGAAGCCGGAGCAAAAGGGCTGAAGTTTCACAAGTCGCTTGGCTTGTCTTACCGCGATAAGGACGGCAAGCTTCTGGGCATCGACGACAAACGCCTCGACCCGATCTGGGCGTTGTGCGGTGAAATGAAACGACCCGTGATGATTCACACTTCCGATCCGGCCGCGTTCTTTACGCCGCTCGATCGCTACAACGAACGTTGGCACGAACTCAACAAACATCCCAACTGGCTGTTCCACGGCGAGAAGTACCCGTCGCGAGAAGAGTTGCTGGAACAACGCAATCGGGCCATCGGCAAACATCCGAAAACGACATTCATCGGCGCGCACTTCGGAAACAACCCTGAAGACCTAGCAACGGTTGGCAAGTGGCTCGATGCGTATCCGAATTTTCATGTCGACATCGATGCGCGAATTTCCGAGTTGGGCCGGCAGCCGTATAGTTGCCGCCGGTTCTTCATCAAGCACCAAGACCGCATCATGTTCGGCACCGACACCACGCCGCAAGCCGACGCCTATCGTCTTTATTATCGTTTCATGGAAACCGACGATGAATACTTCGACACGGCCGAATCGCACCACCGCCAAGGCTTCTGGATGATCTACGGCATCTTTCTGCCGGCGCCGGTTTTGGAAAAGATATACAACGGAAACGCCGTCAAGCTGCTAGGTCTTTCGCCGGCGGGTTCATTGTAGGACCGAGCGAATCATCGCAAGCGATCACGACGAAACGCACGTCGTTCGTTCAAGAGCCGGAACCATGAACGCCAACGGCCGGCACGGTTGCCGTCCGTGGCGGCGGCGTTCAGTTGTCCGATTCGAGCAAGGTTTGCAGCCGCTTGAGCGAGCGAGTGAGCATCACGCGCACGGCGGCGTCGCTTTTACCCAGCGCCGACGCGATTTCCTTCGACGGCTTGCTCTCGACATACCGCAGCCGCAGCGCTTCGCGCTGCTCTTCGGAAAGTTGGCTCATCGCTTCCAAGAGCCGCATTTCGCGGACGTTGCGTGAAAATGCCTGGCTGGGCGTCGTCATGCTGTTGACCAGCAGATTGATCAGACCGCCCGGTTGTGAATCGCCGCCGCCGGGCGAACCCAGTGGAGTCTCGCGAGCGGCATCTCGCTTTTTGGCGCCGAAAAAATGGCGGTGGGCGTCGACAATGCGTCGTTCCGCAACCTGGCACAACCAAGAGAAAGGGTCGCGGTCGCCGAGCACGATTTTGTCAACGGCGCGCACGGCATCGGTAATCGTTTCCTGGAAGATGTCGTCTGGCTCAACCTTGCGGCGCAGCCCGGCGCCCAATTGCCGTTCGATGTACGCCATTAGCCGCCAGCGATTGGCTTCCGCGAATTCGGCCAGCGCTTCGGCGTCGCCGGCGCGAATGCGATTTAGGAGTTGGTCTTGATCGTTGTTCACCTGAGTATTCCTGCGCAGTTTCCGGAAAGGACAATGGCGGTAGCAATATAATGCATGCGCCGTACTCTTTCTCGGTGTCTCTGCACGCTCTGTGGCAAAAACTTGTTTTCCCGGCGGGCTTTTTTCAAGATACTCGCGTTGCTCGCTTTCATGGGCGACCTTCAGAACCACGAAAATCACGAAGTTTCATGCAGCAGTAAGGCCCAAAAAAACACAAACACGAACGTGTAAACGTTTACGGTGGCGAGGGAAATTGCGGCAATCATCCAGCCGATGGCGATTCGCCAATAAACGGTTACGAAGACGGGAAACGCGGAGGGCGCAAAGAGGCAGAGGGCGCGGAGAAGAAAAACAGAGAAGAAACCACGAAAATTACGAATGACACGAAAAAAGAAGAGAGAGAATGAACGTATTTCTTTCCCCATACTCTTTCGTGTTTTTGGTGTCTTACGTGGTTTCGTCGTAGCGGCGTTCGCCATGCACGGCGATGGCCATGACTTTTCATTGCGCTATCCCGGTAATCGCTTGCGAACAAACCACCGAGAGCAGGGAGTTTCATGCGGCGAGCGTGGTCGTCAGTTCATGAGGCGCCGGCCTCGTCTTCTTCTCCGTGGTCTCGGCGCCCTCGGTGGTAAAAATGTTTTTCGCCCTCCGCTCGCGTTTCGCTGATAACTCCGCCGATCAGAGTTGCGCGCCGGCGAAAGCCGCCGCAACGCGCTGCGCGGCCCGTTCGCCACTGTGAATGCAGTTGGGCAGGCCGACGCCGTCCAGAAAATTGCCCGCCAGGAACAATCGGGAATGCTGTTGCAATCGATCGGCGATGCGGCGAGTGTTGTCGATATGGCCGATGTAATACTGAGGCATGGCGGCGGTATGGCGGCTGACATGCGTGAAGCACGGCTCGCCTTGAACGCCCAGTAAGTCGTGAAGCTCTTCGGCAGCCAGATTAAGCAATCGGTCTTGGGGAAGCGCGGCCAGTTCGGGTTGGCAGTCGCCGCCGACGAACACGCGAATCAACACGCAGTCGTCGGGCGCCCGACCGGCATACTTGACGCTGGAGAAACTCGCCGAAAGGATTTTGCGTTTCTCGATGCGCGGCGCGACAACGCCAAAACCGTCGAGCGGGTGCGACACCTGAGCGCGCCGGTAGCCGAGAGAAACAATCGAACAACTCGCATGCTCGATCTTCCCCAACGCATCGGAGAGGTCGCTGTCGAGGGGAGCGGTGAGCCGCGCCGCCGCCGCCGCCGGAGTGGCGAGTATCACGGCGTCGTACTCCTGTGTGTCCCCGCTCTCGGCGGTGGTTACGCGCCAGCCCTTGCTCGTGGACGTCAGTTCGCTCACGCGCGCATTCAGTTGGACCGACTCCAGCGGCAAACGCCCGGCAATGGCGCTCACCAGGCTTGTCATTCCGTCGCTCGGCGCGACGAACATACTGTATCGTGCGCCGCTGCTCGACTCCGCCGGCTTGCGCACGCTGCGTAATGCGCGAATCAGACTGCCATGCACGCGCTCCATTTCGGCAAAACGAGGCATGGTGGCGCGCAGACTCAGTTTCTCAGGATCGCCGGTGTAAATTCCGCCAATCAACGGTTGCACAAGACGTTCGTAAGTTTCCCGGCCCAGCCTGCGCCGGCAGAACGAGGCCAGACTTTCGTCGTCGTTTTTCTCCCGGCGTGGGATAAATCGCTCCCAGGCCAAACGCAACTTTCCCAGCGGACTAAGAATGGGCGTGGTCAGAATGGGGCCGATTTTATTCGGCGCCATCACCACAAAGCCGTCCGGTATGGGGTGGATGCGTCCTCGACGAACCACAAACGCATGGCGGAAGTCAGGATTCGTTCGTAGCAGTTGTTCGCTGAAGCCGATGCGATGGCAAAGGTCCAACGCCCACGGTGCGGTCGTGATGAAATTATCGGCGCCGCCCTCAACTAAAAAGCCGTCTTGGGAGGTCGTCTTCAAGACGCCGCCCAACCGGTCCGACGCCTCGAACAACGTCAGGCGAACGGTCGGTTCGAGTTCCGTCAGCCGATGCGCCGCCGCCAAGCCGGAGATCCCTCCGCCAATAACGGCTACGGAACGAATGGAAGACGAAGACGTTATGGGCGACAAAGAGCACATCGGCAGGGTAGAATGAGGGTTTTTTCAGAGGAAATTTCCCAGATAACGATATCCAGTTTAATACAGGGCCGCCCTTTCAACAACGCCAAATTGCAGGACGGCGTCAAACGTTTTGTTCTCCGGCTCCCGCCCCTTCTCCTTCGTGCTCTTCGCGTCCTTCGTGGTGAACTTGGTCGTTGGGCGGCATCGTTCCGCGCATGGAGAGTTGTTGGCCGGATAGGTTCACCACGAAGGACGCGAAGAGCACGAAGCCTGGACTTCGACGATCTCTTTCATTGCGTGATCGGCGAACGGAAGAGCGTCAAGTGGGAATAGAAGACAGCGCGGTCATCACCAGAACTGCCTCGCAACCAAGCCCGCCGATCTCGCCACGCACGCGGCGCGGCGTACGCCTGAGCACGCAAACCACGAGGTGTGTCTGGAAGGCCGGCGTGACCAGCGTCAAACACGAATAGCGGGTACGAATGGCGGGCGCCAATGGCCGGCGTTGGACGCGCCGCCGTCGGTCGGTTAGCCTGAGGCAGGGGTTCGCCCGAACTCCGCCTTCAGAAAGTTCGGGAAGCGTGGAACAACGAGATCCTGGTTCGGAAGCCGGGCTTCTCAAACGCCAAGAGCAACAGGGAGCCGACATGGCCAGCGCCGACTTTTATGATCGTCTTTTAGCCGGTTTGGGCGGACCTTGGCCAGAACCCCCGGCCTTGAACGTGCGTCATCGCGAGACGCTCCCCCAAGACGGTTTCCGCATCGAATCGATCTATTACGACGCCGAACCCAACGACCCCATTCCCGCCATGCTGCTAATTCCCGACGGCGTTTCGGCGAAGAACCCCGCGCCGGGAATTGCCGTTTGGCATCAACATGCCGGGCAATGGCATTTAGGCAAGAGCGAGCCGGCGGGGCTGGCGGGAAACCCCATGCATCATACCGGCGCGGCGCTGGCCCGCGAAGGTTATGTGGTGTTGTGCCCCGACGCCCTCTGTTTTGAAGAGCGGCAAGACGCCACGAAGAAACTCAAGGGCGGGGCCTTCGAGCGTTTCGAGTTTTTGCGCTACGTCGTTTCTGGAAAGTGCATGGCATGGAAGAACATTCTCGACATGCGGCGCGCGATTGATTTTTTAGCCAGCCGGCCGGAAGTCGCCTCAGACCGCCTGGGTTGTTATGGACACTCCATGGGTTCGACGCACACCTGGCTGGTGGGGCCGTGGGAAAAACGGTTGCAATGCCTGGTCGGCAACTGCTGCCTGCCAACCTACAAAGCCATTCACGATAACCACATGCTGCACTGCTTCCCCAATTTCGTACCCGGCATTTTTACCCACGGCGACACGCCCGATATCGCGGCCTTGATCGCGCCCCGCGCGTTACATTTGAATTTCGGCGAGAACGACGGCGGCAGCCCGATCGACGAAGTGCGCCGTGGTATCAAGATCATTCAAAACGCCTACGCCGCAAAACACGCCGAGAAAAAGTTCACCCACTACATCGAACCGAACACAGGACACGTGCTGTCTGAAGAAATGTGGCGACGAACCAAAGCCGCGTTCGCTCGTCATTTAAAACAAGATGCGTAGTTCCACGGGGCCGCTTTTATCGGCAACCGCGCCCGTTAGGCCGCCGCGCCGCGCAGCAAGATCTCGCCGCGTCCGCCTTCGATCATATCGCCGTGGTAGAGTTCGAAATCTTCGCTGAAGAGTTCCTCGGCAATGGGAAAACCATTTTCTCGCAATTGGCGAAACAGCATCGGCGCGATCAAGGGGCGATATCGGCAGGCGCGTCGGAATGTCGCCAATAGCGGCGGCGGCGGGCCAAAAAAGCCCAGTGTTCCGCGCCGCATGCCGGCGCCGTGACGAATACCGCTTGCGCCGAAAACGAAGATGCTGCCGGCCAGCATGTTGAAGCCGATCAAATCGCCGACATCGCCGCCCACGGCCAATAGTCCGCGACGCATGGTGTGCCCCAATTCATTGCCGGCGTTTCCGTCGATCATGATCACGCCGCCGCGCATGCCGACCGGACTGCCGCGATAAGCGGCGCCGATCAAATGGCCGGCATTGCCTTGAATATGAATCGAGCCGCCCCGCATTTCGCCGCCCACCCAATCGCTGGCGTCGCCGTGGACGATGATTCGCCCGCCGCGCATTTCACTGCCAATGTGTCGCCCGGCCGGGCCGCGAATAAGCATTTCGCCCTCGCGCATGTGGGCGCCGAGCCAATGCACGCCGGAGAGGTCGCCCTCCCAAACCATGCGGCCATCTGCGAGATCACCCGAAAGCTTGAAAAAGTCGGCCAACACACCCTGACGGTTCCCCTCGAAAACCGGCATCTGTTCTATCTCACCGAACGATTTCTCACGCAGCACATCGGGAGTGATTCCCTCCACTTCCAGCGGAGTTGTGCAAGGACGACGATATTCAAGTAAAAGCGACATACTCGCAACCAACCTGCTTTATAGTGTGCGCCGCCGATGCTTCACACGGCCAACGACGGCTTGCCGTTCAATGAAAAATACGCGATTTTCATCCGTGAGCGTTATATCACGATCAAAGCAACGCCGCGAAGTATAACGAACCAGCGATATTTGCGGTAGAACGCCGGAAGTCGATAATTCGAGTTCCTTGTCGATTTTTCGGTAGCGGTCCGAAAGGTAACGCTTATGAGTCGCGGTTCCCCTGCCAACCCCGCCGTTTGGTTGTTCGCGGTTATTTCTCCCAGCACCCTTACCCCGACCAGTGATATATCCATCTCGCAAGAGCACACGTCATGGCGATGATTGTTGTATATAGAAACAGTTCGCGTAAAGTTAGCCGCCACGTGTAATCTGGATTTCTACGTCGTCGAAGGCTCCAACACAAAAGCACGGCGTTGAATGCGAAAAGTAACACTGCCGACCACATTAGAATGTGCGACTGTTCGTTGTTTTTCTTCAGAGCGACGCGTTGCATTAATGAGGCCAAAAAACCGATGCACGAGAACAGCAGTAGATTGATTCGCCAAACGCTATCTGGGATATAATCCACTCTTTTATTGTTCATTTTGCGCGTGTAGGCTTGCGAAAAGCACGCTGAAGCGTGAACTCCAACGGTGCGGACTACAATTCCAGGTTAATCACGCTGTTGAGGCTGCGCCAGAGACGCTGGGCGAGCGTGGTTCGGCCGACAAACACGCGCGCCTTGCCGGTGGCGCCGGCGAACAACAGACCGGTGTCGTCTTGCAGCGGAGCGGCGGCTTGGAAGGTTGTGCTCAGCGGCCGTTCGCGTCCCGCGCTATCTTGCCGGGTGGCCAAATCGCCGCCCGCTTTTTCAGACAACACGCGGGGGCTGGCCGACATTTCCTTCCGCGAGACTTCCGCCACCCGCGTGGCAAAGGCTTCATTGGGCAGCGGCGCCAGGTACAAAGTGATCGGCTGTCCTGGTTCGATAAACTCGATCTGCGACTGGTCAATCGCGAGCACGGCTTCGAGTTGGCGCGGCGGTCCGATCGAGCAAAGCTCCACGCCGCCTTGCAAATAAGCGCCCAGATTTTTTTCCAACAGCGGAGCGTCGGACCAACCGCCCAGCAGGCCTTCGTCCGACCTATCGGCGGCGCGGCTGGGCGGCGGCAAAACCACGCCCGCCGACGTCGCACGGATGGTCAGCCGTTGGACATCGCGGCGAGAATGTTCGATCCGTTCGTTGAGGGCGTCAATGGCCTCCTCGATTTCCGCGATTTCCCGCCCTGCGTTTTCATCAGTGAAAGCCAAACGCCACAGCGTTCTGATTTGCGAGAGGAGTTGGTCGCGGTCGCCTTGCAGGGTGAGCAGTTTGAGTTGCACTTCGCTGCTCTCCAAGGTGGCCAGCGGTTGGCCGACCGAAACATAGTCGCCGGCGCGAACGTGAATTTGTTGGAGCCGCCCAGGAACCGTCACATAGGCGGCGGCCGCATCTTGGGGCTCCAAATGCACGCTGCACCAAACGTAATGAGGCAGCGGCGCGATCAGGCACGCCGCCACGATGGCAACCGCCACAAGGCCTGCGGTCGCGGCGCGAATTGCTTTCAAAGCGTCCATTCTTCCGGGTGTCCTTAAACTCGTATGGAGACTCCATAACGGTTGTATCAGCAGGCCGTAAGCCGCCATGAGCGCCGCCAACTGACCAATAATTTGCAAGCCGTACGGCTCCAAGGCATGGTGCAGAAACCACAAGATCGAAACCGCGATCAACCACCGATAAAAGAACGAAGCGATGGCGAACAGAATGAAAAACAGCTTGCCCTTTCGCGGCAGAAAGGGGTCGTACGGCTCCGTTTCGCCCAGCAACCAGAACGCCGCCTTGTGCTGCAATATGAGGCTGGCTTTTTGCCGCAGGTTCGGAATTTCCGCCAAATCGGAAAGGATGTAGTAGCCGTCGTAACGCAGTAGCGGGTTGGCGTTGAACGCCAGCGTGCTGACCGACGATACAAACATCACGTTCAAACACAAATAGTTCAGCATGCCCGGTTCGGTGAACCACCACACGAACGTGCAGATTGCCGCCAGCACCAGTTCGATATACATGCCCGCGGCCGCCACCGCAGCCCGCCGCCACTTGCTGGGCAGCATCCAGGAATCGGAAACGTTGCAATAAAGACACGGCGTGAAAACGAGCAGCATGACGCCCATTTCGTGGCATTCGCCGCCAAAACGCTTGCAAGCTAGGCCGTGTCCGAATTCGTGAATCACTTTCGTGATGCTCAACGTGAGCGCCAGCCAGATCCAATTCTTGGCGGCGAAAAACTCGCCAAATCCCGGCAGACGCGTTTGCATCACCTCGAACTGCGTGGCCACGAGCAGCAGCGCCGCCAGCACCAGCAGGGCCGAACACACGCCGGCGGAGGCGGAGAATATCCAGCCGCAACGGCGGTCGAGCCAGGCGAGCAGGCGGTCGGGGTCGAAACCCTTGAAACGAAACGCCAGCACGTTGCTCCAGGCCGAACGCCGCTCCTGGGCGCCTTGGGTTTGGCCGCGATGGTGGAGTTGATCGCCCTGCCCGGCGGCGTTCGAAAGCAACAGCGCGTTGCGATGCAAGGAGCCGATCAGTTGCTGCAACTCGCGAGACGATATCCTCTGCGGCGCGAACTCTTTTTCAAACTGCTGGCGGATGTCGTCGATGCTGCGGCGGCCATCGAGCATTTGCAACAGCCAGTACTCTTCTTCCTCAAAGCGAAAATATTTGAGCGCCAACGGATCTTTCACCACCCAATACGGGCAACCCTGGTAGACCTGCCGCTCTGCCTCCAGGTCGGCCCTGACGCGCAGCTGCACTGGGCGGCTGGAACTAGCGATCAGACTTTCCGCGAGTTGATTCATCAACGCAATTCAATCCGCATTTCCGCATTCACGCCGGGCCTCAGCAGCCAATGCTTGTTTTCCTGACGATTACCGACCTCCGCCCGAATTCGATATCGGCCGCCGGCCTGTTGCTTCGGGTTGACGAGAATCACGCGTCCCCGGAATTCGGCTTTTCGGCCGCGAGCCAACTCCACCACCACCGAAACATTTCGGCCATCAACCTCGCCGGGGTCATACTTCGAGGCGTCGACGAACCCCTCCACGTGGAGCGTGTCCATGCGCACGATGCGCATGATGGGGTCTCCCGCGCTGACCCACTCACCGCGATGCCGGATCACATCGAGCACGACGCCTGAAATCGGCGAAGCAACTTGCCGCCGGGCAATTTCGGTTTCGGTGGCGGCCAATTCGGCTTCGCGCACTTCGGCTGTCATGGCCGCGATATTCATTTCCAGGCGGCTGCGGTCGATCTGCAATTCCGCCCGACGGAGCGTCAGTTTCAAGCGGCGAATTTCCGAAATGGGAATCGAGCCCGGCGCCCGCTGCTTGATTTCCAGGCTCTGCTGCAACTCCTGCTCCGCGACGTCGAACGACGCCTGAGAGAATCGCACTTCGATATCGTCCTGGGCGCGAACCCGCGCCGCCGAAAGTTCTCGCTCCGCCGCGATTTTAGCAATCAGCGATTGCGCGTCGTCGAGCCGGGCCACCAAATCGTTTTCACGAATGAAATCGCCCTCCTGGACCGACATCTCGATCAGCTTGCCCGCCGCCTCCGCCGAGACATCAACCTCATCGGCCAACAGCACCATGCAATGCGTGATCGTAAATTCCTTGCCGCCGGCCCTCACCGCGGGGCCGCGTGTTTTGGCCGTATTGTACGACCGCGGTGAATCAAAAGGGCCGGCCAGGGTGACCAAAGCCACGAGTTGAACTGTCAGCGGCAACATCGGCCGACTCCTTTATAGTGTCTACAGCGATCAAACCATTGCGTCCAAAGGCGCATTAGGTCATTGCGGCCAAAGGCGCATTAGTGTCATTGCGGCCAAAGGCGCATTAGTGTCATGTGCCGCCGGTGGCGTCTCAGAGCCAGAAAAGGATTCTTGTTTGCACCGTTTCGATGAGGTCGTGAAAGAGAACGTATCCCAGCGAGCGCCGCCCGCAGTGGACGCGGGCGCGAACCGTCGCCCCCGGCCGAAGTTCGGGTAGATCGCCGGTTTCCAAAGCGACGCGAATCAAAACCGAAGGGCCCTCATCGCCGTGTAGATCGGCTCCTTGCGCGATCTCGACGATCCGCCCTGTGTATTCCTGGCCCGGGTGCGTGGTTAGATAAAAAGTGACCAGCAGCGGTTCGCTCGAACCGCTGGCCGCCTTTTGAAGATGGCCCATGCGGCGTTCGGGCATGCGCAATTCCAACTCCCAGGGACTCTCAGGATCGAACACCGAGAGCAACGTCTGGCCTCTTTGCACCGGGCGATGCATGAGCGTTTCGCGTACGCGCCAGGTCGCCACGATGCCCGTCATCGGACTGCGCACCAACAACTCTTTTTCTGTTTCCTGGTAGAGCCGCCACTGCCGCTCGAGACTCTCCTCCGACTCTTTTAACCGCGCTATTTCGCCGGCGATGCGGTTTTGATCGTCGACACCCAGCCGGGGGTTCAATAGGGCCCGTTGATTAGTGCGGATTTGCTCCTGGATGGTCGTGCGGCGGCCAACCAGTTCGGTGATTTTCACTTCCAATTCGGTATTTCGCAGATGGGCCAGCACCTGCCCTGCTTGTACGGCGTCGCCGTGGCTGACGTCGATATCGATCACCACGCCGTCGTACCCGGCGAACACGTTGCTTTCAGCCACGGGCGTCAACCGTCCACGCGATTCCAACGAGAAATCGGCCGGTGCGGCCGCCAAGGCGTACGCCACTGCCGTAATCAGGAGCATGGCGCCAACGGTTTTGGGAAGCGTTCTGGCTGCGAAGATCGACGACAATTTGCCCAGCCATGTCCACAGAGGCAGCAGGAAAATGCGTTGGTGTTGCAGCGCATTGGCGAGCGCGGCGCCGCCGTGAACAGCGAGTTTTTCGGCCAACGGTTTGAGTCGCCGGTGCGCGTGCGCGTCGCCGAAGGTTTCCAACATCATTACGCCCAGCGTTTCCGCCTCGGCCGCGGGTTGGTCGTCTTGCTCGGGCTGGTCATTTTTCGCCGGCGCCAATAACGGCAATATGGCCAGCGCTTTCGCATGCGAGATATCAAGCCGACGATGCAGCACTTTCTCCAGTTGCGGCGGCAGGTGCGAGGCGTCGCCGGTGTAGTACAGCGGCTCGGAGGTGCGCAAAACTTCGGTCGCCAATTCGGTGAGAGAAGCCACTTCGCTCGAACGCTGGTCGAGCGTATCGATTCCGCTCACAGCGGTAACCACGCCCCGGCGGCGGCGTTTCAGGGCGACGGTTACGCGGTCGCATTCGAGCAACCGCCGCGCTTCGTTGGCGATGATGTAGCACGTCTTTTTCGAATCAAGGCCGACATGCACGCGTTCAATGTACTCTTCCAACCGGCTCCAAAGCTGTTGGCGGTCGCTGTAGTCGCGCAGGCGGATGTTCTTCAAATAATGTTGGAACAGTTCGCACATTTGCACCAGGAACCGCAGGTAGCCGCGGTGCGTTGTCGGTCCGCCGCCTGGGCGTTGCAGAATCTCGATCACCCCCGCGACGGCGCCTTCCGTCGCGACGACGCCCAAAACCAAGAGGAAATCGGTGGGATTGGCGAATTCCTCTTGATCGCTCCCGCCCGACTGCTGGTTCAGTACGACCGGCTGTCCGCCGGCGACCACCTTCCGCAACAGCGACTGGTGGCGTGCTTCTCGTTGTGCATCGTTGGTCAACTGCGCGGCGGCGAAGTTGATCTGGTATTGCAGCCGCAGTTGCCCTTCTTCCAGCATCCAGACCGCCGCCCCTTCCGCCGCCAACGCCGAAACAACACGGCGGAGGAAACCCTCGCAGAATTCATCGAACGAGACATCCGACTGCGCCAGCTGATTGATTTCGCCGATCAGCGAGCGAATTTCATGCCGCGTTTCCTCCACCAGCCGAGGGTCGAGCGGCGCGGCGGTTGGCGCCGGCGCGACGGGCGCGCTGTCGGTAGTGGTGGGTGAAGTGGGAATCGTACTCATGCGAATTTGGGAGTCGTGGGCGTTTCATCGCAGACGCTGGCGGCAAACGCAACGGCGTCTGCGCGTGACGAGGGCCGTATCTTGATGTCGGCAGGCAAGGCGGTGCTCCTTCTCAGAAAACCGGCAAAGTCTTCGTAATCGCCACACTTCAGCGGAGTTTCGGAAGAATAGGAAAACCAGGTTGGCGGCTGGCGGGAGTTTTCTTGTTGCTAGCACAGGCGCCCTTGCCCAAACGTATGACATTTTCCGAATCAGAAGCCCGGCTTTTAGGCGAGCGGCAGATGAAAATTCACCTAATACAAGCACGAAGCGCGAGCGAGTGAATCAGCAAACGGTCGTTCCCACGTAGGCGGGCCCCCCAAAAAAAACTCACGGACTCCCGCCGCGTGCGGGTACGTTATTTTCCGCCGCTCGCCTTAACGGGGTAGATAAATTCGGGACTATTCCTAAAGGCGACACTTCGTTCTCGCACGCTGCCGCGCCGGCATGGTGCATGTTATGCTGAATATCGGTATGCCGATAAAAATTGTTTGACCAAGGACATCCCCGCTGTGAAGCCGTTCAATCAGTCGCCCGCTCATCGTTTGCGGTCTGCCTATTTGCGAATGCATCGTGTGACGAATCGTGTTTTTCGTCCCTTCGGCGTGACTGCCGATCAATACGTCGTGTTGCGACTACTCGCCGAAGGCGATTCGCTTAGCCAGCAGGAACTGGCCAGACTTGCCGCTTCCGATCCCACAACACTAGGACGCATGCTCGATTTGCTGGAACAAAAGCAGTTCGTCGCCCGGCGTCCTCATGAAACCGACCGCCGCACCCGATTGGTGTTCTTAACCGACGAAGGCCGGCGAATGGTGGAGAAGCTCTACGAAGCCGCGCTTCCCATTCGCGACACGATCGACTCCGCCGTGTCGGACACAACGATGAAAACACTTCTGCGCGGTCTGCTGCAACTGGGCGACGCCTGCGAGAAGTTGGATCTCGAAACCACTCCGCCGATTGGCTCGTCACCCACGACAGGTTCAACGGCTTCGGTTTAGGAACGTTCGATGTTTCACGTCACCGGCGGTTTTTGGTAGGGAACCAGTTTTTTTGCCGTGTTTTTGCCTTGCCGGCGAGGAGAGCTTCGAGTACTGTCCCACAGCGCGCACCACGTTACTCACCCGCGACGTTGAAGGATCGCCGGATGAACTCTTATTTTACGGCATTTCTGGCGGTAGGCCTGCTTCTGTGGTGCCTTGCGGCGCAAGCCGGGGCGCAAGGCAGTTTGGGTGAGCTGCGGGCAAACGTGCGGCAATCCAGGCCGAGCAAAGAGGTACAGGGAAGTTACAGTACTTTTGATGACGATGATGCTTTTGATGACGATGATGGCGGCGGCTTTCTGAGTGCGATTCTGAGCGGAATGGTATCCGCCGCGTTCAGCTCCACCGCCGATAGCCACGAGAGCCACACTGCAACAAGGAGAACGGAGAGCGTAGCCTGGCCGGAGGGCTACTTCCCCAGCTACCCGTACCAAGGCCAGAACGAAGGCTTTATGGTGATGGACCGCTGGTCGGACCAGCCGCTGAAGTTATGGTCGCTGCAAACGCGCGTGGAATACGCCGACAACTTCGGCGACCAATCGAGGATTGGCGGCAACTTCCTCTTCGAGACCACCAGCCGCTTCGGCCTCGACACCGATGTCAACTATCGCCGCGAGTCGTTGCCCGGCGGTCTGAACGACAGCCTCTGGACCGGCGATTCCAACCTGCTGTTTCGTTTTTGGCAAAGCCCTCGCTTGCAGCAGCGGGTGGGAGTGGGCGTGAATTGGTTGTCAGACAACATCGGCCAGGACTACGGCTGGAACCTGACCTACAGCAGCGATTGGCGGCTGCATCGTCCTTGGGTGATTTCGAGTGAAATCGACTACGGCGGGCTGGGCGGCGCATCGCTCTTTCACGGCCGGCTCACGACCGGCCTGCAATGGAACCGCGTCGAAATCTATATCGGCTACGACTATTACGAAGTCGGCAGCGTGCAACTCGACGGCATGGTCAGCGGTCTGCGGTTTTTTTTCTGAAGCCGCACGGCGCGCGGAGAATCTGCACCGAGACTTCCCTGGCGAGGAGAAAATTATTGTCCTTGCGATGGGTCTAAAACCCTCGCCTTCAGGCGAAACCTTGAGGATTTTTTTGAGGTGGCAAGGGCTCGGTTGCCACGAAGAATTCTCGTGGAAGGAACTTTTACCACAGAGTACACAGAGCACACAGAGAAAAAGGCGCCCTAAAAAATCTCTGTG
>QIKY01000093.1 GCA_003233175.1 Planctomycetaceae bacterium | reverse complement strand
CGAACGCGATATCGGCCACTTGCCCTAGCGGTATTTGCAATCCGTTGGGCGCCGCGATCAGAGTTCTGGTGAGTTTTTCAGGATCGTCGCGCAGCTCTCGGGGGTAGCGAACGTTAATGGGAAATCGGTAACGGCCTTCAACCGTGGTGGCGATATTCATTCCGCCGATCGCGGTTTCGATCATCCGTTGGATGTCGCCCACTTCGAGCCCATAGCGGGCCGCCTCCTTGCGATCGACCTTGATATCGAGATAGTGTCCGCCCATGGCCCGCTCCGAGACAACGCTGAGCGTGCCGGGCACGCCGCGCAGCACATTCTCGATTTGTTGGGCGACTTCGGCCAGATCTTCCAAATCGGTTCCATACAGTTTGAGTCCTATGAGTCCTCGCATGCCGGTGGTGAGCATGCCAAGCCGGGTTTCGATCGGCATCAGCCACCAGTTGGGCATACCGGGGATTCTGATCTCTTTTTGCATTTCCCCTTTGGTCAGTTCAGTGAAGGTGGTTCGCACCAGCGGTATGTTTTGGGCGGAAATTTTCCCTTGCCATTTTTCTCGCAACAGGGCCACCGCGTTGTCTCGCCGATTCGCCGACAACCCGCCTTGAGATTCGAGGATTTCGACCAAATCCTTGGTCATTTCTCGAACGATCCGTTGTGGCAGTGTCGGCCGAATTTGGCGCATTGTGCGCGGCAAAATCTCGGCGACCCATTGGTCCTCCAATTCCTGCTCGCCAAACCGCGACCCAGGAGCTTCACCCCGCTCCAGCGCGCTTTGGCGATGTTCTTTCAACGCCGCTCGCATCTTCGCCAATTGCCGCCGCAGCGACAGCATGAGTTGCACGCGCGTACGACGGTTGATATCGGCCCTGGCCATGCCTTCGGTCTGTTCGGCGATGGTGTCGGCTGCGAGTTTTTCACCGGCTTCGGTGAGGAAGCCGGCCGCCGATAAATCGGCTAACATTTCACGGCCCAATCGTTTGAGGTAGCCTTCTTCGATCAATCTCTGGGGCCAATCTTCCTCCTCGCGAAGCGGGACGTGGGTCTCGACCATATTCAACGGGGCGGGATCGGTGGGCGTGGCAAAGCGACCGATCTTTCCCAGCACCAAACGAACCTCGGGGAACTGCGCCAGCAGTTGGTCTTGAATCTGAAGCGTTCGCCGTGCCTCCGTGATCGACAAACCAGGGACAGTTGTCGGCATGTAGAGAATATCGCCTTCACGCAAGGGCGGCATGAACTCGCTGCCGATTTTCATCCAGGGTACGATCGTCAGGGCCAGCAAACTGAACGCCACGCACATGCTGATAATTTTGTGTCCGAGCGCGAAGCGAATACACGGCATGTACAACCAAATCACCAACCGGTTGACCGGGTTTTTGTGTTCGGGGGCGATGCGTCCTCGCACGAATAGGCCGGTCAGAATCGGAATCACGGTGATGGCAATCAGTGCGGCGGCGGCCATGGCGAATGTTTTTGTCGCGGCAAGTGGTTTGAACAGACGACCAGCCTGCCCCTCCAAGACAAACACCGGTAGGAAAGCGACCGTAACCACCAGAAGTGCGGTGAACAGGCCCGGTCCTACCTCTTGGGCCGACATTCGAACCAGCTGCCAGTGGTCGGCGTGGGGACTTTTTTCCTTGTGCTTATGCAAATTTTCCACAACCACGATCGATGAATCCACCATCGTTCCGATAGCCACCGCGATGCCGGAAATCGACATGATGTTGGCGTTAATTCCCAGTAGTTTCATGACCAGGAAGGCCATCAAAATCCCTAGTGGGAGAACGATGGCGGCAACGATGGCGCTGCGGATGTGAAACAGAAATATGACGATGATCAGCGCCGTGATCGCCAATTCCTCGGCCAACGTGTGCTTGAGCGTGTCGATCGAGCGATGTATCAATCGGCTGCGGTCGTAGGCGGATCGGATCACGACGCCCTCCGGCAGGCCCGATTCAATCTGCGTGATCTTCTCCTTGACCGCATTGATGACCGTGAGCGCGTTTTCGCCAAACCGCATCACGACCACGCCGGCCACCACTTCGCCTTCGCCGTTTTTCTCCGCCACGCCGCGGCGAATATCAGGACTGATTTGCACCTGGCCAACATCGCGCAGTAGAACCGGCGTCCCCTCGGCGGTTGCCGAGAGCACGATAATTTCTAGATCTTCGACGCCCTGAATGTAGCCGCGGCCTCGAATCATGTGCTCTGTTTCAGTCACCTCAAGCACGCGCCCGCCGACGTCGTTGTTGGAGTTCTTCACCGCCGCGATGACGCGCTCCAGCGGAATCTTGTAGAGCAGCAACCGCTTTGGATCCAACGTGATTTGATATTGGCGAATGGCCCCGCCAAGGCTGGCCACTTCGGCCACGCCCGGAACCGCCGTCAGTTGATAACGGACGTACCAATCTTGCAACGCGCGTAGTTCGCCAAGGTCGTATTTATTCTCCGTATCTTCGAGGGTGTATATATAAACCCAGCCCAGACCGGTGGCGTCGGGACCAAGCCGGGGCCTCACGCCGGCGGGTAATTCTCCCTGCACCTGATTCATATATTCGAGCACGCGGCTACGCGCCCAGTACATATCGGTTCCATCTTCAAAGATGACATACACAAACGAGAAGCCGAAGAAACTGTAGCCTCGCACGTCCGAAACCCCCGGCACGGAAAGCATGGTGGTTGTCAACGGGTACGTGATTTGGTCTTCAATCGTTTGGGGGTCGCGGCCCTGCCACGGCGAATAGATGATCACTTGAACGTCTGAAAGATCGGGAATGGCGTCGATCGGTATGGTGTACACTCCCCATGCGCAGACGACCGAGAGGATGACGGTCATGACGAGCACCAGGAATCGGTTATCGATACACCAGGCGATGAATTTTTCAATCATCGAGGGGGAATCCTATCTAGCTGAGGTGTGCATTGCTGGTTGGATGCTTAGAGCTCCTAACCTAACCCCTGTTTGGTATTTCAAACACGGAGTTTGATGCTGCGCCACCAAGTTGTGTTAGAAGGTATTAGGGTTTCAAAACATCGAGCTTCGTGCCGCAGGTGGGCATTTTCCGCCCCATGTAGGGATTGAACGTCTCGTCGCTCCACCACAGCCAATTTTCGTAGCCGACGTTGGCCATGCCGCAGCGAAACAAAAACACGTCTTTTCCGAATAGGGTTTGGCCGCCGTTTTCAGACAACAGCGATACCGTTGCGCGGCTGATGCGTCCGAAGGCGATTCTGGCATCAGCGGGCTCTTTGAGCGGTTTTTCTTTTGATCGCGCGGCATGTTTCGCAACGCGTCGGGCGACATCGGCAAGCTGCGAGGCGTTTGCCGTATCGGCGCTGCCGGCGAGCGCGTCGGCGGCTTGGCGAAGCGCGTCGAAACGCGCCGCGGCCAAATCGAGTCGGTCGTCGGCCAGAGCGCCGCTGAGGTCGAAGTAGCGATCGAGCAGCTCCCTGATTCCCTTTGCCAGCGGTCGTCCGATTGCTTCTTCCAACGTGATCGAGGCGTTTTCGGGCGGCAGCATTTTCTCCAAGACGCTTTGGAATTGGCTTTCGGCGTTTAATAGGAACGCGCCGGCGGTCACAACGCGCTCGCCCGGCTTCAAGCCGGCAAGCACTTCGTGATACCGCTGCCGGTCGGCGCCGAAGCTGAACGCTCCACGCGATTCGTCGTCCCCGATGTTGGAGAACATCCAGCGTTGGCCGATTCTCACCTCACGCGGTTGAAACACTCCTTCCCCCTGCTGGACGATCACCACCGCACGCTCTCCCGACCAAAGTACGGAGTTTTCAGGAACGGCTGTCACCTCCGGAATGTTTTTGTGCAGTTGCACCCGCGCGTACATGCCCGGCTTGAGCCGCCCGTCAGGATTGGGAGCGTCGATCCTCACGCGAATCGTGCGACTCTCCGACTGCACCACGGGATCGATGAACGAAACGGTTCCTTGAATCGGTTGCCCGGGAAAACTTCGAACTGAAAGCACCGCCGGTTGGCCCAGTTCGACCAGCGACAACTCATCTTCGTACACATCGGCGAAGAGCCACAAGTGCGACAAATCGGCTAGGTGAAACAACCAGTCGCCTTCCTCGACATACTGCCCTTCCTGAACATGGCGTTTGATGACGGTGCCGCTAATCGGAGCGTAGATCGGAACGTATTCCAAAATCTTGCCGCTCTCGGCTATATCGTCCACCTGTTGTGGCGTCAATCCTTGGTAGATCATTTTTTGCCGCGCGGAGCGCGCCAGATCCAGCCCGGCGGGAACGGAATAGCCGGTCGTCCTATTTCGTGATTTACGATTCGTTTCCCCGCGCTCGCTCTTCAGAGCAAGCAGGTATTCATGCTGGGCCGAGATAAGTTCAGGACTATAAATCTCGGCCAACAATTGACCTTCTTTGACAAACTCGCCGGTGAAATTGACGTGCAGCTTATGGATGCGGCTTTTTTCGTCGACCCAAGACGAAATACCCGCGTATCGCCGTTCGTCGTATTCAATGCGGCCGGTGGTGTCAATTTCACGGAAAAGGCTACGCCGCCGGACAGGTTTCGTCGACACGCCGGCTTGCTGAATCTGCCGGACGGTGAGTGTCAAATTCTCCGGCGCCTCAACCAGCCCGCCTTCCAATTCGACCAACGCCATGTTGCAAACAGGGCATACGTAGTTCTCTTTTTTGCTCTTGATCTGAGGGTGCATGGGACACCAAAAAACCCTGCCGGAGTCGACCGATGTTTCCACAACGCCCGTCCATTGCAATGCTTGGCGCCAGCCGTGACGACCATACGCGCGGAGCGACGCGCTCGAAGCAAAAGCCGCGCCCGCCGCCGCAATACCAACCATCACAACGACCTTTCCCCAATGGCGGCGCAAAATGGGAGTGAATGTTCGCATGGGAACCTCTCTGAATAGGAACTCGCCAGGAATGACAGCGACACCGCCGACTAGAATGCCGACACATTGGTCGGCCGCGCATACGGGCGCCGTTCAGGCAACGGGAAAACCAAGGCATGGCGGCCTAGGAAATTACGACATGAAAAGATTCGGCGCACACCGGTAGCGCCGTTGTCGTATCAGACGTCCAGGCGAACGTGCCGGGCTTGAAGAGAAGAGCCGGCTAGAGAGCGGTCTACGCTCTTCGGAGATTGCCCAAAACGCGAGCGCGAAGTTTCACCGCCAGCGCCGCAGAGCGTTTGGGCGAACGCCAAGACCAGTGGGCCATTTTGCCCGTCGCGAGTATCTTTCGGAGGCGGGCAAGGACACGGCGCCTTCGCGGGCGCCGGCCGAGAAACACAACAGCCCAATCCGCAACAACGCCCATCGTCGGTTCCGCAACAGCACTTCGTTCGCTGTTCCGCGATAACAGCGCGCGAACCGCCCTCCACCCAGGCCGTCATTTGCGGGAATAACCCCAACAGGCCCAGATTCGCGATCAAGCTGGAAGCAACCAGCCAGCGAGTTATGTGGAAAGCAATGTGCATACACGGCAATTGTACCCTGTAGCAGACCGAATGTAAAAATTGAAACTGTAAAATTCCAGCGGCGGCAAGCCTTTTCGTCAATGCTCCATCGGCGTCGTACGATTCGGTATTTAGGCGAGCGGCAGATGAGAATTTACCGAAATACAAGCACGAAGCGCAAGCGAGTGAATCAGCAAACGGTCATTCCCGCATAGGCGGGAACCCAAAAAAACTCTCGGACTCCCGCTGCGTGCAGGTAAATTTTCATCTGCCGCTCGCCTAAAACCCATAACCGGTTACCGGTTATGGTTGCGAAGAAGGGAAACGCAGAGAGAACGCAAAGCGGCAGAGGGCGCAGAGGAAAACTTCCAGCCATCCCGGGATTAGGTGGCGATGTGGTTCAATTGCACAACCGATGGGCGCCGCCGAGATTTGATTTTCTTTCATTTCGTCTCCGCGGTCCTCGGCCTCTTTGCGTTCTGCGTTGAAATATTCACCTGGAAACGACCGAGCAATGTGCAGTACGTCCGCCGACGGCGTGTGGAAGTGCGGCAACAATCTATCCGATGGTATAAAAGCCGTGAACGGTTGCAAAATGGCGAGCGGCAGATGTTTCCGGAGAAATTTCAGGGAGGGGCGTCTGAATGTTGTGGAAGCAGCTCCGGCGGCTTACATTAGTAGCCTTCCGTGAACCCCTCCTTGGAGCCGCCACCATGACTTCACCCGGCGAAACGCCTCACGACAATTCGGTCGACGACCGCCCGCCAGAACTGGACCCCATCTTTGTCCACGCGCGGCGCGAGGCCGTGGTGATTTTGATGGTGTTCTTCGTTTGCCTGACTTGGTCGGTCGGTTTTTATGTGGTCGATGGCTTACAGCCGCCCGGCGCGGCGGCGCAAAGCACGCCTACCGTGTGGGGCTTGCCGCGGTGGGTGTTCTGGGGTTTGCTTTGTCCTTGGTTGGCGGTGGATGTATTTACGTTTTGGTTCTGTTTCTACTATATGAAAAACGACGATCTTGACGGCGGCAGTTCTCCCAATACCGAAGGAGAACCCGGCCATGAATGATTTGACAACATTATCATTGGAGTTCTTCGCGCCTCTGGGGTTATTCGCGCAAGCGGGCGGCGGCGGCTCCAATTCGGCGATCATTACATTCGCCATTTACATCGTGTTGGTGATGGTGCTGGCGGGGTTGTCGCACCGGTTGCTGCAATCGAAGAGCTTCATGAGCGAGTACTTCCTAGGAAGCCGCTCGTTGGGCGTTTGGGCTTTCGCTTTGACGTTCGCCGCCACCAGTTCGTCGGGCGGGAGTTTCATCGGCTTTCCTTCGTTGGTATACACGCACGGCTGGGTGGTGGCGCTCTGGATCGGCAGTTATATGGTCGTGCCGATATTTACGATGGGCCTGTTGGGTAAACGTATTAACCAGGTCGCTCGCAAGACGGGCGCGATCACCATTCCCGATGTGCTGCGCGACCGCTTCGACAGCCCCGGCTTCGGCGGTTTGGCGACGGTCTTGATCGTGTTTTTCATGACCTTCAACCTGATCGCACAGTTCAAGGGCGGGAGCAACATTCTGCAAACGCTGTTGGCCGACGTGCCGCTGTTTCACGCCGCGAAAGTTTTTACCTCCGACACGTTGGCGGGCGTGCCTTTTTTCGGCGCCGCCGACGCCGGCTACTTCCTCTGCCTGTTGGTGTTCACCGCGGCGGTGGTGGTCTACACCGCTTACGGCGGGTTTCGCGCGGTGGTCTGGACCGACGTTTTGCAAGGCGTCGTGATGGTGGCCGGCGTTCTGATTATGCTTCCCATGGCGATCTATTTGGTGGGTGGCATGGAAAAGGCGACGAAGGAAATCGCCCGCATGACGCCGCCACGCGCGGTGTCGTTGCTGATCGAAACCGACGAACCGCTCGCTTCGCCCTTGGTGCTGGCCAAGAATAGTTGGCTGGTTTCGGGAGGCGAAGGCGAAAACCGGCGCGTGTTCCGTCTGGCGGCGGAAGCCCGAATTAAGAGCGGTGAAACCACGGCCCAAGTGAAGACCGACGAAGCCGCGAAACAGCACATTCCCGCTATAGAAATCACCTTCGCCAAACACATTGCGTCGGCTAGGCCGACGACATTCACATCGGGCGGGAAAGTCGTTTCGGTGCATCAGCAAGTCGTGCCGGAGGAACAGAAGAAAAAGACGGGTTACGATGGCGATGGCCAAGCGGGCGTGTACATGAAAGGCCCCGGCATCGACAAATCGAGCGCCGACGGATTTTTGCCCCTGGGCCTCGCAATCTCATTCTTTTTCATGTGGAATTTCTCCGGCGCCGGCCAGCCCAGCAACATGGTTCGCTTAATGGCCTTCAAGGATTCCAACACCCTGCGCCGCGCCATTTTCACCGTGGCCATTTATTACACCCTGATCTACTTCCCGCTGGTGGTCATCTTTATGTGCGCCAAGGTTCTCTTGCCCGGCTGGGAAACCGATTCCGATCGGATCATGCCCGAAATGGCCAAAGCCCTAACCCTGGCCATGAATATGCCCTGGCTGGCTGGACTGTTGGTGGCGGCGCCGTTCGCCGCCGTGATGTCGACCATGGACAGCTTCCTGCTCATGATTTCCTCCGCCCTGGTGCGCGATGTCTACCAGCGAAACATCAACCCCGACGCCCCCGAAAAAACAATCAAACGGCTGACCTACGTCGTCACGGTGGTCGTCGGCCTGACCGCCATGCTGGCGGCGGTCAGTCCTCCGCAGTTCCTGCAAGATATCATCGTGTTCACCGGCAGCGGGCTCTCGACCAGTTTCCTGGCCCCGGTTTCGTTGGCGCTCTATTGGCCGCGCTTTAATCGGCAGGGCGCTATCGCCGGAATGTTGAGCGGTTTTCTGACCCACATGTTGTTGTACACCGTGGGCTTTTTTGAATCGGGGGAATTAGAGCCGCTGCAACTGTTTGGTTTCCATCCGTTCATGGTCGGGGCATTGGCTTCGGCGGTCGTTTCCGTTGTGGTCGCGCTGACAACATCGCCGCCGCCGGAGCATTTGGTTCGTAAATTTTTCTACCGCGATTAAGCGAGAATTACATGTTGCTGTTCGACGCACACCTCGATCTTTCGATGAACGCCCTGGAGTACAACCGCGATATAACGCGCTCGTTGGTCGATGTGCGCCGGCGGGAAATGTTCAAAACCGATTACATCGACCGCGGCAGAGGCGTGCTCACGTTTGAAGAAATGCGTCGCGGCCAGATCGGGCTGTGCGTAGCCACGCAGATCGGAAGATACGTCGACGACGCCAACACGCGCCCTGGTTGGAACAGCCCGGAAATCGCCTGGGCGATGACGCAAGGCCAACTGGCTTGGTACCGCGCCATGGAGGAAAAAGGCCAACTGTTGCAAATCACGGACGCCGCCGCATTGGAGCGTCATGCCGCACTTTGGGCCAACCACCTTGCTGACGCCCCATCCGCCGACGCCCCGCCGATCGGTTACATACTCAGTTTGGAAGGCGCCGATTCCATTCTCACCATGGCGCATCTGGAACGGGCGTACGAATACGGCCTGCGGGCGATTGGCCCCGCGCATTACGGGCCAGGTCGTTACTCCCCCGGCACCGGTGTGGAAGGCGGCTTGGAGCCGGCGGGCCGGGAGTTGCTCGAAGAGATGGACCGCCTGGGCATCATTCTCGACGCCACCCACTTAACCGACGACGCCTTCTGGGAGGCCCTCGATATTTTCTCGGGACCGGTCTGGGCGAGCCACAACAACTGCCGCGCTTTGGTGCCGGAGCAGCGCCAATTCAGCGACGACCAACTACGCGCCTTGATCGAACGCGGGGCCGTGATCGGCGCCGCGTTCGACGCCTGGATGATGTCGCCCAACTGGGTGCGGGGGAAAACGTGCCCTCGAGAAGAGGGCGTGAAAATCGAATGGGCGGCTGATCATATCGATCATATTTGCCAATTGGCGGGCAACGCTTCGCACAGCGGTATCGGCTCCGATCTCGACGGCGGCTTCGGGCGGGAGCAATGCCCGGCCGATTTACACACCATCGCCGACTTGCAAACCCTGGCCGATATTCTCGCCAAGCGCGGGTACAGTCCCGACGACGTTGAAGGTATCATGCATGGGAATTGGATCCGCTTTTTGAAGAAGGCCTGGAGTTAAGCCCATGAAATTGGTTCGGCGCCGCACGGCGAGTGGAGAGGTGTTGCTCGGTTCGCTGGAAGGCGAGCAGATTGTGCCCTTGGATTTGGAGGGCCGCCAATACAACAGTCTGTTCGACATTCTGGAAGCCGACGACCCGCACGAAGTCGCGATGTTTCTGCGCGATGAAAAGGCTGAACCGATCGACTTAGCCGACGCCCAACTGCTGCCCCCGATCGACCAGCAAGAAGTGTGGGCCGCCGGCGTGACCTACAAACGCAGCAAGGTCGCGAGGATGGAGGAATCCGACGCGGCCGCTTCCTGTTACGACCGGGTTTATGTTTCCGACCGGCCCGAACTGTTTTTCAAGGCTACGCCGCATCGTGTTTCAGGCCCCGGCGAACCTCTGCGCATTCGCCGCGACTCCAAATGGAATGTTCCCGAACCGGAACTGACGTTGGTGGTCAATTCGTATATGAAGCTGGTCGGCTTCACGATTGGCAACGACATGAGCTCCCGCGATATCGAAGGCGACAACCCGCTCTACCTGCCGCAAGCCAAGGTTTACAACCATTGCTGTGGACTGGGGCCCTGCGTGTTGCTGGCCGATTCCGACGTCTTCCTTTCGCTGGAATCGGTGCGTATCGAATTGACGATTCTTCGCCAGGGGAAAACGGTGTTCGTCGGCGATACGAATCTGGGGGAAATGGCCAGAACCTTCGACGAATTGCTGGGCTGGCTCAGCCGCGATAACTCGTTCCCCAATGGCGTTTTTCTGCTGACCGGAACGGGCGTCGTTCCCGGCGCCGATTTCACGCTCCAGCCCGGCGACATCGTCAAAATCGAGATTGATGAAATCGGCGTACTCTCCAACACGGTGGTTCAAGATTGAGCGGGGCGGTTGTTCGGCAACTACAATGGATAGGCCGAAACAAAAGCTCGGCATTTCTAAAATGCCGAGCTTTTTGGGAACGCAGAACACACTCTGGTCCTAGAATCCATCCTCCGCCAACTTTCCTTTCCCACACAGGTAGGCGCCACACGTATGTCGAAACGAGCAATATCGAAACCAGCTACAGCGCCGGTGGGCGTTTTTCTTTTGATAGCGTCTTTCTTGCTCATAGCTCTTTCGCCGCTCCCGGTTCGCGGGCAAAGCGGCAAGAAAAACAACGCCAACGTGCGCGACTTCGGCGCCGTGGGCGATGGCATCGCCGACGACACCGCCGCCTTGCAACGCGCCGTGGACGAAGGCAACGGGCAGGTGCGGTTTCCCAGTGGAGTTTATAAGTTGACCAAACCGCTGGTGGTCGACCTGAGGCGCGTCGGTCTGACATCCCTCTCGGGCCGCGGAACCGTGCGGCTGCTGATGGCGGGGCCCGGTCCCGCGATTCGCATCATTGGCGGGCACGAAGGCACGGCGGCGCCGCACACGTTAAAAGATGAAGTCTGGCTGAAAGAGCGCATGCCGTTGATTGACGGCCTGGAAATTATGGGCGCGCATCCTGAGGCCTGCGGTATTGAATCTCGCGGCGCGATACAACTCACGATTTCGCGCGTCACGGTGCGCCGCGCCTTGCACGGCATTCACTTGGTGGTGCGCAACCGGAATGTGGTGATCTCGGAATGCCACATCTACGACAATCGGGGTATCGGCGTTTTCCTAGATAACGTCAACCTGCATCAATTCAATATGGCCAATACACATGTGAGCTATTGCGATGGCGGCGGCGTGGTGGTTCGCGGCGGCAGCGTGCGAAATATTCAAATCGGCACATGCGATATCGAAGGCAACATGGGCGCCGATGGCCCGCCGACGGCCAACATTCTGTTCGATTGCGCGGAAGGCTCCGTGGCCGAAGCGGCCATCGTGGGCTGCACCATCCAGCATACGCATAAGGTGCCCGACTCCGCCAATATTCGCATTTTGGGGCGGGGAAAAAGAATTCGCCAGGGCGTGGAGGGGCCGGCGAATTTCGGCAATATCACGATCGCCAATAATGTGCTTTCCGACGTGCAAGTGAATATCGATCTGGACGGCGTTCGCGGCGTCGCGATTACCGGCAACACCATGTGGAAAGGCTTTTCGCACCAGCTGCGCATTCGAAACTCCACGCAGTTGACGATCGCCGCCAATGTGCTGGATCGAAATCCTCAATACCAGGAACTCAACGATTCACAAGATGCCGTGTTGATTGCCGATTCGTCAGACGTTGTCTTCAGCGGCAACCAGATTAACGGCGAGCGCGGCGCGGCGGCGGGCGTGGTCATCGAACGTTGCCGGCGGTTCAATATTTTCGGCAACAACATTTTCGATTGCGATGGCCCCGAACTCATTTTACGCGATGTCAAGTACAGCCGCTTGGCTGGCTGCATTTTGCGAGACGACCGCGAAGAGCACAAACACTCTGCACCGCTGGTGCTCATCGGCGGCGAGGGAAACATGATTCAGGGAAACCACTTGAGCCGCCTCGCCGTGGAAAAAAAGTAGACGGTTGTTCAGCGATGGAAGTGGCGCAATGCAGTTCGCTTCACTTGGATGCCGCCTGCTGCGTGACTTCCGGTTCGGCGGCCCCACGTATTTCGAGCGTGGCCAAGTTCGCCGCCGGCTGTGTTGCGTGGGTCGTGACAAAGACGCGCACTCCGTCTTCCGAGCGAGACGATTGTTCGGCCGCCATCTGCGGAGCAAGGCCGATTCCCAACACGGCAACCGTGCAAAGACCAACCGCCGCGCCGGTAAGCCAACCGCCGACGGGCTCCGTGTGAACGGAAGGCTCCGCGTGCCCGGTTGGGGGCTGAAAGAACATCACCGCGATCACGCGTAGGTAATACCCGGCTGCAATCGCGGCGTTGAGCATTCCCACAACGGCCAACACGCAAAACGCCGTCGCGAGGGTGGAGCCGTTGAAAGGCAACGCCACGTTGAGCGATTCGGTCATCAGTGAGAGTTTGCCCCAAAAGCCGGCCAGCGGCGGGATGCCCGCCAGGGAAAACATGAACACGGCAATCGCGCCGGCGGCCCACGGTTTCGATTTCGCCAAGCCGGAGAGGTCGCTGATGTTTTCAAAGCCGCGTTCTTTTTCCGCCAATAGCGAACAGGCGGCGAACACGCCCAAGGAGGCAAACACGTACACGGTCAGATAAAACAGCGTCGCGGCGATGCCCGCCGCTTGCAAATTCGCTGCTTGAAGATTTGCTACGGACGTTTCTTCGGCCAACAGGGAATTCGCCGCAGCCGCCACCGCTAGGCCGATCAACATGTAGCCCGAATGGGCGATCGAGGAATACGCCATCAGGCGGCGGATATTGTTTTGCCACAGCGCACACACATTGCCAATGGTCATGCTCAAAATGGCCAGCGTCATGAACAACTGCCAGATGAAGTCGTCGGGCGGGAAGGCCGCCACGACCAGCCGAATCAACACGGCAATACCGGCGATTTTTGGCGCCGTGGCCAACAAGCCGGCAGTCAGGTTTGTAGCGCCTTGGTAAACGTCGGGTGCGTAAAAATGAAACGGAGCGGCGGCAATCTTGAAACCAAGGCCGACCAACAGCAGCACCAGCGTGGCTTGCAGGAGCGGTTGCTGTGCGACGTTCAAGGCGGGAATTTCGTGCGCGGCCGCCAACGATGCGCGAATTTCAGGCAGCGACGTCGAACCGGTCAGGCCGTAGAGAAAACTCATGCCGTACAGCAAAAAGGCCGACGCCAAAATGCTGAGGAAAAAATACTTGATCGTCGCTTCGGCGGTGGCGCGGTCGTTTCGCCCTAAAAACAACAGCATGTACGTGGGGACGGAAACCAACTCCAAGCCAAGAAACACCATCGTGAGTTCGTTCGCCGAACAGACCAACATCACGCCCACGACGACTAACATCAGTCCGCCAAGGAACTCCGAAGCCAACTGTTTCGGCGCTTGCCGGGCCGCCAGCAGCGTGAGCACCACGCCGGTGGCCAAGGCCAGCCAACGCAAGGAGTAGCCCATGATGTCGACGGCGAACGGGCCGCTGGGCATGTACGCCGCAGCGCCGCCGCTCCAGGCGTCGGCGCTGCGCCAAAGCGCAAAGGCCGCCACGCCATAAGCCGCCAAGGCATAGAACGACCAGCCCCGCCGGTTATTTCCAAAGGTTCCTCCCACGAAAATGACAGCGGCCATGCAAACCAGCGAGATTTCGGGGAACAGGAGCAATAGTGTTTGTGAATCAGTCGGCACGAGTGAGCGCCTCCTCAGCGACAGGTAATGCTGTAGCGGCGGGCAATGCCGTTGCGGCGGTCGCTTCCCGGTCGAGCGTTTGTACGGCGCTGGCGGTCGCCGACGTGAGCGAAGTCGCCATGCGTTTGATGAAAAATCCTGGTTGCAGGCCGATCCAGACAACAAACACCACCAACGGCGCGAGGGCGAATATCTCGCGGATTGAGAGGTCGGCAACAGCGTGGTGTTCACGCCCCGCCGGCTCCTTGAGAGGACCGAAAAAGACACGTTGCACCAGCCACAACATATACCAAGCGCCGAGCACTACGCCCAGAACCGCCAGCACGGCAATCAACAGGTATTGCGGGAAGAATGGCGTTTCGGTGAGCCAAGCGCCCTGAAACACGCCGGTTAAGAGAATAAACTCACCGGCGAATCCGTTCAGGCCCGGCAGGCCAATAGCAGAAAAAGTAAACACTAGCATGAAGAACGCCAGTACGGGAAGCTTCTTGGCCAAGCCGCCGTAATCGGAAATTTCTCGCGTGTGGTAACGCTCATACAACATGCCCACCAAGGCGAACAGCCCGCCGGTGGAAAGGCCGTGGTTCACCAACTGCAAAGCGCCGCCTTGCACGCCGAGCGCCGTCAGGCTGAAGAGCCCCAGCATGCAAAAACCCAAGTGGCTGACGCTCGAATAGGCGATCAGCCGTTTGATGTCGGTCTGGGCCAAGGCGACCAAGGCGCCGTAAATGATGCCAATCACCGAAAGCCAAAGCAGCCACGGCAGGAAGATCACGGTGGCGTCGGGCAACAGCGGAATGCTGAAACGCAGGAATCCGTAACCGCCGATTTTCAACAAGATGCCGGCTAGAAAAACGCTGCCGGCGGTCGGCGCTTGCACATGAGCCAAGGGCAGCCAAGTGTGCAGGGGAAACAACGGCACTTTAATCGCGAACCCGGCGAACAGCGCCAGAAAAATCCAGCACTGCCATTGGGCGGGCATGGAAACGCCCGATTTCACCGCTGCGGTGAGTTGGTCGATGGAAAATGTCATGGCGCCGTCGGGCGAGGCTTGTGCGTGCCAAATCACGATGGCCAGCAGGCCGAGAAACGTCAGCACGCTGCCGGCCAACGTGTAGATGAAAAACTTCATCGCGGCGTGGCGGCGGTCTTCACTGCCCCAGAGGCCGATCAGGAAGAACAGCGGGATGAGCGTGAACTCGAAGAACACATAAAATAAGATTACGTCGCGTGCGGCAAACACGCCCAAACAACCGGTTTCCAACAGCAGCAGCAGGGCGAAAAACAGCGCCGCCCGATCCTTAATGGCCTCCCAACTGACCAACACCGCAGTGAGCAAGAGCAGCGGCGAGAGCGCGAACAGCCAGATGCTCAGGCCGTCGAGCCCCACGCTAAAGCTTATGTTCAGGCTGGTCGTTTCCAGCCAGGGCGCCTCGAAGGCGGCGAAATTAAATGCGCCTTCCGGCGGATAACGCATCACCAAAGCCGCCGACAAAAAGAGCGTGGCCAAGGCGGCGCCCAACGCCACGCGGCGCGCTACCGCAGCGCCCAGCGGCGCGAGAACCCAGAGCGCGGCGGCGCCGAGCGCGGGCAGCAGGATCGTCAAAATTAAAAGGTGAGGCGAACTCATGCGAGGTTTATCCGGCGGCGCCCAGCCAAAGTACAGCGATCAGAACCAACGCGCCTAGCGCCATCGCCAGAGCGTAAAATTGGACCAACCCAATTTGAAGTCCTCGAAAAAAACGGCCCACGCCAAAGGGGAAGCGGCCGCATGTGTCGACCAAGCCGTCGACCAAATAACGATCCACCCAATAACTGAGGGTGGCCAACAAACGCAACGGCGCGACGATAACCGCGTTGTAAATCTCGTCGAAGAAAAACTTGCGCGAAGAAAGTTGATACGGCGAAAGGTTATGCACCAGCATCAAGGGCGCAATGGCCACGGTCGCGAGCAACACCACCAGCCCTCGCGCCAAGCCATAGAGCCAACCCAGAGCCAGTTGGCCGGCTAGTTTTTTGGTCGCGACCAGCCAGCGGTGTTGCTCCGCCCGGTTGACCCACTCCAGATTTTGCAGGCTGGAGAGCCAACGGAATTGCAGCAGCCCGGCGATCCAATCGACTTCGCGCTGGTGCCCCAAATACATGTATGCCGCCAAGGCAATTCCCATGAGTACAACAACCGTACTCGCCATCGCGACGTCAGGATGAAATTCCTTGTATTCGGCGAAGCCGTAGGCGAACGAAGGCGAACCCTGCACGAACTTGGCAAACAGGGGCGACCAACCGCCGCCTTCAAACAACACGCCGAACGTGGCGGCGCCGAACGCCAAACCAAGCAGCGGCCATGTCATGCTGCGAGGTGATTCATGAGGATGCGGTCCCGCTTCATGCGGCGTGCGCAGAGGTCCATAGAAAGTCATGAAAAATGCGCGGAAGGTGTAAAATGCGGTTAAGAGCGCCGTGAAAATCGCCACGCCATAAAGAGTTTGGTAAACACGGGCCCGGCTGGACGGCGTCAGGCCGAACACCGGCGTGACACTGGGAGTAACAACGGCGGAAGCCACATCAGCGGCAGCGCGGCCCGCGGCATGTTGTTCAGGATCGGCTGCGTCGTGTGCGTTGCCATGCCGCTCCATGCCTTGGTGCTCCAAGATATGAACTTTATCGTGAACCGCCGCCACGATTGCGTCCTTGCTCCAGAAGCCGGCGAATGGAAACACGCCGGCCAACGCCAGGCAACCAATCGCGAACGTAAAATGCGTGATCGGCATCACGCGGCGCAGACCGCCGAAGCGGCGCATGTCGATCACGTGGCCCATGGAGTGCATCACGCTGCCGGCGCCGAGAAAAAGCAGCGCCTTGAAGAAGGCGTGCGTGAACAGGTGGAACACGCCGGCGGTGGCGGCGGCGGTGGTGCCGACGCCCATCGCTAAAAACATATAACCGAGTTGGCTGATCGTGGAGTAGGCCAAAACACGTTTGAGATCGTATTGGGTGAGCGCGATCAAGGCGGCCAAAAGCATCGTGATGCCGCCGATAACGCTGACGATTAAAAGGGCGTCGGGCGCGGCCAGGAACAGCGGCATGCAGCGGGCGATCATATAAACGCCGGCCGTGACCATCGTGGCGGCGTGAATCAGGGCGCTAACAGGCGTGGGGCCCTCCATGGCGTCGGGCAGCCAAACATGCAGCGGGAATTGGGCGCTTTTGCCACACGCTCCCACCAGCAATAAAATGCAAATGGCGAAGCCCACGCCGCCGCCGACGAACCCCAATTCGCCCAGCAGGCGCGTCTGGCCCAGCACGCCGGCAACGTTGGCGGTGTCGTGAAAATTGAGCGTGCCGTAGGTGACCCAAATCAGGAAGAGGGCCAGGGCGAAGCCGAAATCGCCGACGCGGTTGACGAGAAACGCTTTCTTGCCGGCGGCGGCGGCTTCCGGCTTCTCATACCAAAAGCCGATCAGCAAATAACTGCATACCCCGACCGCCTCCCAAAACACATACAACAGCAGAAAATTGCTGGCCGAAACCAGCATCGTCATGGAAAACACGAACAGCGAAACGTAAGCAAAGAAACGCCAGTAGCCGCGGTCGCCGTGCATATAGCCGGCGCCGTAAATCGTGACTAGCGTGGCGACGAAGGTCAGCATGCCGAGCATCATGGCGGTGAGGGCGTCGGCCCGCAGGGTGATATCGATCGTGAAACGGCGCATGCCGCCGGGTGTGACGAGAACGTCGGCGCCGGGGGCGAGAACGTCGGCGCCGGGGGCGATGGCCTTAGGGGCTTGGTCGTACGCGTGGCCGATATCGGCCCAATTCCAAAGCGTGATGGTTTCGGCATAACCCGCCTGCGAGGGGCCGGCGGAGTGCGATTGCTTGTCAGACACCTGCGCGATCAACGCCAAGCTACAAAGGCACGATCCCGCAATGCCGAGAATCGCCGGCCAATGGGCGTGGCGCCCCAGCAGCTTCGAACCGAAAACCGCCGTAACAACGGCGGCCAACAGCGGCAGGCCAACAATAAGTATTAAGAGAGATGGCATAAGAGCTTCAAACCCGGCTGCGATGGCCAAGCTCCTCAGTGTCGAGCGTCGGTTGGCGGCCCGCCGGAATGAGGCTGGGCCAGTGGGCGTCTTCGTGGCGTTCTTCGGGAACTTCGTGATCGACGTACGACGGCTGCCCCGCTTCACGCAGGTCTTGCCAGAAGGCGATGTCGAGCGTTTCGCTCTTGTGATAGAGCATTAACATCAGGGCCAGCCCCAGAGCCGCTTCGCACGCCGCCACCGCGATCATGAACAGCACCAACATTTGGCCGCCCCAGTTTTGGTGGTAGCCGCTCCAGGCGACAAGGTTCAGCGAAACGCCTTGCAGCATCATTTCCGCGCACAGGAACATCACGATCATGTTCCGCCGGACGACGAAGCCGATCAGGCCAATACTGAAAATCAGCCCGCCGAGAATCAGGTAGTTCTGTAATAAAGCGGTTTCGTTCAAGATGCATCACTCCCCGGTCCGGCGCTCGTTTCGTCGTTTTGAACGTCTTCGTTTTGAATATCCTTACCGCGAATGACAATCGCCACCGCGCCGACCAACGCCGCCAAGAGCAGCGTTCCGGCCACTTCCACCGAAATCAGGTGGACGCTGAACATCTCGCCGCCCAAGCGGGCCATGTGATGCACGGCCAGCGGCTCTGCCCGTAGCAGCCGCAGTTCGAGCGCTGCTTCGTCAATTCCCAGGGCCTGCGTTGCCAGTCGAGATGTCAATTCACCTTGCCGGGCCGACCACACGGCGGGGTCGTCGTTGATAAATAGCGTGAGCGTGAATTGGCCGCTTCGGGGAGTGGTTTCCAAACGCACGTCGGTCAGTAGGCGTTGTTCCCCAGAGCCGGCCAGTTCCGGCGCCGCCGCCAAAACGCGTTCGCGCAACGAAACGCTGGTGGCGTCGCTCAACCGCACCACGCTTGAAGCTAAACCAACCCCGACCAGCGCCGCCGCCACCGGCGCCGCCCAACCCCAACTGATGCGGTCGTAATAGGCCCGGCCTTCGGGTTGCGCCAGCATGAGCACAAAGAGAAACATCACCACGATCGCGCCGGCGTACACCGCCACCGTGGCCACGCCCACGAACTGCGCGCCTTGCAGTAGAAAAAGACCCGCCGTGGCCAGCAACATCAGTGCGAACCACAAGGCGCAATACACGGGACTACGCGACGTGACCGTCGCCGCCGCCGAAACCAACGCCATGCCGGCCAACAGCCAAAATAAATACAACGAGGCGTTTGCCATATCAGCCGCCAGCGGCGCGCCGGCGGCCCAAAACACCAAACTCACCAAGCCCAGCGCCACGCCCACCCGACGACCCGTCTGGTGCTGCCTCACCAACAGAATCCAGAAGGCTGTGGCGGCCAGCAACACCGCCCAAAACAAGGGCGCGGTAAGAAACGGCCACGCCGGCGCCAACGCCGATTCCAAACGCGCCGCCAAGCCTTCCGCCGCCGGTGTTTCTGTTTGCGCGAATAACAACCTCATGCGCCGCCCTCCGTGGGAGAGGTTGACGTCGCTGTTGAAGGCGTCGCTGTTGAAGGTGTTGTCACTGGCGGCAACTGCGCCGATTTCATCGGTTCTTTGTCTTTGGTGGCGTCGTACACGCTGAGCAGCTTTTCCTTGTCAAAGATCATCTCTTCGCGGCTGCGGCCGGTCAAATTATAAAGGCTGGTCAGTTCGATGGCGTCGACTGGGCAAGCCTGCTCGCACATGCCGCAAAAAATGCAGCGCAGTTCGTCGATCGTGAAACTTTCAGGATATTTTTCGCGGTCTTCCCAAGGACTCTCCACGCCCAAAATATCGATGCAATGCGCCGGGCAGGCCGTGGCGCAAAGAAAACAAGCCACGCATTTCACCCGGCCCTGTTCATCGCGATTCAAACGATGCACGCCCCGGTAGATCAATGGGTTGTCGATTTCCGGCTCTTGGTCGGGATAGCTGACCGTCACCTTCGCACTCACCAAATGTTTGGTGGTGGTGGTCAGGCCTTGCAGAAACAGCGGCAAGTACATGCGCTCGCCCAGCCCCAACTTCGGCGGCTCCACCCATTGGATATCAGGATCGGTTGCTTGCATGGCGTCAGACGTTCGCAGACGTTGAGTGAGTAAAAATAAAGTGCATGATTTACTTGTACGATGGCCTTCCAAGGCCGTCGAAACAGGATGTTCCGGAAACAAACCGACGGCCTTGGAAGGCCATCGTACGACAGTAATTTCCCACACGAGGGATGGTGAAACGTTCGCCTTAAATTTGTGGGTCGACTTCGTAAGTATGGATATCTTTTCGCACGCGGTTATCGCCGATCATGGGAGTGGCGTAGGCCACGCCGAACCAAGCCCCCAGGCAGACCAGCCAGGAGCCCAGCAGCGAGATGGCGAGCGTCCAGCCGCCGAGTTGGCTTTGTAGCGCGAGCGAGAGTTCTTCAAAAATCGCCACGGCCACCAAGTTGATCATGCCCAAGGGCAGCATCACCTTCCAGGCCAGCGCCATCAGTTGATCAAAACGGAAACGGGGCCAACTCCAGCGGACCACCATGAAAAACACGATCACGCCGGTCACCTTGAGATGCAACACGATCAACCGGCCGACCGCGCCCACCCAGGTCACTTGTTCATCGGGCCCGGCCAGCCCCCAAATGTGCCAGCCTCCCAGAAACAGCAGCACAATCAAAAACGCCGCCGTGATCATGTGTAGAAATTCAGCCACCAGGAATAGCAACAGCTTCATTCCGGTGTACTCCGTGTGGTAACCGCCGATCAGTTCCTGCTCGCATTCCGGCAGGTCGAACGGCAGACGCGCCGCTTCGGCGAAGGCCGCGATCACGAACACGACAAAACCCAACGGCTGCGTGAAAATAAACCAAACGCCGCTGTCCGCCTGCCGGTGAACGATTTCGTCCAGGTTCATGGAGCCCGAAGCCAGCACGACGCTCAAAATCGCCAAGCCGAGCGGAAGTTCATAGGAAATGAGCTGCGCGCTGGAGCGCAGCCCGCCCAGAAAACTATATTTGTTATTGCTCGCCCAGCCGCCCACGATCACGCCATAAACGGCAATACTCGAAAGCGCGAAAACATACAGCAGGCCGACATCCACCCCTGGCGCGACCACCAACGGCACGGGCCCCTCCGTTGACGCAACCGTGGCGGCGTCTTGCCCGAACAGCGTATACACGCTGGCCGGCAACACGCTGCCGAACGGAATCACGGCGAACACCGCCAGCGCCGCGGCGAGAATCGAAATGGGCGCCAGCAGGAACAGACGTTTGTCGACATGCGCCGGCATGAACTCTTCCTTGAGAATGAATTTGCCGCCATCGGCCATCGGCTGGCCCAGTCCGAACAGACGAATGCGGGTCAGGGGAACGCCCACCCGGTTGGGTCCCAGCCGATCTTGCACCCAGGCCGCAATCCAACGCTCCAGAAGCACGAAGTAAGCGGCGGCGGTCATTAAACCACCCAGCAAGACGGCAATTTTTATCAGCGGTTCCAGCATCGGCAGGCAAATTCCCTAGACAAGCTGATTGAGTAAAAGGTCCCTGCCGGTGGCCGGAATCTCGCCCGACGCGGCGGCAAAAGCGATGTGTTCCCGGGCCACATCTTCTAACACGCGGCGGGCGTTGTATAGCCCATCGCGATCCAGCAACCGCCAGTACAATTGCCCTTCGGTCATCACGCCGGCGGGCGGGCGAATGGCCCACTCGAACGATTGCAAACGATTACCCGCATTCACGAACGAACCGCTGCGTTCCACGAAAGCAGCGCTCGGCAACTGGATATCGGCTTGTCGCCATAAGGCCGAATCAAACAGATCTTGCACGATTAGCGTCGACGACGCCAAACCGGCCGGCAACTCTGTCGCTAGTGATTTTTCCTCTTCGCTGGCCACATCTTCGCCGGCCCCATCATTGCCATTCACGGGCGGGTAGCCGCCGGTAATCCAAACGGCGTCGAACGGTGTTTCGGCGGCTTGTTCGAGAAACGACTCCCAACTCAGCACGTCGCCCGTTAGGGCGGAAAGAAGCATCTCGACACCGCGCCGGTTGGGGCACTTCTCGGCGCGTATCGTGAAGCCGTTGGGGAACGATTCGTCGGCTCCGGCTTGCGGAATGCGGCCCAACGCCAACACGGCGTTTTCATCGTATTGGCGGATGTACGTGGCCAGCAGATACGCTTCCTCGACCGTCAAAAAAGGCGAGAGCACGGCCGCCAAGCGGCGTTTTTTGGGGTTACTGTTTTTCGGGGGGCTGTTTTCCGGGGAACAATTCTCTCCCGAAAGCGCGGCATGCAAAACGGCGGGAGCGTCCGACCAATCGAGCGGTTGCCATGCACCCTCTGTTTTTTGCTGCGGCGCCAGGCAACGGGCGTTGTCATGCACATACTTCCAGCCGTAACGGCCTTCGTCGCACATCCACCATTGGTTGACGTGAGGATTCTCGCGCGGCTTCAGCCGGTGGATGCGGTCTTGATTTTCCTCGACCTGAATCGAACAACCGGTCGAGCAACCGGCGCAAACGCTGGCGTGTTGTTTCATGAACCACACACGTTGGCTGTAGAGGAAGTCGAGATCGCCCAAGGCGCCGACCGGACACAAATCGACCACGTTCCCCGAGAGCTTGTTTTCCAGCGGGAAGCCGGGAAAGACATCAATCTCTTCATGCGCGCCGCGATGGACCACCATCAATTCCGCGTCGCCGCTGACTTCCCGCGTGAACCGCACGCAACGCGTACACATCACGCAGCGGTCGACAAACAGCGTGACGGTTTCGCCCAGTTCGCGGCGGCGGCTATGGAACGGCTTGATATCGGCCCGCCGCTCCGGGCGGCCGTGCTCGAAGTGGTAATCTTGTAGATGGCATTCGCCGGCCTTATCGCAAATCGGGCAATCGACCGGGTGGCGAATCAGCAAATCTTCCTCGACCATGGCCCGGGCTTGCCGCACTTTTTCGCTATCCGTGACAAACACCGTGCCGTCGCGGGCTGGCGTTTGGCAGCCCGGCACGAGTTTCGGCAACATCGAGATTTCGCCCGAATCCGCATCGCGCTTGCCGGTTTCGACGAGGCACATCCTGCAACTGGCCACCACCGACAAACCGGGGTGCCAACAGTAATGTGGTACTTCCACACCGGCGCGCGCCGCCACTTGAATGCCGTTGAGGCGTTCGTCGTCGCCGATTTCGATTTCTTGTCCATCAATGAGGACGATCGCCATGAATCGTTCGCCTTGAAGCGACTCCTAATGAATACTGTGCTACTAAGGGATCTGTGCCACTAATGAATCTGTGTAACTAATGAATACTGTGCAACTCCAACGCCAGCGGCGGCGAAGTTTCCATGTAGCCCGTGGGGTTGGTGCGTTTGATGTACTCTTCGAATTCGTCGCGAAATTTTCGAATCGCGTTTTTGATCGGCCAAGCCGCGCCGTCGGCCAGACCACAAATAGTCGTGCCCGGCATGATGCCGATAAAATCGCCGATTTCGAGCAGAAGGTCTAAGTCGAGCAGACGGCCCTGACCAGCTCGAATGCGGTCCAACATTTTTAGCGACCACGAAGTGCCTTCCCGGCAGGGCGTGCATTGGCCGCAGCTTTCATGGGCGAAGAACCGACACGTGTTGTGCAAAAAATCGACGATCGAAACGGTTTCATCCAACACCACAACCGCCGCCGTGCCCAAGCCCAAACAGCCGTATTTTCCGGGGCCGCTGAAATCGAGTTTGCAATCGAGTTCGTCGGCCGTTAGTAAACCCATGCTAATGCCGCCGGGAACCGCCGCCTTTGCTTTGCGGCCCTTCCAAACCCCGCCGCCAAAATCGTTGATCAATTCCGAAACGGTAATTCCCAACGGCGCTTCGTAACAGCCCGGCTTTTCCACATGGCCGCTGAGGCAATACAGCTTGGGGCCGAAACTGCCGGGATCTCGCGGATTGTTAGGATCGGGCGGCGTGCCCAGCGAACGGAACCAGTCGACGCCACGATCAGCGATTTGTTTCACACAGGCCGCTGTTTCGACATTATTGACCACCGTCGGCTTGCGGAAAGCGCCTTCCACCGCCGGGAAGGGCGGCTTGATGCGCGGCCACGCGCGGCGGCCTTCCAGGCTTTCGATCAAGCCGGTTTCCTCGCCGCAAATATAGGCCGCGGCGCCGCGATGCAAATAAATGTTGAGTGAAAACTCGCTGCCGCAAACACCATCACCTAAATAGCCCGCCGCATACAGTTCGTCGATCGCGCTTTGCAGATGTTTATAAGCCAGCGGGTATTCGTAACGCAGGTAAATGTAGGCCGTGGCGGCTTTCGTGGCGTAACAACTTAAAATCAAACCTTCCAGCACCTGGTGAGGATCTTCCTCCATCAAGATGCGGTTGTTGAAGGTGCCCGGCTCGCTTTCGTCGGCGTTCAGGCAGAAGTATACCGGCCCAGGATGATTC
The DNA here is from genome assembly GCA_003233175.1 of Planctomycetaceae bacterium. Lineage (GTDB taxonomy): Bacteria > Planctomycetota > Planctomycetia > Pirellulales > Pirellulaceae > SZUA-33. Next base: position 5,157 of record QIKY01000093.1, on the reverse strand, counting down.
TCGGGGAGGAAGGTCCACTTCAAGCCGCAAGGGAAGCCGGCGCCGCCCCGCCCCCGCAACGCGCTGCCTTTGATCAGATCGCGAAATGCTTCGCGCGGCTGGTCTGCCAGGACGCGTTTGAGCGACCGGTAACCGCCTTGTTCTTCATAGACGCGCAGCGTGTGGCTGTGCTCTCGATGAATATTGGCCAGTAGTATGGGTTCAAATTCCGACAAAAGATTCCACCTCATCCTGTAGGCGACTGCAAAAACTTGCCAGCGCTTTCCTCGGTAAGATTCTTATGGAGCGTGTCTCCCGCCAACATGCAGGGCGCGAACTCACAGGCGCCCAGGCATTCGCCAAACTCCAGCGTGAGCTTGCCATCGTCGGTCGTTTGGCCCGGTTCGATGCCCGCCTTTTGGCACATATATGCAAAAATCTCTTCGCCGCCGCGCAGGGCGCAACTCACCGAACGGCAAACCCAGGCGCGCGTTTCGCCGTGCGGGGCGTCTTGCTTGAAAAAGCCGTAAAAACTGAGCGTGTCTTGAATTTGAGCCGGCGCCAACTCCAACAGTTCAGCAATTTCCACCACCGCTTGCAGCGGCACGTGCCGCAGATGCGCATTGACCACGTGCAGCGCCGGCAGCGTAACGGCTTGCAGCGTGGGGTAGCGCGGAAAATACGCCTTGATCTCGGCGACAATAGCGTCGCTGAGCACGCGCTGCCCGGCGGGCGTTTCGGTTTTGGCGGGTTGATTAGTCATAAAAAACCGGTTTCGTACGAACTTTTAGCGGTCTAGCTCCGCGGCAATGATATTCAAACTTCCCAGCACGGCCACGACATCGCTCAACGTATGGCCCCGTATCAACTGTGGAAACAAGGCGAAGTGAATGAACGACGGCGGACGGCATCGCGCCCGATACGCCACGTTGCTTCCATCGCCCACAATATAAAACCCCAGTTCGCCGTTGGGCGCTTCGGTGGCGGCGTACGACGCTTCCGAAGGAACCTCCAAACCGTGGTTTTGCATCACCAATTCAAATTGCGTGATCGTGCCTTCAATCGTTTGGTAGACATCCATTTTATCGGGCATGGCGGCGCGTGCTTCCTGCCCAATATCAATTGGACCGGAAGGCAGGTTTTCAATCGCCTGCTCGACGATTTTGAGACTCTCCTTCATCTCTTCCATACGCACGTGATAACGCGCGTAGCAGTCGCCGGCGTGGCTGCAAATTACCTTGAAATCAAAATCTTGGTAGGCCAAATATGGCTCGTCCTTGCGTAAGTCTCGGGTGACGCCGCTGGCCCGCGCGATCGGTCCTGAACTACTGCTGGCAATCGCCTCGGCCTTGGAAAGCAGGCCCACGCCTTGGGTGCGGTCGATAAAAATACGATTCTTATTGAGCAACCGCTCCATGTCTTGGATCGTGCCGGGCAGGCCTTTGGCGAAGGCGCGAATTTTTTCGATCGTGATATCGGTAATATCGTGCGACGCGCCGCCCACGCGCGTGTAGCTGTTGGTGAAACGGGCCCCGCAGAGGCTCTCGAAAATGTCGTAAATCAGTTCGCGTTGATAAAAGGCGTAGAGAAAAAACGTAAACGCGCCGACATCCAGCCCAATGGCGCCGGTGCTCAGCAAATGATCGCTGATTCTCGCCAATTCCGAAACGATCACACGCACGTACTTGCAACGCGGCGTCAGTTCGACGCCCATCAGCGTTTCCACCGCATGATGCCAGCCCACATTGTTGGACATCGGCGAAATGTAGTTCATGCGGTCGGTTACGGTCACGTATTGGTTGTAGTCGAGGTGCTCGCCGATTTTTTCAAATCCGGAGTGCAGGTAGCCGATATCCGGCACGGCGTCGACCACCCGCTCGCCATCCAGCTTGAGCACGATGCGCAACGTCGTATGCGTGGCCGGATGCTGGGGCCCGAAGTTGAGCGTCCAGAGATAATCCTGCCGCTGGTGCGTTTTTTCCTCGATCGTCTTGATCGCCATTCCCGTCTATCCTTCTCCACGCCGCAGAACCTCGAAATTGTGGCGTTCGCCCCGGCCTTGGAGCGGGTAATCTTTTCGCAACGGATGCGCCTCGAATGCATCGGGCAGCAAAATACGGCGTAAGTCGGGGTGCCCCTCAAAGCGAATGCCGAACATATCCCAAACTTCTCGCTCCATCCAATTCGCGCCCGACCACAACGCCGTCATCGAAGGCGCGTTCAAATCTGGCTCGTTCAGCGGCAGGCAAACTGTCAGCCGCAGGCCGGAGTCTGTTCCCGCCAGTTGATACACCACATGAAACCGATCTTCCGCGCCGCGATAATTCAGGTAGTCGACACAAGTGACGTCGACAAGCATATCGAAGCTGTATTCGTCGCGCAGCGCCTGCATCAGCGTGAGCAGTTCATCGCGCGAAACCACAACCCGCGTTTGGCCGCGAAATTCACTCTCCGCCAATCCAGGGAATTGCGTCGCAATCTGCTCGAACACTTTTTGTTCGGCTGTTCCTGTGGCTTGTTCGTCTGTTGTTTGTTGATCGGTCATGGCTGGGAAAATCCTTGTCCGAGAATCGGTAGCTCCACCAGCGCGCGTTTTGTCATTTGTTGCTGGGCCGAGAGAAATTCCCGGCCGTTGAGCGTGCCTTCGGCTTGGATTTTGTCTTGCAGGTCGATGATGGCCTGAATCAATTGTTCGGGGCGGGGCGGGCAGCCCGGCACGTACATATCGACCGGAACAAAGCGGTCGATGCCCTGCACCACGCTGTAGGTGTCGAACACACCGCCGGTCGAGGCACACGCCCCCATGGAAATGCACCACTTGGGCTCTGGCATCTGCTGCCAAATTCTTTGCAGCACGGGCAGCATCTTCATGACCACGCGCCCGGCCACGATCATTAAATCGCACTGCCGAGGGCTGAAGCGAAACACCTCCGCGCCGAAGCGGGCCAAGTCGTGCCGGCTGGCGCCGGTGGCCATCAGTTCAATGCCGCAACACGCCGTGGCGAAAGGCATCGGCCAGAGGCTATTCTTTCGGCACCAACTCCCTAGTTCGTCCAGCCGACTAACAACCACGTTTTCCGGAAGACCTTCAAAATGCTCCGGCATACCTGCTACCGCCATTGAAAGACTCCTTTCCGCCAAGCGTAAACCAGCCCCAGGGCCAGCAGGGCGATGAACACCATCACTTCGCCGAACACCAGCAGCCGAGAAAAATCGGTCGCGCCGCGCATGGCGCCGGCCGCTGTTTGTGTCGCCGCGACGGCGCGGTCAATACCTTCTGGGTTCCGGCTGGCCACCGCCCAAGGATAAAGGAACAGCAGTTCCACATCGAAGAGCAAAAAAGCAATCGCGACCAAGTGAAAACGCACGTCGAACCGGCGGCGGGCGTCGTTAATGGGATCCATCCCGCTTTCGTAGGGCATCTCCTTGACGCGCCCCGCGCGACGCGGCCCCATTACGCGGCCCATGCCGTACATCAGGCACGCCAAACCCAAAGCGCAGCCGACAAAGAGAAATGCGGGATAAAAAGCGGAATCCATAAGTAGCTTCCGTGACACGCCTTACGGCAATTTATTCGCTCACATTGTGAATTTTGTCACAAGGCGAGGGAAATAAAAAAATTTCGTCGGTCCGCATCCTATCGCCCCACCGCCGCAGGGTCAACCGTCAGCGATCGATCTTCGCCAATGGCGGCGCCATGCAAACTCCATCGCGGATTATTGGCGCGCATTAACGGTGCAATCACAAAAGCAGTAATTACCAGACGCTATTTGGCGAAGCCAGTGTGAGGCCGGGCTTTTTTGAACGGCAACCGGCAATTTATTTCGGGACGGTTCCCCAAGGGCCTGTCCTTGCCGCCGATGGGTAATCTCCTATCATTACCAGTTCCTCTTTTCATCGCTCAACAGGCTCGGCGCAATGCCCTATTCCACGCTCGCAATTTACTCTCTGGCGGTATGCGCCGCCTCTCTTGCGGGCGGCGCCTTGCCGGTTTTTCTCCGGATCACGCACCAGAGGATGCAACTCATTTTGAGTTTTGTGGGCGGCCTGATGCTGGGCGTGGGCGTGTTGCATCTTCTTCCGCACGCCGTTGCCGCCACGAGTTCGATCGATACGGTTTTCATTTCGCTGTTGTGCGGTATTTTGCTCACCTTTGCCTTGATCCGGGTGTTTCACATTCACCAGCATGAGCCGGTCGCGGCGGAACACCCCACGCAGGAGGAATGCGACCACGATCCAGCATGTGAACATCACCAACATCATCACCATCACCACGACGACGCTCCTGCTGGCGGAAACGTGGGCTGGTTCGGCCTGCTCGCCGGATTGAGTCTACACACGCTGATCGACGGCGCGGCTCTCGGCGCCGACGTATTTTCCAACCACGGCCACGCCCCGCTCCCGTGGGTCGGACTGGGTACGTTCCTGGCGGTGGTTCTCCACAAACCGCTCGACGCCCTGGCATTGACGTCTCTGATGAAGGCCCAGGGATTTTCGTCGCGAAGAACGAGCATCGTGAGCTTCGTTTTCTCGTTGATGTGTCCGCTGGGCGCGTTCGCGTTCGCCTTTGGCGTCAGAGGACTATTCTCCGATACAAGCCTCGTGTTGGCCATTGCCTTGGCTTTCGCCGCCGGCGCTTTCTTGTGCATTTCGCTGGCCGACCTATTACCTGAAATCCAGTTTCACCGGCACGACCGCTGGCAACTTTCCGGCGCGCTCCTATTCGGAGTATTCCTGGCCTATGGGATCGGCTTTCTAGAGCCGGAACACGCTCACCGCGCCGCTGGCTCGTCCGCTCCGCACGCCGCCGATGTGCATAACCACTCCGCGCCCGTTGACGGAATCCACCAGAATTCGGGCGAATAACCGGAGGGGAAGCTCTCGTTCGAGGAGTACCCGTTCACGGAGTTTAATTGGAACGTTCATCGTCACGCCGGCTTGTTTTCACAGGAGGGAGCGGAGAGAACGGAGGACCCGGTTTGTTTCCTCGTTTCCTTTGCATGAAAGGCATTTCGATGCATGCTTTGTTTTCCTCCGCAAACAGCATGACGCACGATGTGATTGGTTCCGCCATCGAAGTTCATAAAGACAAAGGGCCCGGTTTACTGGAGTCCATTTATGAATGGTGCTTGACGATGGAACTCGAATCTCGCGGTTTTACCGTTCAAAACCAGAGCA
>QIKY01000392.1 GCA_003233175.1 Planctomycetaceae bacterium | reverse complement strand
CTTGAAACAGGAGCCGTATACGGACCCGTACGTACGGTTCTGTGAGAGGGCTGAGTCGCGGCTGATCCCCGCGGCTCACCCTACTCGATGGCGACTGGAAAAAATACCGTTGGTAAATCCTCCGCCGCCATGCAGGACGATGGCTCAGTTGGCGGAGTTGAGAAACGCGGCTTCTTCAGAGATTGCAATATCACGCATGGAAACATCGTCGGCGATGCCAGTGAGCATTTGCTCCCAAGCGTCGGCCGTTGCAATGTCGGACGCCAACCTGCGTTCGCGGCGGCCGAGCGAAAACGCGTAAGCGGCAAACTGTTTTCGCCCCCAGGACATGTTTTGAATAGCGACCCCGCCCGTACGCTGGCCTTCCAAAGACGTCGTGTGCTGGGGGGCCTTGTAAACCGACGGCCTCGGCAGGCCCTCGTACTTTTGTTTCAATGCTCGCCCTAAGAAAGACGAAGCGGCGTCCGGCGCGAACGAATCGGGTGTCATCTGGCGCAGGTTGGCGACGTCGTTCGTATTCGCAACATCTTCCGTGGCGAAGAGCGTGTCGAGATCGAATATCTGTTCGCCTTCCGAGCCGCCGGCGCTGGCGCGGAGGAACGTAATCACGTCCAAGAGGTCCAAGATGTTGGCTTGCCCGTCGGCGTTCACGTCGACAAAAGGACCATTCGGGCCCGGCTGCCCAGTGGGCAACGGGCCGATGCCGCTGCTTCGCAAATGCGATACGATTCCCAGCAGATCTTTGATATCGACCAAGCCGTCGTTGTTCACATCGAGTGCGTTGTTGGCGTTTTGCCATTGGGGGCGAACGCCGAAGGCGGCGTCAACCGCGCCCGCGTCCGGCAACACGACAAGTTGCGAACTACCGCCCGGCGTGGTGGTTTCCCAACCGGCGGGCGGCGAGATTTGCACCTGGTACGAACCGGCGTCCAGGCCTTGCACCCAATACGCTCCATTGGCGTCGGTCTGGACGATTGTCTGCGCGCCGAAGCGGAGGTTGTCGAGCAACACAGTGGTGTTGGAGTGGCCTTTCGCGATAGCAAATTTGATATCGGCGTTGGCCCGATTGAACGACATCGTTTCCGTCTGGCTGACGCCCAAGGCGGCGGTCGTGTAACGGCCCAGCGACTGGAAGTTGGCGTCAAAAATCTCGATGCGGGCGAAATCGTCGGCGCTGTTGCCGATGGCGTCAAGATCCAACCGCGAAACCGGCGTGGAGAATTCAATCGTCAGTTCGGCGAACAAATTAGACCACTCCACGCCCCAACCGCCGGCGGTGCGGTTTCCAAAAACTTTATTTCCAACGGGTGCGACCGTGCCAGCCGACGCTCGAACTTCACTGCCCAGAACGTTGAAGCCGCCCGCCGAGAGCGTGGCGGTGGGAATAATCGACGAAACGTTCGTGGCGTCGGCGTAGTTGTCGGGCTCCAGGTTGCCGCTGGTGTTCAACGGTTGGCCGGCGGAGGAAAGAACTTCAACCGTCCAGCCGACCAGCGGAGCGTCGCTGGCGTCGCGTTGGGCGTTGCCGTTGCCGTCTTGATAGACGAAACCTCGTATGCCTTGGTCAAACGAAATCGCGGGGTCGTTGGGGCCGCCTTGAAAAATCGGCGACATCACTCCTACTTCACCCGGCTCGTTCGTTTTATCGTCGATGGTGCGGATTTCAATATTTTGAAACCCGGCCGGAAGCGGCCCAATCGTGATATCAATATCGGCGAACGACGCATTATAAACGCTTTGGTCGATCCAGGCTCCGCCATCGATACGATATTGCACCCGGCTGACTTGATTGATCGTGATATCGCTTTGCAGGCCGCTGCTATTCTGGTTGGCCAATGTCTGGACCGACGAAGAGCCGACGAATCGGTACAGGCGAGTGAGCGGGTCGTAGGCGCCGGAACCGGTGAGGGTGAGCGGAACATCGAGTACGTCGAAAATTCCGTTGTTGTCGGAATCTCGCCAGCCGACCATTTCCAACGTGGCGGCGGCATTGGTGTTGGTGTCGAAGGCGGTTTGGAGCAATGAGCCCGTCGCCATGACGCTTGGCTGTTGCACAAAGCCTGGAGCGGGATTGTTGGCGGCGTTCAGGTTTTGCGCGTTGTAATAACCCCGTTTGGCGGAGTACGTACTGCCGCCGGCGTATTCATCGCGGGCCCAGAACATATGCCCCAGTTCGTGGGTGAACGTGCTGGCGGGGCGGCCGGAGGGAGCGATGAAAAATCGTCCGCCGGCAAAAGCGAAGGCCCGCGAAAAACTGCCGCCCGGCGCGAAGGTGTCGTTGGGGGTATCGGGCGAGTTGACGACAAAAATCGTGAACGACCAATCGGCGTCGTTGGCCACGCGCTGGGCGTTGTTGTAGGCGCGAATGTTGTCGCTAAAACTGTTCGTCTGGTCGAATCCCACTTCACCGAAAAAGTCGTTGATCCAGGAACTGAACGTGTTCGACGTGTTGTTGATCGGTTCGTAGCCCGTTTGAATGGGCGTATCGGCGTTGGTGAAATCGAATTGGAAGTTCAGTTCGTGGACGCTATTTTGAGCGGCCAGCGTGTCTTTCCACCAATTGACGCCCTCCATCACCTTGTTTTTGACGTCCGTCTTTTGCTGCTGCGACCAATCGCGGGCGTTGGGGTCGATGGTTCCGTCAGACTCCATGAAAACGACGTTCACCAGCACATCGCCCAGAAGGTACTCCGCCGTGTCGTTCGGAGTGGCGCCGAAGGGCGTTGCCGTGAGCAGGTTGCGAGATTCCAACGCCTCGCACCGAAGCGTTCGCCGCGCCGACCGGCCGCGCCCGGTTCGCGATTTTCCAGTTCTCGATTTTCGTTTTTTCGCACTGCGGAGAAAGGGCATGCAGATTTCGCCTCGTCAGAAAACAGCAGGACGTTTCACGGTCTGGTTAAGAGCGAGCATTCCATTTGAGAGGAGAAGCAGACCCGCGCTCAACGTGAATTCTAGGGAGACATGCGGCGAAATTCACGAAAAAAATGAGCGATGCGTCTTCTTGCATTGTAATTACGACGTCTTGAATTGCCACGCGATATCCTACCCGCCCCACGCCTTTCGCCACCGAAGGTTCGGTTTTTCCGCGCCAGACCGTCAAGAACAACCACTTTGGGGGGCGGTGTTACCGGCCGCCAAGCAGCATAAGTCTTGCGGCAGCCGACAACCGTCCCACCGCAAACGGCACCAGCACCCGGATAAGTTCACCTCACATCTTCCCATGCGGCCCTATTTCTTTAGAGGCGTCGGCCACGATTTAGTTCCTGTCCAAAAACTATTCCGTATTTTTCAGATGCCGGCAAATATTTGATTCCATATCCTGGAAGGATAAAAGCCATTAGCCGGTGGTCGAGCGCAGCGAACACCACCGGAGTATCGAGGCCGCGACATTCCGCATCCTGAAAGGATGCCAGCCGCTCACCGTTGGAGTGTACGCTTTAGCGTGCGTCCGAGACGAAAGCACGCTAAAGCGTACACTCCAACGGTGGGCGGCGCAAATGACGGCGTTGTTTCGAGGCGTTTCTCGCGCCCGCCGCGTCTGGCATCCCGCCGAGATGCATCGTTCGTTGCGGCAGCCTACCGGTGGTGTTCGCTGCGCTCGACCACCGGCTAATGGCTGGCAAGCCTCCGGCTTGGCGGGAATTCCAGAACACCATTGCACGGAATCGATCTTGGACAGGTACCAAGTTCCACTGCGGCCCGCCCGCTTTTTTGGGGACGCGGCCGGGTGCGTGTCCATTATCGGGCTGCGCGAAGCTGTCGAATACGCGTGGCATCGCCGAGCAACCGAGTGTCTTACGGTTGTTGCGCGTAGGGCGCCGGGTCGGGCCGGTTGTTTTCGGCGAAGCCTCGCAGTCGCAGCAAACAGGCGTCGCACGAACCGCAGGCGCCCGTTGGGAGCGGATCGTAACAGCTGGTGGTCAGGCTGTAGTCGATGCCGTGCTTCAGCCCTAGGGCGATGATTTCGGCTTTCGTCAAATCGATCAGCGGAGTGTGTATCCGTACGGGGCAGGTCTGTTCCACGCCGGTCTTGGTGGCCAGGTTGGCCATCTGCTGGTAAGCCGCAATGTATTCAGGACGGCAGTCGGGGTAGCCGCTGTAGTCGACCGCGTTGACGCCGATGAAAATATCGCCGGTCTTTAACGTTTCCGCCCAGGCCAAGGCGAAGGAAAGAAATACCGTGTTGCGCGCCGGTACATAGGTCACGGGAATGCCGTTCGACATTTCCTCCACCGCCCGCCGCTTGGGGACGGCAATATCGGAGGTCAGCGCCGAACCGCCAAACTGCCGCAAATCGAGATCGACCACAATATGCTCCGCCACCTGAAAAACGTCCGCTATGCGGCGGGCGGCGTCAATTTCGTTTTCGTGCCGCTGTCCGTAGCGGAATGTGATGGCGTGCAGCGCAAAACCTTGGCTTCGCGCCAACGCCAGCGTGGTGGTGGAATCGAGGCCGCCGCTCAGTAGCACGACACAACGTGGTGATGAAGGCATGATAAGTAGACTGTGTTTATACACCCAGGCGGAGCGACGATGGCCTTCCAAGGCCGTCGGTTTGCTCCTGGAGCATACTATTTTTCCCCCCGACCAAAAAGTAGGATGGTTTTCAAGTTCGCTCCCCGCGTTGCAGTTTCCAAACATCAGAAAGACGCACCATGGACAGACGCACCTTCTTGCAATCGGCCGCCGCAATTTCACTGGCTGGCGGCGTGGCCGGCGCCGCCGAACAAAACAGCGGCCCGGCGGTGGCGAAGCTGACCCAGCGTCTGAACCCCAAGATTCAAGCCTATCGCGAAGCGGCGTTACGCATTCTCAAGCCCACGCCCCGAGAGCTGGAGCGCGGATTGCGGCTGCATGCGGAGTCTTTGGTGTTCGATTCCTACGGCTTCTCGCCCCGCGCCGCGATTGACGGCGACAAGTTGGCGGCGGCGTTTGCGGCCGGCGCTTCGGCCATCGAATTGAAAGACTTGCGCGAAGAAATGAGCATGACGCGCTACGTAACCGACCCCATCGAACAGCAAGAATATCGAGACGCCTGGCGAGCTTCGGGAGTCACTTGTATTTTTCAAAACGCCGGCGAAGAAGGGCAAGATCCGCTACGGCTGATCAAACGGCTGGCGCGGTTTACCTTCGCCACCGACCTGCTGCGAGGCTTCGTTTCCAAGGCCGCCGTGCCCGATGATATTATCGCCGCCCACAAGCAACAGCGGCATTGTTTGTATCTGACCGGCAACGGCGTGCCGCTCACCCAGCAATGGATTTCCGTTTCCGACGAACTCCGTTACCTGCGTATTTTCAGCCAACTCGGCATTCGCATGATGCACCTCACGTACCAGCGTCGGAATATGATCGGCGATGGCTGCGGCGAAAAAACGAATGCCGGCTTGAGCGACTTCGGCCGCAGCGCGGTGCAAGAAATGAATCGGGTCGGCGTGATTCCCGACTGCGCCCATTCCGGCTGGCAAACGAGTTTGGAGTCGGCCCAGGTTTCCGAACAACCGGTGGTCGCCAGCCATAGCACCTGCGGCGCCATTTACCCCCATTTTCGCAGCAAGCCCGATAACATTCTCCGGGCCATCGCCGATTCCGGCGGCTACATTGGCATCTGTTGCATTCCGCGCTTCCTGCGCGGCAGCGGCGATATCGGCGTATTTTTGAATCATATCGATCATGTGGTCAAAACGTTCGGCGCCGAGCACGTGGCCATCGGGACGGATGTCGCTTATTCCTCCCAGAATTCGGCGGCGGAGAACAAAAAGGCGCCCCGCCTACGCCGACTGCGAACCGATTTTCGCTCGCTTTGGCCGCGCGACGACTACAAAACAACCGCCGCCGCCACCAACAGCTTGGCTTGGACCAACTGGCCGCTATTCACTGTTGGCTTGGTGCAGCGCGGCCACGACGACGACGCCATCCGGCAAATCATTGGCGGCAATGTGATGCGCGTCGCCCGAAAAACGCTGGAAGCCGCCACGTGAAAAAATGGCGCCATTTCATCCGTTTAACGAGCCAATGCTAGCCGTGCGCAGCATACTCCAGGTGCTTCATTCCCAAATCTCGGAAATGCTGATAACGCCGCTGGCTACGTCGGAGTGTCGTTCGAGGCGGGTTCTGTAACGCCGCTCTCGGCCGGGTCGGACTCGCTCTTTTCCGTTTGCGGCGCTGCCTCGCCGCTGGCGGCGGGCGGGGGATTTTCCTCGGCCAATTCCGCTTCAACCAGTTTGGCTTCAACCGGTTTGCTCTCGCTCTCAGCCGGTTCAAGTTCTTCGGCGGGCGTCTCCCAGGGATTCTCCCAATTCCCCCAGCCTTCAAGATAGTCGGCGTAGACGGGAATGTCGGCCGCCCGCTGCTCCAGCCAGAGCCGCACTTCGCCGACGAGTTGCTGTTCGGCGTTGAGCGACAGCCCGCCGCTCATCACCTGGCAGCGGAGCAAGACGAAATAGGTGTCGAGCACGTCACAGCGGCAGTAGTCGTTGATTTCCGCCAGCCGCCCTTCGTCGTACATGTCTTGCACCATGTGGCCCTGCACTGCCATTTTTCCGGGTTTTCCCAGAATGTTCGCGGCCAGATTCAAGCCGCCGCGAAAGCGCGAAGCGCCGAAATTGGTGAGTAGGTCGTGGAGGTCGAAGTGAGATCGGCCGTTGTACCGATTGCGAGGATGCGTGTAGGCCGGCCCCTGCGATTGGAACCACTCCGGCGCGCTGACGCCAAAGCGAAAGGCGGCCAATTCCATCAGGGGAATATCGAACGTGCGGCCGTTGAAGGTCACGAGCGTGGGTTGTTTGTAGGCTGTCCAGCCACGCCAGAAATCGCGCGTGATATTCGGCGGACGAAACTTCGGCGCATCGAGCACGACCAAATCAAGCAGGCGAAAATCGGCGGCCACCTTCGCGACCGCCACCGATATCGGCACTTGAAAAGTGTACGGGATGAAATCGCTGTTGTACTGCTCCATCAGTTCGGCGCGAAACCGGTTGACCGCCTCAATGGCCGTCAACGACTCGCCTGGGTAGCGCACTTCGGCCACCAGACGTCCATCGGCGACGCTTTCAATATCAAACACAAAATAATGGGGCGATGTTTTGGCCATTTGCGTCTCATCGTAAAAAAAACGCCCAGACGCCGCTGCAAAACCACTGCTGCAAAACCGATGGTTCGCCGGCGCCGTGCTACCGCTGCGCAGCGTAACATATCCTCGGCGCTGCGGCCATCGGATGCGCATTTCGATACGCATTCGCCCGCCGCTTGAGAGCGGGTTTTTTCTTGCTGCGTAGGCCAATCGCGTTAGAATGCCATCCCGATTCAAATTCCAATGAGACTTCTGGGCCTTTCACGCAACCATTGGTCATGCAACACTTGGAGCCGCCGACTCATGCCCACACGATTAACGGAATCGGAACCACTTATTACGGCCGCTCCCATGCTGATACCGAACAGGGGCATTGCGAAATCTGCAATCGGCAATCGCTGCTCGCAGGCGCCCGCCAAAACCGCCGACCCTTTTTTCAGATTTACGGAACTGCAATGCAACAACACGGCAACTCGTTCGGCTCTCCTAAGGCAACCTCGGAGGATGGTCTTGAAAAAGATTTACGCCAGCCGCGTCAGGAAAAACTTGGTCTGAAAGAAGTCGTGGCCATGGGCGTGGGCGGCATGGTGGGCGGCGGCATATTTTCGGTGCTGGGGCTGGCCATTCAGGAGGCTGGACACGCAGCCCCGATTGCCTTCGCGATTGGCGGCGTGATCGCGATCTTGACCGGATATTCCTACACCAAGTTGGGCCTAGCGTTTCACTCCGATGGAGGGAGTTTTACCTATCTGGAGCACGCTTTCAAATCTGCTAACGTTGCGGGGATGGGCGGCTGGGTGTTGCTGGTTGGCTACATCGGCACGTTGTCGTTGTACGCTTACACGTTCGGCGTATATGGATCCGCCATGTTGGGCGATGGCGCGGGTCATAACGCAACACAACACCTGTTGGCTTCGTTGATTTTGCTGGCGTTTTTGGGCGTCAATCTTTACGGCGTGCAAGCGGCCGGCAAGAGCGAAGATATCATCGTGATGGTGAAGGTGATGTTTTTGGGGCTGTTCGCCGTGATCGGGCTGGCGTACCTCCGCCGCGATTACGTGCTGCCGGTGTTCAACAAGGGAGAGCTGGGCGTGGTGATGGGCGCGGCCTTAATTTTCGTGGCCTACGAAGGATTCGAGTTGATCCCCAATGCGGTCAACGAAATGCAAGACCCGGCTCGCGATCTTTCGCGAGGCATATTTATTTCGATCGGAATCACGGTCGCGATTTACATCTTGGTGTCGCTGGTGGCGGTGGGCAACTTGTTGCCGGAAGAAATCATCAAATACAAGGAGTATGCGCTGGCGGTGGCGGCGAAACCGTTTCTCGGCCAAGCCGGTTTCCTCCTGATCGGTCTGGCGGCGTTGCTCTCGACGGCGTCCGCGATCAACGCCACGCTGTTCGGCACGGCGCGGTTGGGCATGGTGATGGCGCAAGAGGAAGCCCTGCCGAAAGCTTTTTCGTTGAAAGAGCGCCACAAAGACATCCCCTGGCTGAGTCTTGTGTTGATCACCGCGACGGCGATTTTGTTCGTAAACACCGCCAACCTGACTATCATCTCGTCGTTCGCCAGCGCTACGTTCCTGCTGATTTTTTCCTTGATCAATTTGTCGGCCCTGCGGCTGCGAAGACAGCTTGATATCAATCCGCTGGCGCCGTTGTTGGGGCTGATTCTTTCGTTCTCCTGCTGGATTCTATTAATTCTTTTTCTGTGGAAAACAGACAAGGCGAGTCTGTGTTGTATTGGCGGGTTTTATCTGTTCGTCGTGGCGGCTGAACTGCTCTACAGCGAACGCCGCATTATTTTCAAGGCCGGCAGGAAATATCGTAACCGTTCATGATTTTCCCCGGCCGCAGGAACGCAACCCTCCGTTTTCGCTCGCATTATGGAACAGGAGAGAACGGAGGAAACAGAGAAAAGTGCGGAATCATTCGGTGTTGGCGCCGGGCAGGATCAATCTGGAAACGCCGTCCGTCTGGAAACGTCGTGCGTCATAGTTTGCGGAGGAAAACAAAGCATGCATCGATATGCCTTTCAGGCGGAGGAAACGAGGAAACAAACAAGATTCTCTGTTCTCTCCGTTCCCTCCTGTTCAATCAAGCCAGCGTAATAATGAACGTTCCAAGCAAACTCCGTGAACGGTTACGAAATATCTTTAGCGGCAGGCTCCCAAAGAGTTGCGGGCGCCGTTCAGAGTTGCGACCAGCGGGCGAGCAGTTTTTGGTCGACAGGCCCCCAGTAAAGGCGGGCGTCGCGCAGTTCGCCGTGAAAGGGCAGCGGCGTTTTGTAATCGGAAACCAAGGAGCCGGCGTCGGCCCCGATATTAAACGAATCGGACGGAACGCCGGTGAGGAACCCCGTGGCCAGCGGTTCAGCGACGGCTTGGCCATTGATGTAAATTTGGGCTTCGCCCTGGGCGTTGAGCACGGCGGCCACATGCACCCATTGATTGAGGTGAATGCTGGGGCCGACGATTTTTTTCAAGCCGCCGCCGATGCGCATGGCGAAGCAAAGCGAGCCGTCTTCCAGATAAAGGCTGTACCCCAGACTTGCTCCGCCCTGGGCCGCAATCACGCCGGAGCCTTCACTCGGCTTGCACCATGCGCCGACGCAAAACGGTTTGTATTCAGGATTAAGTTGCCGCGAACTGATGCTCAAGGCGGCGCCCTTGCCGTTGAGCACCACTGTTTTTCCGGGAGCATCGCCGCCGGGAAAACTCGCCGCCAACCGCCGCCGGACGCGTTTCGCCCGCTGCGCGCCGAAGCTGATCACCGAGCCATCGTCTTGATATTGTTTCCGCAGGCGTTGCAGTTCCTGTTCCAGGGTGGCGCGAACCTGGGCGTATTGGGGGTCGGCATAGACGCTCTTCATTTCGTGAGGATCTTTCTCTAGGTCGTAAAGCTCCCACTCCTTCACTTCGTAGAAATGAATCAGTTTGTAGCGGTCGGTTCGCACGCCGTAATGTTTTTGCACGGCGTGGGCTCCGGGGAATTCGTAATAGTGGTAGTAGAGCGACTTCCTCCAGTTTTGCGGTTCTTGGCCCATGAAAATGGGTTTGAGGCTGGCGCCTTGCATGTTTTTCGGGATGTCGGCGCCGGCAATGTCGAGGAACGTTTCGGCGAAATCGAGGTTCATCGCCAGGGAGTTCGTGGTCGAACCCGGCTTGATTTTTCCGGGCCAACGCACTAGCAGCGGAGTGCGGAACGATTCTTCGTACATCCAACGTTTGTCGAACCAGCCATGCTCGCCAAGGTACCAACCTTGGTCGGAGGTATAAAATACGACGGTATTATCCGCCAAACCGGAATCGTCGAGGTAGTCGAGCACGCGGCCCACGTTTTCATCGACCGAAGCAATACAACGCAAATAATCCTTGGCGTAACGTTGGTATTTCCAGCGGATGAGGTCGTCGCCGGCGAGGTTGGCCTTTTTGAACGCGGCATTCTTGGGGCCGTAGGCTTTGTCCCAGACGGCGTGTTGTTCCTTGTTCAGACTGCGCTGCGGAACCAGTTTAAGATCATACGGCGAGAGGTGCCGGGCGACGGTCATCTCTTGCGTATGGGCGGGCGTGCCGCGGCCGCTGTAGTCGTCGAAAAGTGTTTCCGGTTCGGGAATTTTTTCGTCGTCGTATTTGTGCAGGTACTTGGGGCCGGGCTGCCAATTACGATGCGGCGCCTTGTGCTGGTACATCAGCAGAAACGGTTTTTCGGCGTCGCGTTTTTTCTTCAGCCAATCGAGGGCGACGTCGGTGATGATATCGGTGGTGTAGCCGGTGTGCTTGACCACGCCCTCGCGCGTGCGCATGGGAGGATTGTAATAGGGACCCTGGCCGACCAGAATTTCGTAATAGTCGAAGCCAGTGGGTTCGCTCCGCAGGTGCCACTTGCCGACCATGGCGGTTTGATAGCCCGCCGCTTGCAGCAGCTTGGCCACGGTTTGCTGTTCGCCGTTGAACGTCAGACCGTTGCGAATGTAGCCGTTCAAATGGCTGTATTTTCCCGTCAGAATAACAGCCCGCGAAGGGCCGCAAATGGAGTTCGTGACAAAGCAGCGATCAAAACGCATGCCGTCCCGCGCGATGCGGTCAAGATTCGGCGTTTGGTTGACCTTACTACCGTAACAACTCATCGCTTGGTAGCCGTGGTCGTCCGCCATGATAAACAGAATGTTGGGACGTGTATCGGCTGCTCTGGCGGCGGTTGCAGCCAAGCAAACCAGCAGGAGCATGAACGCGGCGCCGATGCGGTGCATAATTCTTTCTCGTTGTGGTGGGAAGTTTGGGATATAAGTACTTCGACTATTTTTTGACTTCTTTTTCCGGCGGTTTCTCTCCGGCGACCACGTTTACTGCGATAGAAACGGCGTTACTGCGAACCACCGCTTTTTCGGCTTTGGGGTCGGGTGCGGCGGTTGCGACAAGCTTCACGTTTTTCAGCACGCCCGCTTTGACGCCGAAGGGAAAGGCCACCGGCAGTTTGAAATCAACGCTTTCGGCGGATACAACCACTTTCGGGGCGGGGTATTCCTTGGGAAGCCCTTCCAGAGTGACGGTTACCGGTCCGGCAAGGCCGCCAAGACGCGAGATGGCGCCTTGCAGCGTTCCGGTTTCGCCCTCTCCCGCCTTGGCTTCCACTTGCGGTTCGCCTTGAAGCTGCAACTGCAAGGGCGAGCGAAAGGTCACTTGGCATTCAGGCGTGGTTACGGATGCCAACACGGTTTTTTTGTCAGCGGCCAGCAACTCGGCGATAAACACCACGCTGACCGGTTTCAACGGCAAATCGGCTGGAGTAATCACCTGCACCGCAACCGGTTCGGAACCGACGTTGAATTGAGGGGCTCCCTCCAGCCGAAGCGTTCGTTCGACGTCGTCAACGGTAACATCACGATTACCTTTTTTGACTTTCTTTTTTGGGACGACCTGCGTGGTCAGCATGCGAACTCGAATGGCGTCCTGCGCGTTTTGATCTAGGAGAAGCTGGAGCCCGACGGAGTTTTTCACGCCTGCAAAGAACTCTTGCGGAGGCGAGCCATTCGCCCAAGCAACGCCCAATGGCGCCGGTTTCGCCACACACCAGCCGACGCTCTCGCGCGCCCAAGGACGGCTGCGTGTTTTGGGTGACGCCGCCCGACGGGCGATCCGCACAATGTTCGCGTTCGGCGCGTCGGCCCGCCCCACCACCACCACTTCGCCAAAAGCCCCTTTGCTAAAAGATGGTTGGTCGGCGGGGGCTGTGAGTGTTAGCAGGCCGACCGTTGCACCGGCGGGAATCAAGCCGCCTTTCAAGGTGACGCCGGCAGGCAAACCGGGCAGGGTAAGCGCGATCGGCCCGCCGTATCCTCGACGTTCGGCGGTCACGCGCAGCACTTGCGTGGCGCCGGCCGGTATATTCAGGCGGTCGGTTTCGAGTTGCAGAGAGAAGTCGGGCAGCGTTCGGTCGAGAATTTCGATGCGGTACACCGCGTTGCCTTTCGCCACCGGTTGCAAGCTTTTGAGCGAGAGAATAATTCTCTCGACGCCGGCGGGAACGTCGATATTGATGGCGGGATCGGCCGTGTCGGCTTGATCGTCGTTGCTGGTCAGTTGCTTGCCGGAAGGGTCGCGTGCAGTCAACACTGCATCGAGTGGCGAACCGATGCGTTGGGCGTAAACCTCGGCTCGTAGTTTGGCGCCCGGTTTTACGGTCAGCGTGAATTCGTCGGAGGTTTCTTTCGAAGAGAGCCCGCCGTTGACCGCCACCGGCGCCGCGCCGATAAGTTGCGGCTGTGAATCTTGGCTGGTTGTTTCCAACACTTCAGCATGATCGCTGATCATCAACCGGGGCTGTAAGCCCGTCAGATTAGCCCAGCCGGGCAAGGTTACCGGCGCCAGCGGAGCCAGGCCGTCAACCATGACCTCGACGCTCGTCAGTCGCGTCGGGTCAGGGAAGAAAGACAACAGGCTCACTCTTGTCGAAACGCCGCGCTCGACGCCCGGCGGAAAGGCAATATCGGCCGTTTGAAGATCGCCAATTTTGAGTCGAAAAAATCCAGGAGCGGCGCCCTTATAAAGTAAGTCGTGCAGCACGACGCTGTATTGGCCATCGGCCGGAACCACGTACTCCAACCGGGCGTCGCCCGCTAACTGCGCATGCCCCGCCGACCATGCCAACTGCCGCGAGGCGCTATCCAAGAGTCGAATTACGGGCCGCAGCTTGGAGCCCAAACGCGCCGCTTCGACATCGATCAGAATATGCTGGCCCTTCGCGCCGTTGAAACTCGTTTTCAAAATGCCAGCGCCCGTAAGCTGGCCATGGAGCGCCACCGGCAGGACGTCGATTTCGTCGGAAAAGGGGAGTTGCCTTAGGTGGTCGAGCCCGATCGCGACGGCGTTCGATATGCCGCTCTCAGTGGCGATTCGCAGGTCGTACACGCCAGGACTCGCCTCGGACGACACCGCAATTTCGATCTCGATTTGATTGGGTTTGGCCTTCGATACAATAACCTCCCCCGTCGCTGGAAAGCCGGCCACGATTCTCGGGTGTTCCGCCAAGCCGGGGCCGGTCAATACCAAACGAGTTTTCTGGCCGATCGTCAGCCCTCGCAACGAAACATTCTGAATCTGCGGCGCCGCCGAACATGGTGGGACTGCGTCCAGAAAACCAAACCCGTCGGTCCAGAAAGCGATCCAAAAAGCGATCGCGGCCAAGAATAGAAATCCTCGTCGCCTCGAAGCAAGCAAGAAATTACACGACATCAAACAAGTTACCTTTGCACCATGAAAAAGCCGCCGCGGAAAGTTTCCGTCGGCGGCGGTTGTTACCGTGAATTCAAACCACGACGCTCCGCCCGCAATCTGTTGAGAATAACGGTGCGAAATTCCCGCGGCCCTTTGCGGCGCCGGGCGAGAAACGGCGCAGTCTATTGGAACGGAGCATCTTTATTTGAAAGGATCATCGTCATCCGCCGGAGGAGGCGAGGGGGCGTCTCCGAAGGGATCGGTGTCCGCATCTGCCTTCGGGGCATCATTCTTGTCGCCAAAAGGATCGGCGTCGTTGCCAAACGGATCTTCATCAGGCGCCACAGGCATTGGCTTGGAAGGCGCGCCGGGAGTTGGCTTCGGCGCAGCCGGTTTGGCCGGCGTTACCTGGCCGCTTCCCAAACCACCAGCGCCAAACGGATCCGGTATCGGCTGGGCATTGCCTTCCAGCGGCGCTGCGGGAGGAATAGCAGGAGCGCCGCCCGGCGCCGACGGCCCGGTGGGCGCGCCGCGCAATACGCGGGGTTCGGCTTCCTTAAACCGTTCGTACCGTGCTCGACTCCTGCGTTTCGTTTTACCGCGAGCAGCCACCCGAGCCATGCGGCGAATGCGTTCGATTTCCAAACGCTCGCCGCCCTGAATACGCTCCAACGCGCGGCCCACGTTAAACGCACTTTGAGTATTCATCACTTCCAATTCCGCCGCACGAGCGAAATCGGCCTTCGCTTCATCGGGACGCCCAAGCCGTGCGTACGACAAGCCGCGAAAATAGTAAGCGCGAGGATCGAGGTCGCCCTCCTTGATGGTGAGGTCCAACAGTTCGTGGGCATCGGAATAATGCCCCGCAAAATATTGGTGGACGCCACGTCCATAGAGTTCGCTCAGCACGGGGTCCTGGGCGTTGAGTTGCGTGGCGGCGAGTGAAACCCAGCCAGCAAGGGCCAGACCAACAATGGCCAGACCAAACGTTGGGAGTCCCCGTGTGATACATAATATAGTTCGGCTACAGGCCACCATTTCGAAGGACTCCCGATAGTAAAATGACCCCGGCTGGAACTAGGTCCGCGGGTAAAAAAATACATTGCCTCACGCGACCGCCCCAACGCCTCACGCGGCCCCCACGTTCGCTTGGCGGCGGCATAGTACGAGACTCGGAGGCACGCGAGTTGCGGGTGGAAAATCAGCCAACAGGGTAAGGGGCCTGTTATTTCTACTTAAATCTATCAACAACAGAACCAGGGCGCACGCAACCTTTCCCGGAATTGTTCAAACGCAAGCTACATGTTAGTTTGAAAAATTCGTCTTGACAAGTAAATCAGGCCCTTGCCTTGGCCGCGAAATTCTCGCCAATGCAGGCGTTTCGGCCAATTAGGCCCCAGCACGTTGTGAGAAATCGGGCCCGCGAACAATCGGCGGCAACCAACAGCCGGCTTGATCAAGGGCCCCAGGCTAGGGAACGTTCGAACAAGGAATGTCGCCTTTCGCTGCGAAAGAACGCTGCTTTCGCTGCGAAAGGCGACGATAAGGCAATTATTTCTCAAATGCTCCCAGGGATTCCCTCGCCAGGTGAGGCGCCAGATGCGTTGACGACGCAGCGGCGGCGTGATAGGGTGTGCGTTGTCGTCTGGCCTGCTTCCAGCGAATTGACGTAACCTACGCACCTGCTTGGCGTTGTGAGGTTTCGGCAGATAGTGGTTTTCCACCAGCCGGTGGCTGTGGGATTGTGGCTGTGGGATTGTGGACGCCGGGTTGGTTTGTTTTCAGGTCTAACAAGAAAAACAGGAGTGTGTCGTGCCCGCTAGTGAGCGTAAACGCGAGATTCGCCGTCGCCGCAAGCGGCGCGAGAAAATTACACAATACAAGGTCCGCGCCCCCAAGGCGAGCACTTCAGAAAAGGCCGTGCTGGCCGAAAAGATCCGAAAAATCACGCCTGGCGCCGAGGAAATCATCACCGCGCTGTCTTTGGAAGAGCGATAAAGCGAGCAGCCCTGCGCCGATCATCCGTTTTACGACTCATCGGCCGCAGGTTTCGAAGCTTCATTCTGGGGCAGCCGACTCGCCCGCAAGTGATCGCCATGTTGCTGGGGCGATGTGGAATGGAGGTAGATCTGGCGGGCTTCGTCGTAGCGTCCTGACGCTTCGTAGGCGCGCGCCAAATTGTATTCGGCGGCCCGCGACCACGGGCTTTCAGGGTCGAGTTTGATGGTGCGCTCCTTCAGCCAATCGATCGCGATATCGTATTTGTCTTGTTCATATTGCACCAGCCCGGCGTAAAGACTAGCCAGCAGTTTGACTTTTCGCATCATGAGCTGGGAGCCGGCAATGCTCAAACGCCAGGTGTCGTCGGTATCGCTGGCCGACCGCACCAAGCCGACAGCGTTGCGCGCATCTTGCGATTTATCAAGATCGCTGATCACGCGTTCGGCTATTCGCGACTGCATGTAATACATCGCGGCGCCGGTTGTGTCGTCGGTTTGAGAAAAATCGCCACGAAAATGTGCGTAACGCCCCAGCACCAGGGGAGTCGCGGGCGCGAACAACGCCTCTTCGCTGAATAGCTGGCGAACACGTTGGTCGAACGCCAACCGCTGCGCAAGCACGCTTCGATACATGATGGTGTCGAAGGGCAGGCGCCAAATTTGGGTGCGTTCGTGGTCAAGGTGTTCGCACTTGCTCAATCGTTTTGCGAGTCGAGATGGAGAAACCGTCAGAATCATTTGGTTGTCGCCGGTTAGCGCGCGTTCGACAATGTAAAACCGCCTAGCCAGGCTTTCCGGCTCTGCATCGATCATGGCCACCACGTCTTGAATCCCGTTGGCCCGCACCGCGTACTTGTATTTGTCGACGTCGAGGCCGTTGAGCACTTGGGGGTCGGTGGCGGCCTCAACCAAGGTGGCGATTCCTTTTCCATTCGCTCTCGCGATCGGCAGCCCCAGAGCCGACTCGAACAGATACAATTGTTGGTTGAGCAACACGGCGGGAACCCAGGGCAGCACCTTTCCCGACCGCTGCTCCACGCCCAGCATCACGACATCGAGCTCTTGCTGCCGAGCCAAGGCGATAAAAACACGGGCGCGCTCGAATGCGTCGCCCACGCCGAATAAGAGCGTCTGCCAGACATACCTTTGGTAGCCGGGGCCGGGCAGCCCTTGCAGAGAAGGCGGGCCTTGCAGAGAAGGCGGGGCTTGCAGAGAAGGCGGGGCTTGCAGAGAAGGCGGGGCGGCGGCCGGCGCGGCGCTCCCGGTTGCGGAAGGCCCCGCTTTCTCCGCGTCAGGTTCGGGCGGCATTTCCTCCAAGCGTACATTGCGAACCGTCCAGTCGAAAATCGCGGCGGCCATTGCCAACTGATAGGTTTGTTCGGCGTTAAGATCGCCGCTCGAAGCAGACGCCGCGTCCAAGAATTCGGGCCGGTCGGCGCGCTCGGCCACCCATTGCGAAATATCACGCGTCCAGACCACCTGCTGGAAATAGATGACGTCTTCGGGGAAAAAACGAAGTGTGTCCAAATCTTTCAAGTTGGGCGCTTCTCGAATCGCCCGGGGGAGACGTGCGATGAGCTTGTCGGCCCGCCAACGAGGCCCAGCCGCGGAATTCGCCGCTTCGGCTGGCTGGGCGCCCAGCCAGGAGTTGAGATGGTACAAAACCTCCTGCCTGGCCCGCACCATCGATAATTGATCGATCCTGTTTAAGGTTTCCAAGGCGGTGTCGAGGCTATTGGCCGCATTAAAAGCGTTCTGCTGTTGGCCGCTTATCGGCGGAGCGGATGTCCCACAACCGGCTGGCGTCAGCAAAAAACACAGCAGCGCAACACTGCGGACGCCGCCCCAAAAAACGGCGGCGAACGCCCCAAAGGTTGGGCGCGGCGGGGCGTTGCGGTTCGAAAATACGGAAACGTCGCTCATGAGTTAAAGCTCTCCACGAGTTCGCGAATACTCACGACTCGTTGCAAAAATCCGCCGATGGCGTCGAGCGGAACCATATTAGGACCATCGCTGGGCGACGAATCAGGATCAGGATGTGTTTCCACGAACAGGCCGTCAATGCCGATCGCGGCGGCGGCCCGCGCCAAGGGCTCCGCCATGGCGCGATTCCCTCCGGTCGAACCACCTTGGCCGCCGGGCTCTTGAACGCTGTGCGTGGCGTCGAACACCACCGGTGCGCCGAGGGCGCGCATGGCCGGCAGGGCGCGCATGTCGTTCACCAAGCGGCCGTAGCCAAAAAAAGTGCCGCGTTCGCAGAGCAGCGCGTTGCGGCAACCGGCGGCGCGGAGTTTGTTCAAAACATATTGCATGTCGGCTGGGGCGAGGAACTGCCCTTTTTTGACGTTCACCGCGCAACCGGTTTTCGCCGCCGCCACCAGGAGGTCGGTTTGGCGGGCCAGGAAGGCCGGTATTTGGAGCAGCGAGCAAACCTCTCCCGCCGGCGCGGCCTGGTAAGGCTCATGGATATCGGTCGTGACAGGCAACCCGGTTTCCCGCGATACCCGCGCAAGAATCGCCAAGCCTTTCTCCAGGCCCGGCCCCCGATACGAATCGATGCTGGTCCGATTCGCCTTGTCGAACGAAGCCTTGAATACGAGTTGCACGGGCAATTCACGGCAGGTCTGTTGCAGCGCGAACGCGATTTGCAAGGCCGATGCTTCGTCTTCCAGCACGCAAGGGCCGGCAATCACCAAGAGCGGATTGCCAGGGCCGCAAGTATAAGGACCAACACGCGCAGTGTTGGGCGGCGATGAGGGCGATGCATTCACGGTTTTTCGTTCCAAAAAAAGATTAGCCCGACGATTCCGCAACGGCGCCGGGTTGTCGCTCCACCCAATGACGCGGCGCCAGGAGTGTCAGCCGAGACGGCAATACTTCCACCTCAACGGGGAGTTCGCCGCCATAATCGCCATCGAGTTGGTAAGGAGCGGGCGTCTCGGATTCAATTCTCATACGGCTGGCAAGGTGGTGCTCGAAGTCGGAGCGGTGTACGTGCGTTTGAAAAAAAACGCTGGTTAAATAAGTCAGCCCGGCCCAGAGTCCGCCCCGGGTGAACAGACAAACATCCAGTAAACCATCGTTGCCTTGGGCAAACGGCGCGATTTTTAATCCGGCCGCATACCGAGGAAGATTGACCACAAACGCCCAACGCGCGCGTTGCACCTCGGCGCCGGCTGAAAGCACCCGTATTTCCGGATAACTATATGTACGCAAGGCGCGCCAAATTGGTTTGATGTACGAAAATTTCCAGATGTGGCCGCGCCGAGACATATGAACCTGCCGGACCACCTCCGCATCGAATCCGCAACTCAGCATGAGCAGAAACACACGGTCTCCCGCTTTTCCTGCGTCCAGCGATACGGTGCGGCCATCGCAGATCATCTGAAAGACATCGGCGGGGTTGGCTTCAAGGCCCAAATACTTCGCCAACAGATTTTCGGTGCCCCTAGGATAAATTGCAATCGGCGCGCCGGGCGGCGTCGCGTTCACCACCCACGCCGCCGTGCCATCGCCGCCGACCGACACCACGGCGCGAAGCCGCTCATGCCGAAGATGCTCCTCGGCCGAACGATGCAATTGCTCGGCCTCAGAAAGCGTTTCAACGACGTATCCCTTATCTCGCAAAAGAGTTACCAGTTTTTCGATCGACGCATCGTCAGACCACGCGCCTGCGTTCGGGTTCACAACCACCAACACAGTTTGAGCGGAGTCGGGCAATTGTTGGACTGCCAACGTCATGATTTTCGCAAACGTTCCCTGAGCGACGAAACGGTAGATGTGCTTCACGTGGCTAATACTGAGCATATGGCCGTGTGAAGTATAAACGTCTGCCATCGCCGCCGGTACTACACTCCGCCAAACGCGGAAGTGCTGCAAAATGCCGCAATGTATTATTTCGCTACATGTTTTCGATCGCAAAATCGTACACTGGTGATTTTTTCTGGTGGCGGGCCAAGCAGATCAAGAAAAACAAAAACTATAAATGCAGCACCTATAAAGACTTGCAGTTTCAGTTCTTTATTTTCTTGGAGGCAATCGCATTTCGGCCCAAAACCTGCTTTGAAGAGCAGCGTGGTCGCAAGCACTGCTGACCACAATAGCTGGCCCAAAGGGGCCCCTGACGTTGTAATCGCGAACTGGTTTGCCTTGCCCCTGGCCATTCGCCGTCGTCAAATTGTTTTTGACGCGTCAGAGGCCCCTTTTTCTTTTCCGCACGGCTCGTTTCTTACGACTCTCATTTCGCCCCATTGCGGGGCCGGGCTTCGTGGAATGAACCTTCGCCCGGCATTGCTTCTCTCTGTTCGGGTGGCTTTGTCCAAGCCAGCCGAGGCACCCGCCTGTTGTTTATACGCAAATGCACCGAGACAACGTACGATGGCCTTCCAAGGCCGTCGGTCTGTTCCCGGAAGACCCTGTTTCGACAGCCTTGGAAGGCCATCGTACAACTTATGTATAAACAACAGGTGGCTGATTCTTCAACCGGAGCAACCCAGCGTTGCTGTGAGAAGCCCGGCTGTTTCAAAAAGCCGGGCTTCTGGATCGGAGCGTCGTCGTTCGATGCGTCATGAGCAGCATTAGTTCGGTTACGCGGCGGCGGGCGCAATAGCGTAACGCACCAGCCGGGCTTTCTGGCCGCCCTTTTCCAGAGCCGCCACGCATTGCAACGCCGATTCGAGGCTGGCGAACGAGGAATGCAGGCGCCATTCGCCGCTCGTATGCGAGATACATTGCACCCGATATTGGCGGGCTGTACCGCCGGGCGCGCTGGCTGCCAATATTGTTAAACGGGAAGACAGTTCCATCTTTGTATTCCACCAAGGCGCCAATTGCCGTATGTCGATCTCCCTCATTCATCGTACGCAAGCACGCACCGATATCACTCAAACTTGCGCAGTTGCAAAAATTACTGACGCGGCGAAGGCGCCAGCCACAGCCGTACTGGTTCTTTTCGACATTGAGTTTCTCCTTTGCGTGGGTGCTAAACTCTAGCACACTCTTAAAGCTCAACGCCCAACTGGGGCAAAACAGCACATCAGACTATCTATTTCTTGAACGGTGCTAAGGAACAATGGTGGAACAAGCGTTTCGCGTCGCCGTGTTCCGGTGTCTTGGCGGACGGCCTCAGCCACGGCCCACGCGAAAGGGGAACAGATCCATTTCCGGCGATTCGCCGCGCATCAGCCGACCAAGCACGACCGCCGTTCCCGTGGAAAGATGCAAGCCGCTGCGGAAATGCCCGGCCGCCACGAACAGATTTTCCCAGCCCGGCGCCTTGCCGATGTAAGGATACCCATCTTGCGTTCCAGGCCGCAGGCCCGACCACGTTTTTTCCACCGGCGCAGCCGCCAACGCCGGACACAACTCGTGGGCGAACGCGGTTAGTTCTCCAACAGCTTCGGGCGTGTTCCCTGTTTCAAAGCCAACTTCTTCCACGGTCGAACCGGCAAGCACGCGGCCGTCGTCGCGGGGGACCAAATAACGGGGCCCTTCATTGATGACGCGCGTCAGCGGCGGTTTCTCGCAGCGAAAAAGGACAATCTGCCCCCGATACGGCTCCACGCCGTTGGCAATTCCAAGCGTGGCCAACAGACGGCGCGTCCAGGGCCCGGCGGCGATACAAAACTGCTTGGCGGTGATACGCTCGTTCTCGGTTTGCACGGCCGCGATGCGCCCTTCCGCACGTTCGAACGAGGTCACGCCGCATTGGCCCGATACTTCCACGCCGCGCAGTTCACACGCCTGCAACAAAGCACGCATGTGCCAAGGATTGCGAATTTGAATTTCGTCGGGGATCAGGTAAGCCGATTTGAAGCGTTCGGCGAGGTTCGGCCCGCGCAGCCCCGGCTCCATTTCGCAGAGCGTTTCGCGGTCGATGCGTTCGGCGCGAATTCCCTGCTCGCTCCACACGCTCATCATGCCGGCCAGCAGCGCGTGCTCACCGGCGCTGCGCGCCAAATAAACGCCACCGCAACGGCGGAACCCGGTATCGACGCCGGTTTCTTCACGCAACTGCGCGGCCCACTGCTCGTGCCGTTGCGAACTCAAGGCGCGCAGTTGGTCGAGCGGATCTTGTGCGTTTTGCCTGACCGGCGGCGGCAAGATTCCGGCGCCGGCCCAAGAGGCCTCTCTGCCCGGCTGGCCTCGGTCGAGCACGCGCACGCGCAGGCCATGCCCTACTAGGTCGTACGCCAAAGACAACCCAATGGCGCCGCCGCCGACAATCACGCAATCGTACATCGCTTCTCAATTCAGTCGTTGGGCCGCTAAACGGGAACGATTAAGCAAGTGTGGAAAAACGACGTCCCGCTGCAGAAGCCAATCCGAGATTTAACTATCCACTCTTCCCTAGGCGAGCGGCAGGTAAATTTACGCCTGCCGCTCACCTTGGAACGTTTCATGATCACTATTCCGTGTTTTTCGAATGCGCACAAGGCCTAACGCGCGTTGGAGAAACGCTTTCCAGGATGATTCTCCGGCGTTGCACATTATTGGGGCCGCCTTGAAATGGGAAGAACACGTGTCGAAAATGAGCGCCGGCCGCTCACCCAAGACCGGTAGATTATTTTCCTGCTTCCGCCTAGGCTGAGCGGCGCCTTTGTCATTGCCGGGCTTCCTTCGTTTCGCATTTGAATGAGTAAATGATGATTGTTATTGTCGACTACCAGATGGGCAACTTGCGCAGCGTTCAAAAGGGTTTTGAAAAAGTGGGACGCGAAGCGATGATCAGCAGCGACCCTGCCGTGATTGCCGCGGCGGAGAAAGTGGTGCTTCCCGGCGTGGGCGCCTTTCAAGACGCCATGGCCGAATTACGCCGCCGAGATTTAGTAACGCCGCTCCAAGAGGCCATTGCGGCGAATCGCCCTTTTTTGGGGATCTGTCTGGGACTCCAACTCTTGTTCGAACGAAGTTTTGAAGACGGCGAGCATGAAGGGCTGGGCGTGTTGCCCGGCGATGTTGTGCGGTTTGATCTGCCCAGCGAGTACAAGGTTCCGCACATGGGCTGGAATCAGGCCATTATTCGGCAGCCGTCGCCGATATTGCGGGGCGTCGAGGAAGGTGCGTATTTTTATTTCGTCCACTCGTATTACGCCGCCCCGCTTGACGCCGACGTCGTCGCGATTGAGGCCGATTATCATCGCCCGTTCTGCGCGATGATCCAACGCGAAAACCTCTTCGCCACACAGTTCCATCCTGAAAAAAGTCAGGCTGAGGGCTTGAAAATTCTGCGGAATTTCGCGGACCTATAACAGGCAACCCGCGGAAAATAAACCGCCCGCGCCGTTCAACATCATGAAATCGTTATCCGGGCCAGCTTCAGTTCGAGAATTGGTCGGGATAGACGACCAACTCCAGACGGCGGTTTTTCGCCAGACCGGCGGTCGTCGCGTTCGATACCAAGGGGTGGGCGGCGCCTTGCCCCATGATCCGCAATTGGTTGGCGGGCAGGCGGTTTCTCTGGCTCAGTTGCTCGAAAACCGTGGTGGCTTGCGCGGCGGATAATGCGTGCTGCGTGACGAAACGTTTGTCGAGCAGAGGTTCACTGCTGGTGTGCCCCTCGATCACGACGATCTGTTTCGGATATTGCACGGCAATGATGTTGGCCACCTGATCAAGCACCGTCGCGGCGGAGGGTAATAGTTGAGAACCGCCGCGAGGGAACAGTTGATCAGCCGGGATTTCAATTCTCACGACATCGCCGTCGCGCCGAATGCTCACTCCCGGCGCGCTCACCGTCGGCAGGGTCTGCTGCAAGCTGTTGTTCGCCGTGATGCTTGCGCCGCCGCGCCGCCGCATGGAAGCTTGCAGCGTTTGTGAGCGCTCGTCGGCCTCCGACTTCGCCAATTCAACCCGCTTCATCGTGAGTTCCATTTCACGGTTGGCCAATTGGCTGGTGCGAAGCTGCGTGGCCGAATCGGCTAGTTGCTTTTGCAATAATACGATTTGCTCGTCGAGCACTTGGTTTTGACGCTGCGAATCGGCCAACTGGGTGTGCAGGTCGCTGTTGTTGGTGTCGAGCTGTTGGGCCCGTTGTTCAAGCTGCTGGACCCCCGCCAAGTACTTCTGTTGCTGCGGCGGAAGACCAGCGGACTGCGCCCCATACGGATTCTGATTACAGCCCGCCAGCATCAGGCACGCACAAAGAAACCACCAAATTGAACACGCGACGCGGCGCATGTCGAACGCCTCCTGCTAGCACAAGAATCACCCACCGAAGAAAATGCGGGGGGATAGTACCGACAGGCCGCCTGGAAAACAAGGCCGATTAGGATCAAAAAAAGTCAACATTTCCGGTCCTAGGGAGACGCCGCGGGGGCCAGGGTCTTTTCGAACCAGTCCGCCAGCACCTCCACTTCCTCATGGATGGTCGGCCAGGGGTGCCCGCCCAATTTTTTGATGATCAGTTCGGCGGGAACCTTTTTCTCATGCAGCGCCGCGAGCATGTTTTTCGACTGTTGCAGGGGCACTATAAAATCGCCGCTGCCATGAATCAACAAAAAGGGCGGCGCATTTTCCTTCACCAACCGCGCCGGCGAAATACTTACAATACGCTGCTCAATTTGTTCGTCGGTGAGGTGCTCGACGCCCAACGGAAAGGCCAGTTTGCACAGCAAACCGCCGAGGCCGTTGTCGACGCGAACCTCAATTTTTATCCCGCCGTAGTCGAGGAAATCGGTGGGCGGAAAAAACACGCCCGCCGCACACACCGAGGCGTCGGCGGAAGCGCCCTCTGCGGCGGTGCGGCCGTTCGTGACCGCGACCAAGCAAGCCAAATGCCCACCCGCCGAAGCGCCGGTAATTCCCAAATGATTAGGATCGATTTGGTATTCTTGGGCGTGTTGCTTGACCCAACGAACGCCCTCCGCCGCATGAGCCGCCATTTCGGTCACGGTGAATTTGGGCAGCGAACCAGGACGAATGGCGAACACCGTAAAGCCGCGTCCGCAAAAAATGTCGAACATTTGGGCTCTTTTATGGTCGCGCAGCTTGGCCCGATTCGAATGCCACGAGCCGCTCACCACGTCGACAATCGCCAGCCCGTTCGATTTTCCCGTGGGCCGGAAAACATCCAGCAGCAGGCCCACGCCGTACTCTTCCGCGAAAACGATGTTCTTCGTTTGCACGTACAGAGGTTTCGCTTCGTCGGCTCCCGCAAAGGAGGCTGGCGCCAGCATCAGAAAAAACAAAAAAAACGTTTTCAAGTGCATGTTTTTGAGACCCATAGCGAGGCCGAAGAATGGAATGGGGCAGACCAGGGGAAGCCCAGAGCGTAACGCCCCTATTCTCGCAGCCCGGCCAGAACGATACAACAACGTGGTCGGATTATCCTGGTAGAAAACAAAGCGTACGCTCATATGGACCCATACCCACCACGCGGACTGTTCATCACGGGTGTGAATACAGAGGTCGGCAAGACCTACGTAACCGCGTTGTTGGCTCGTCGGCTGCGGGCCAATGGTTTGAGCGTGGGAGTCTACAAGCCGGCCGCCAGCGGTTGCGATTTGCACGAAGGCGTGTTGCTCTCCGACGACGCCGTTCAACTCTGGGAGGCGGCGGGGCGGCCGTTGTCGTTGGCGGAGGTTTGTCCACAAACGTTCGCGGCGCCGCTTGCGCCGCATTTGGCCGCCCGCGCTGAAGGTGTCGAAATCGACCCCGCTCTGCTGCGCAATGGGCTTACCGCCTGGACCGGCCATTGCGATATCGTGTTGGTGGAAGGCGCCGGTGGGTTGATGTCGCCGATGAGCGACGATGAATACGTGGCCGATTTGGCCGACGATTTCGGTTATCCGCTGATTGTCGTGGCGGCCAACGAACTGGGCGTTATCAATCAAACCTTGCAAACGCTGATCACGGCGGTCACGTTTCGCGAAGGCCTCGATATAGCGGGCGTGGTGCTCAACGATTGCCGGCCCCCGAACTCCGACGCCAGCGTTTCGAGCAACGCCGAACAACTGGCCATGCGCTGCACGCCCCCGCTTTTGGCGCATGTGCGCCACGGCGACAATGAACTGCCGACCGACATCGACTGGAAGTCGCTGTAGGGTTGGAGTTCATGCTTCAGCATGCTTCGTCCACCGTTGGAGTTCATGCTTCAGCATGTTTTCGTAGGGCTCTATAACGAAAACATGCTGAAGCATGAACTCCAACGGCGCGAGCCCGTGTTATAATGAATCGCACCCTGAGCATTCCCGCCATTGTTCTCAAACCGCAAACGCTTTCCCTTTCAAGTGATTTATGTCGCACCGTTATTTGCATGTTGTGAGTCGGAGTTTGTTGGCCGCTTGTTTGCTCGGTTGCTTGCCGCTGGCGGGTGAATTGCGAGCCGAGGATGATGTCAACTTCAGTCGCGATATTCGTCCGATTCTGGCGGCCAACTGTTTTCAATGCCATGGTCCTGATGAAGACGCGCGGGAGGCCGAGTTGCGGCTCGATTTACCCGAAGCCGCCTATCAGGTGCGCGATTCCGGCGCGGCCATTGCGCCCGGCAAGCCGGAGCAGAGCGAACTTTATCTGCGCATCACCACCGACGACGAAGACCTCCGCATGCCGCCGCCCGATTCGCAACGCGAAATCACCAGCGAGCAGGCGGAGTTGGTTCGCCGTTGGATTGCCGCCGGCGCCAAGTACACCAAGCATTGGTCGTTCATTGCGCCGCAACGTCCGAAACTTCCGCGAGTCGAGGCGACTGCCTGGCCGGTCAATCCGATCGATCATTTCGTGCTGCGTCGTTTGGAAGACGCCGGCTGGAAACCCTCGCCGCCGGCGGATCGATTCACCTTGGCCAGACGTGCGTATCTGGACTTGACCGGCTTGCCGCCCACGCCCGCCGAAGCCGATGCGTTCGTGGCCGACGAACAACCCGCCGCGTATGAACGCCTGGTCGACCGGCTGTTGGCTTCGCCGCAATATGGCGAGTATTGGGCGCGACGTTGGCTCGATTTGGCGCGTTACTCCGACACCAACGGTTACGAAAAAGACCGGCCCCGCACGATGTGGCCGTATCGCGATTGGGTGATCCAGGCCTACAACGCCGACCTGCCGTTCGACCAATTCACCGTCGAACAATTGGCGGGCGATATGTTGCCCAATGCCACCTTGGAACAGCGCATCGCCACCGGTTTCCATCGCAACACGATGTTCAACGAAGAAGGGGGCGTCGACCTGGAGGAGTTTCGTTACTACGCGTTGGTCGACCGGGTGAGCACCACCGGCGCCACGTGGCTGGGGCTCACGCTGGCTTGCGTCCAATGCCATTCGCACAAATACGATCCGATCAGCCACACAGAATTTTTCCAGATGTTCGCCTTTTTGAACAACGCCGACGAACTCGAACTTCCCACGCGTTCGCAAAAAATCGCCACCGAGCGAGCCCGGCTAGACGAAGAAATTTCCTCGCTCCTAGCGGCCTTGGCCACCCAATTCCCGCTTCCCGCTGACGATGCTTCCAGTAAAGGCGGCGTACCCGATAAAGACGCTTCCGGAAAAACAGCGGCGGAGCGTCGCGCCCGGAATTTGCAACAGTGCTTCGAAGCCTGGACCGCGTCGGCGGCGAAACAGTGTCGCGATTGGCGGTCGGTCGGTCCGCTGGGTCTGTCGTCGACCAAGAGCGTTACCTTCACGATATTAGCCGATGCGTCGGTGCTGGTCAGCGGCGATAACCCCAATAACAATACGTATGTGGTGGAGCTGCCAGCCGGCGCCGCGCCGATTACCGCCTTGCGGCTGGAAGCCTTGCCCGATCCTTCCCTGCCCGCCGGCGGGCCGGGGCGGGCGATTTTTCATTCAGGCGCCGGCGCCAAGGGCGATTTTCTGCTGGGCGAAGTGGAACTGTTTGTCGCCCGGAACACCGCGGAAAAAGAAAGCTCGCCGACGAAAATCGCTTTCCGTCGGCCGACGCACAGCCACGCCGCGCCGAAGGGGCGTTCGGCCGAACTGACCATCGACGGCAAGTACGACACCGGCTGGTCGATTGGCGAGGGCGTTGGCCGGGCGCATCATATTGTCTTGCCTTTGGAGCAAACGTTCATGCCGAGCGGCGCCCAGCAACGGCTGGTCGTCAAACTCCACAATCAGTACATCCATCAGATGACGCTGGGCCGTTTCCGCATTTCCTTCACCAGCGACGCCGCCCCGCAAGCAACCACGCTGCCGGCTGAAATCGAAAGCATCTTGCTGCGCGCCCGCGAAGATTGGTCAGACGCCGAGCGGCGGCAACTGCGAGCGTACTATTTGAGTGTAGCGCCGGAATTGGCCGAGCAACGCGCCAAGATTGAAGCCTTGCGGAAGAAGCGTCCTGAATTTCCGGCGTCGCTGGTCATGCAAGAGCGAACGCCGCAGCACGCCCGGCAAACGCACCGCCATCACCGAGGTGAATTTCTCAAACCCCGAGAAGTGGTGACGCCCGGCGTTCCGGCGTCGTTGCATGCGTGGCCGACCGGCCTCCCGCGAAACCGCCTGGGTTTTGCTCGTTGGTTGGTCGACCAACGCAATCCGCTCACGGCGCGTGTCGTGATGAACCGGCAATGGGGCGAGTTCTTCGGCGGCGGCATCGTGCGCACCATGGAAGACTTCGGCCTCCAGGGCG
This sequence comes from Planctomycetaceae bacterium, assembly GCA_003233175.1. Taxonomy (GTDB): domain Bacteria; phylum Planctomycetota; class Planctomycetia; order Pirellulales; family Pirellulaceae; genus SZUA-33. The sequence continues at coordinate 10,324 of QIKY01000392.1, read as the reverse complement.
AAACGCCCACGCACCCAAAATTGCTCGATTGGTTGGCCGTGGAGTTTCAAAGCCAAGGTTGGTCGATCAAACAGATGCACCGCTTGATCGTCACCAGCGCGGCGTATCGGCAGTCGTCTCGCGTGACGGCGGAACAGTTGCGGCAAGATCCTGAAAATCGGCTGTTGGCGCGAGGTCCGCGAGGGCGGGTGTCTGCTGAAACGGTGCGAGATATCATACTGGCTGACAGCGGATTGCTGAGCGGGAAGCAGGGCGGCCCCAGCGTGTTTCCCAGCCAACCGGCGGGCATTACGGAAGCGGCGTACGGCCCCTTGAAATGGGTGGTGAGTGCGGGAGAAGACCGCTACCGCCGAGGGCTGTATACGTTCAACAAACGCACGGCGCCGTATGCCGCGTTTGGACTTTTCGATGCTCCCAGCGGTGAGGCCTGCGTGCCAAGACGCGATGTTTCCAATACGCCGCTGCAGGCGTTGGCCATGTTGAATGACGAAGTGGTGATGCAGGCGGCGCGGGCGCTTGCCCGCCGAGCGTTGCAGCAACAGCCACTCGAACAAGACGCCGCTCCGCAGCGGGCGGCGTTCCTATTTCGGCAGTGCCTCACGCGCCCTCCCCAGCCGGACGAACTCCAATTGATTGTCGCCTTCCAACAGCAAGAACGCGCCGCCTTGGCCGACGCGCCCGATCGAACGGCCAAAATTCTCGGCGTGGTTACAGCCGATAAATCCAAAACTGAAAATGTCGATCAAGACGCTCGCATTGCCTGGGCCGCCTGGACGCTGGTCGCCCGCAGCTTATTGAATCTCGACGCCGCACTCTCGAAATAAGACCATGAACACACCTGAAAATAATTTTATCGCCGCGAAGTTACGGCGCGCCGGCCGCCGCCATTTTTTTCAACAGTGCGGCGTCGGCGTGGGGAAAATTGCCTTGGCGAGTTTGCTGGCTGCTGAATTGAATCCGCCAGCGGCCTCCGCTGATGAGTTGGCGGGCGGCGCGTTGGCGGCGCGTCCGCCACATTTTCCGGCCAAGGCCAAGAGTGTGATTTATCTCTTCATGGCCGGGGCGCCGAGCCAACTCGACCTGTTCGATTACAAGCCGACGCTCGCCAAGTTGGAGGGCAAGCCGATCCCGCCGGAAATCGTCAAGGACCAGCGTTACGCGTTCATTCGCCGCGACGCCTCGCTGTTGGGTCCTCGGTTTTCGTTCGCCAAGCATGGTGAGTCGGGAGCCGAGATATCGAGCGCCATGCCGCACTTGGCCAAAGTGGTGGACGAAATCGCGATCATCAAATCGATGCACACTGACCAGTTCAATCACGCACCGGCCCAGCTTTTTCTAAATACCGGCAGCGGTTTGCCGGGGCGGCCCAGCATGGGCGCCTGGGTGACCTACGGCCTGGGAAGCGAAGCCAACGATTTGCCGGCGTTTGTGGTCTTGGCCACCGGGCGGGGAACCAGCGGCGGCGCCGCGAATTGGTCGAACGGTTTTCTACCCGGCGCGTACGCCGGGGCGCCGTTTCGAAGCCAGGGCGATCCGATTTTGTTTGTGTCGAACCCGGCTGGCGTTGATCGGGCGGCGCAGCGGCGTTCGCTCGATTTGATTCAATCGCTGAACCGGCGTCAGGCCGATATCATCGGCGACCCCGACATCACGACGCGCATCAACTCCTATGAAACCGCGTATCGAATGCAAGCCCGCGCGCCGGAGTTGGTGGACTTGGCCAGTGAATCGAAGCAAACACTGGCGATGTACGGCGCCCAGCCGGGGAAAACATCGTTCGCCAACAACTGCCTGCTGGCCCGGCGTTTGGTGGAGCGGGGCGTGCGGTTCATCAATGTGTACCACCAAGGTTGGGACGCCCACAGCAACGTCGAAGGCAACATCAAACGAAATTGCGGCCTCACCGACCAGCCCATCGCGGCGCTCATCCAAGACCTCAAACAGCGCGGACTGCTCGACCAAACCTTGATCGTGTGGGGCGGCGAATTCGGCCGCACGCCCATGGTGGAGGCCAGCGCCGCCTTGAATCGAACCCTGGGACGCGACCACCATCCTCAGGCGTTCACCATGTGGCTGGCCGGCGGCGGTGTGAAGCCGGGCGTCACGATGGGAAAATCAGACGACCTCGGCTTCCGGCTTATCGAGCAGCCGGTGCATATACACGACATTCAAGCAACCATTCTGCACTTGTTGGGGCTGGACCACAAACGGCTGACCTTCACCTACCAAGGCCGGCCGTTTCGCTTGACCGACGTGCATGGAAACCTAGTGCCGGAAATTTTGGCGTAAGCGGCGGAAACACTCGATGACCCAACCGTTTTTCACGTAAATGTCAAACTGCGGGGAACATAAGGTGCATCAGGTTGGGAGCGCCGAGCGGCCGCGTATTGACGAAAACTTCACCGGCGAGAAAACCAGCGGCGGCGCCGGAATTGGTGGCCGCGCCGCGCACGCGATCAAATACATACGCCTTTTCCGGCGGGAATTGCGATTCGTAACAACGAATGCTCTCCAGCTTGGTTTCCAGCGTGTCGCTGATATCAATCGTGAAATGGCTGCTGTAGCCGGCGAGTGTTTCCGGCTCGAACGCCAAGCGAAAATATAGTTGCTTGGAAATCGTATGCACCGGCAGGCCTTCGAAATAGTCGTCCCACTTGGTGAGGCGGGAATAGAAAACGGCGGCGTCGGTAATTTGCATGGCCTGCCAATGGTCGGGTGAGGCAAGGGGGGTTTTGTCTCCAAAACCGATCACCAACCGGGGACGGTATTTGCGAAATTCCTTGGCCAGCGCCACGCGCGTTTCAAAGCAATCGAACAGACGACGATTCGGCAAGTCGAGCGTGACGCGCATTTCCACACCCAGTGTTTCCGCGGCGCGGCGGGCTTCCTCCGCACGCGCCTCGGGCCCAGGGCTGAGCGGCGTCGGTTCGCCATCGGTAAGATCAATAACGCCCACGCGGTAGCCCTGCCGCACCAAACTCGCCAGCGTGCCGCCGCAAGCAATTTCCACGTCATCAGGATGCGCGCCAACGGCAATCACATCAAGCGGGGGCTCGGCAAGCTGGGGGTAATCGTCGTGCGGGCCGTTCGACATACATCGGTTCCGGTCGGAAAAAGAAGATACGGGAAGTATAAAAGCCCGGCATTTTGAAAATGCCGGGCTTTTCCGAGCGACAGTTTGGAACTTGTTCAGGGACAAGTTCTGCAAGATTGATTAATAGGCCAAGCCAATGCTAGTGGCCGAGCCGATCAGGCCAAGATCTTCCGAGTCGTTATCCTGAACGCCACCCCAATACTGGGCTTCCAGCGCTGTTCGCACGACCAACATGCCCATGCGGCACGGACGCCGCCACTCAAGACCGAGTTGGACCTCAGTAATGCTGAACGTTCCGGGGGTAGCAGCATTCTGGAAGTCGAAGCCATCTCCAAATTGCAATGAATGACGCAGGTTGACAAACGAAGTGCCGCGGAGGAACTTTTGGCCGCGAAGCTGCACGCCCACCAGAGGCCCAAAGGTGCTGTTGTACATCAACTCGTTGCGCTCGTTGTAAGAGGCATAGCGAACACCGGCGGTGAACTCGCCATGCAAGCCGCCGCCCAGAGTGAAACGACGGCCGATTTCGGTGTCAACCATTTCCAGATCATAGCGGCTGGCGTTCGCTTCCGTGTTGATTCCAAAATTGAAATAGCGGACGCGGAATATATTCCCCCGTTCATTCACTCGGGTATACGCCAGGCGAAAGCCAGCCTTGACGTTATTCTGCGAATGACTGACTTGCGCTTCCGAATTACTTGCGGTAAGCAGCACCAACTCGGCGTCGAATTGCGCCGTGGGGCGGGGGTGCAGCCAGCAGGAGCCCGACCTGCACGCGGCGCTCGGGCTGGCGCCGCAACTGGCGCCGCTGTGGTTTGCGACGTGATTGGCACCGTGTCGGCTGCTGTCTGTGTAGCTGATCGCATCGAATTTCGCCGTCTCGAGCGAATTGATTCGTTTCTCCAACTCGCGAAAACGTTGTTCCTCATTAGAGAAATTGACGTCTGCGGCGTTCGCCAGCGATGCCCCCAGTACCACCGTGCAGTAAACCGCAGCCTGTAAATAGAGTCGTAACTTCATGATATCGGGCCTCCTTGCTGCCCAAAACAATATTTGCTATCCATGCCAACGAATGTGGCTGCACGTCGGGCTGCAATGTTGCAAACCCATGCGAGAGCCATCGCTCGGCGGTGGTGAGTTCTTCCAGGAACCGATCCGCAAAACGACACAACGCGTATAGTTGTTTCGTCCCGGTGGGAAAGACAACTCAACAGAGATATTCCTGCTTGGCGCATCCTCCTTAAACGGGGAAACGCCAAAACAGGGCGCTTCGGAACGACCGTTAAGGATTCGCGCCAAAGAACCATCAACGATTGGCGAACGAGAAGCCCGGCTTTTTGAAAAAGCCGGGCTTCTGGACTGTGCTTCGCACGACTACGGCCTCACGCCGGTTTTTTCGCCGCGACGAGAAACGTGGGATTGAGCGATTCAAAACGCAGCCGCTCCAATTGGTACACGCCCCGGGCGATGTTGAACATCCAGGCGTTGGCTTCACCCACGGCTTGGAACAAGGCATCGTACACGCTGGAAACATTCTCCACGCTGCCCACGTTGACCACAATTCGGCCGCCCGGTTTGAGCCGTTGGAGCGACTGGGTGACGATATCGGTGACCATGCGGCCGGTCCCGCCGACGAAAATAGCATCGGGGTCGGGCAGATCGGCCCACGCTTCCGGCGCGGCGCCTAAAACAGCGTGCAGGTTTAACACGCCGAAGTCTTCCGCGTTGGCGGTCAGCAATTGGTAATCTTCGGGATTCATTTCGATGGCGTACACCGCTCCCTCAGACGCGATCTGGCTGGCTTCAATCGCCACCGAACCGCTGCCGGCGCCGATATCCCAGACAATGCTGCGGCAGCCCAGATCGAGTTCCGCCAGAGCCACGCCGCGCACCTCCGCCGGGGTGAGCAAACCGTGTTTCGGTTTCGACTGGCGAAAGGCGTCGTCGGGGTTGCCGAAGAGGCGCCGCCCGGCCGCTTCCACCGGGCGGTCGGGCGTATCGGGTTTTCGCACCAGCACCATCACGTTGAGCGGCGCGAACTGCTGCCCCGCGACCTCCCGCAATTCGCCCTGCGTGACTCGTTCGTCGGGCGAGCCAAGATTCTCACAGACATACGCGTGAAAGTAATCGATGTGTAGGTCGAGCAGTTTTTGCGCGATGACGCTGGGCGAATTTTCCTCGGTTGTGAACAGCCCGACTTTTTCCGCGATGCGAATCCTCTCCACGACCCGCGCCAGCGGTTGGTTCGCCAGGTTGGTGAGGTAGGCGTCGTCCCAACTTTCCATCACGCGGGCGAACGCCAACTGCATGGTGCTCACGTTCGGCGTGACTTCAAAACGGTCTTTTCCCAAGTGCTCAAAGAGGAACCGGGCCACACCGTAAAAGAGCGGATCGCCGGAGGTGAGCACCACGGTTTTCTTTTCCGGCGAGGCCGATATTTTTGCCACGATCTCGTCGAGCCCGCCTTCGACCGTCAGCCGCTCGGCCGAAGTTTGCGGCAGCAGCGACAGCAAACGCGCCGAACCGATCAGCAATTCGACCTTTTCGATTTTTTCCCGAACGGCGGCCGTCAGCCCGGCCAGGCCATCGTCGCCGATTCCCACGATCTGAACTTTTTCCGGCGTGGTCACTGCTTCACCTCTCCTGCGGCGCGTCGGTGGTAACTTCGATGCAGCGAATTTTAAGTGATCGTGCGGCGCCGCAACAGAGGCCGCGCAGCGCGTGTCGGCGATCAAGACAAGAAGCTGAGATTATAAACGTTGTCAAACGTAATCTTGTTGCAACGGCTTGATCACGATCTCGGGCACATGCGCGCGCGGCGGAAGTTGCGCCAACGCGAGCACCATGGCGGCTACGTCTTGCGGCTGCAGAATGGCCGCCTTGTGTGCGTCGGACACCGGCGCCGGACGATTTTCCAAAATCGGAGTATTCACTTCGCCCGGATACACATTCGTCACCCGGATTCCATTTTTTGCTTCCTCCAACCAAGCCGCCGTTCCCAGGGCGGTCATGGCGAATTTCGACGCATTATAGGCCACGCCGCCCAGCGGCACGGCTCGTTTTCCCGCGATCGAAGAGATATTCACCACCACCCCATCGCTCCGCTGGCGCATACCCGGCAAAACGGCATACAAGCAGTTGTAGGCGCCCGTGGCGTTGACCGCCAAGACATGATCCCACTCTTCGGGTTTCATCGCGGCGAGCGTTCGGTCGCGGATATTCAGGCCAGCCGAGTTGACGAAAATATCGATTTTCCCTAGTTCTTTCTCAGCCCATTTTATCAATGCCAACACACTCGCCCGGTCGGCCACATCGACCGTATGATAAAGCAAACCCCCAGCGCCGGCAGCCTCACAAGCTTGGCGAAGCGTTTCTTCCCGCCGACCGGCGATCGCCGTTTTGCAGCCTGCTTCGGAAAATGCCTGTGCAATCGCTAAGCCAATTCCGGTGCCGCCGCCCACCACCAACGCCGTTTTTCCGTTCATCGTCATTGCATGCCTCGTCTCATGGAAGGTGTTGTTTTGTGCCAACTCACAGGCATCATACCACTTTTACACAAATAGCTCGCCACGCCGCCGGCGCATGTTGGAGCGTACGCTTCGGCGTGTTTTTACATAACTGATCAGTGGTTTTTGTCGCTGATGCGGAGGAATAGCGGAGGAATAGTTGTCGCCCAGGACCGCTCGAACAAGGAGCGTCGCCTTTCGCTGCGAAAGTAGCGTTCTTTCGCGGAAGCGAAAGGCGACTATTAGGCGAGCGGCGGAAAATAACGTACCCGCACGTAGCGGGAGTCAGTGAGTTTTTGGGGTTCCCGCCTGCGTGGGAATGACCGTTTGCTGATTCACTCGCTTGCGCTTCGTGCTTGTATTCGGTAAATGTGAAACGGCCAATATCGCAACGAACGCCGTATCCTATAGAGATGGCAACAACTCAACTGCGGCGCGCAGCAAGGCAGCGATGGGTTCTGTCCAGCGAGCGTCCATGCCTCGGGCCACGATGTAAGTTGCAAATATCGCGTAAAGGGCTAACAGCATGAACGCCTTGCCGCGTTTCATTTCCACGTAACGCACGCCTTCTTGCGTTGTCCCGCGGCGACCTATGTAGTACACGGCAAAGCCAACGATAGTGAGCAATAGCAATAGCAAACACAGTTCGCCGCTGAAGGCGACCGTTTGCGGGTCCATATGAATGGGGCCATGGAGCAACGTATAAAGAAACAGCGGGAATCCGAGTGCGAAGCAGATGTCAAAAACATTGCTTCCCAGAGCATTGGCGACGGCATCGTCGTAGTCTCCGTCTCTGGCGTCTCGAATCGAGATCACCGTGTCCGGCACGCTGGTGGCCATGGACGCGAAAATAACGGCGACGAACATCGCGGGCATTCCCAGCCCCGATAGTTGGTAACCGAACAGTTCATAGTAGGCGTGTTCGGCGTTTCCACCGCCGGTCCCCAACCACTCGCACGCCTGAACCAACATCCAACAGGCGACGCCCATAATTCCGGCGGAAGCCAACAGCAACGGCCAGCCGTTCCAGTTTTCTTTTTTCATCTGCTCGCGATGATGGTCGCGAATGAGCAATAATTCCAAATCGAGTAGCGGCCCGAGCGAAAGCCAATAGAACAGTGAAGCCACGGGCCCCTTTGTTTCGTCGTCGTTATCGGCTTCGTCATCGTTTTGCTCGTGTTCAATTTCCGCACTTTCAATTTTCGCACTGGAATCAACGCGTTTCATCGAGCCAATCATGTACGAGAAATACGCCGCGTACAAAGCCATGAGCAGCAATCCTTGCCACCAGTGCAGGACACTTCCGCTGATGGTCATGATCAATATCACCTCGCAAAAAATGAGTGTCAATCCGTCGCGAAGCAGCACTTTCAAGGAGACGTTGACCGAATCGACGCGAACGCCAGAGACCATCATGCCAACGACCGACAAAATGCAGACCGCCGGGATGATCATTCCGTTGAATAAGGCGCTACCGGCGGTTGTGCCGAGTCCGATCGAGAAACCTTCGACATCGGACATGAGAAACAACGCGATCAGTGTTGTCAATAATTCGGGCAATGAACTGGAGATGGCGTTGATTGTTCCGCCTCGCACCCCTTCCGACATATTGCGCCCAAGATACTCCGACGCCACCTCAAAGCCGTCGCATGCACGCCAGATAATTAAGCAGGAAAAAAAGATGACGATCAAAGGAATCAAGATACCCATATGGCAAGTTCATTTTCACTATCGTGGGGAATTATCAAGTACGTTTCAAACTGAGCATGGTGCAATTATTGCGAAGCACCTTTCCATCGGCTCCCGCTGTCTTGGTTCAGCGTGAAGCGGAATATCGATTGCTTGGCGTTAGCGAATGGTTTGCGGCTTCGCCCCGCGAAGGTTTAGCGCTTTGGCGCCAATCTCGGAGATAAGAAGCGAAAGGAGCGGAGCGACCAGCGGCCGCTGCATCTCCGCTCTTGGCCCCTGGGGCGGCGCTCGGGTTGCGCCTCGGCAGAGCCCTAGCCTCCGCCCAGGTCGTTCTTGGTTGTAGCGTGGCGCCGAGCATCAGGCAACCTCTCGCAACCCCGCGATACTATTACCATAAGATAGCAACTGACACCGGAGCGAAAGGCGACGCTCATTGTTCGAGCGCTCCTTGGCCGCCGCCCGGTTACACAACAGCGAACCAAGGTTTTGTGCCTTTGCAGCGCAGGCGGACAACGGCGCGCCAATGCTGCGCGCCGTAGGGTGGTTGCTTGCAACCACCCTTTGAATCGCCTACGCGGAACGTACGCCATTGGTGGTTGCCAGCAACACCCTACACCGACGAAAATACGCTCAAACGCACACTCCAATATGGGCGCTACCGCGCCGGAGCATTGACGAGCAAGGCGGCGTTCAGCGGAATGTCGGGACGAAGATACCGCACGCTCACGCTGCCGAGAAATTTTCCGAAGTACGTCGGCCGCTCCCGGAAATGGTTGTCGGTCCTTTCGCCGATGCCGGTTCCCGATGCGCCCGAACGCGAAGCTGCTGGTTCGTCGGCGGGAGGCTCCTGCCCTTCGAACCAAGCCGAGTAGAACATCACGGTGATGGTCCCCAGGTTGGTGTCGTCGCGGTTGCCGGTCACAGCTTGGGCGCTCGCGCCCCATTCGGTGATCAAAAATTCTTGCGAACCGCCCGGGCCATTGAACTTGTGCCAGCCCGTGACCGTGGTTTGAGGCTGAGCGAGCACGAATTTCACGTCGGCCCCAAAACGCTGGGCGAACGGCGAGCCGGGGCCATACTGTTTGCTGAAGGCGAAGATGTTGATGCCATCGACCAACACCTGCACGCCCACCGGCGCGCCGGAGTGATTATAAACGCGAATCGCGTAAACATCGTTTTCCCGCAGGTCGACTTTCGCCTTGCCGCGTTTGGAGGTCAGAGTTCGGGGCTCATATTCGCCGCCGGCCGACTTTTGTAAAATCTCGACTTGGTACGGACTCCCAGCGGCGGGGCGAATGGTGGTTTGTCCCGGCTGGGCCGCGAACGTCGGTTTAATAACCGCCTTCCGCAACGCCGCGTACTGCGCCGCCGGATTAACTCTTCCCCGCGGCGTGGGCGCTGTTTGCAATTGCGGCGGCGCGGCAATTCTGACGATATCCTCGGTCGTGGTGATCACGCGCTCCCAAGTGCCCCAAACCTTGCCGTTTTCATCCTTGATTTGCGTTTCCAGCCTGATCACGACGCCCGACTCCGACGCCTCCTTGACCACATCGCCCGAGACGCGCCAGAAGGCGTCGGGGTCGACCTTGATCATCCGGGCGGTTCCGTCTGGACGTTTGCCCACGCGGATCTTTTCCAGCTCTTCCTTGAGCGTTTTTTTGATAATTTGAGGACTCACCGGCCCATCGAACGAGCCCATCGTGATCTCCGATTCGCCGTTGCCCTTCATCATTTGGCTGACTTCCAACGCCAACTCCCGCACCGCCTTTTGCAACGTTGCCGCCGACGCCGCCTTCACACTGACGAGGCAAATAACCAAACACACAGCGGCGGACGTCCAACGTTTGATGTTTCCGAGAAGCATGCGAGTGTGTCCTAGGGAGCGTGGGAAAAAACGTAACCGTTCACGGGTTTTGACTTGTTTTTTCAACAAGATTTTTTCGACAATCAGCGTTTTGAAACGCCGGCGGGCAGTAAATTTCCCGCGAACAAATCAGGCAATCAATTTGCCACAGAGGGCACAGAGCACTCAGAG
>QIKY01000393.1 GCA_003233175.1 Planctomycetaceae bacterium | reverse complement strand
CCCATCGCCGCGGCCAAGCCACCGTCCGCCGCCCGCAAAAATCACTCGCCACCGCCGCCTAAACCCTGCAAAAGCTGACATGCACCCAAAAACTGCTGCCGAAAGGGCCGACTTACCGACCGCCGAAAACACCGGAGCAGTATATACCGCCATGATTCGCAAACCCGGGAACGTCCAACTTCTCGAACAGGGCGCGAATTTTCCGATGGACCGCCGGCGTTTGGCGAATCAGCAGCCGGTCGGAGACAGCTCGAATATACACGCGTTTGTTATTTTTGGCGTCCCAACTTTCCGGCGCGATGAGTTCGATCACGATCTGGCGAAGTTCGGCGGGGTCGTAGCTCTCAAGGCTGGCGCGCGGCGGGCCTGAGCTAACGTAGGTTTGCGGCAAGGTGGGCGAAGCGGCGGACGGCTCGGCCCGACTTTGTTTAGCGGCGGCCGGTTTGGGTTTCGGCTCGGGCTTGGGGTAACGAACCCGGTACACCTCCAACGTCAATGCGCGGGGATCGAAAACGGGCGGCGCGTTTCCTGGAGGGCGGCGTTTCAGTTCGGCTCGCAATTTCGCCAGCAACGCCAAGACATTCTCATGCCCTTCGAGTGTTTGGGACACGGCCAGCACGCCGTCATGGCCTTCGAGCGAAGAGGGTCCGCCGACGGCGTCCCAACTGTCGGGCGCGATCGAGCTGGAAATCAAATCGATGAGAGATTGGTAGTCGTGAAAACGGGTGTCGTGCAGGTCGGTCAACGGGCGCGCATCGGCCACCAAATCGAGCACCGGGTAGCAGCGAAGCAGGAGGTTTTCCTCGGCCGCGTCCCGCGAGGTGATCATCAAACTCTCATCGTAAACGGCAAACGTCAGTTGGCGTTGCCGAAGCAGCAGGGCCAACGCATATTTCAATGGAAGCTGCTCGGCTTGGAAGGCCACCAGTGTTTCGGAATCGACGCCGGTCTCGGCCAAGGCCTTGGAATCGAAGGCCACGTTCACCTCCGCCAAGTCGCTCAAGGCGTAAGCGATTTCAGCAAATGGCGTGACAACAAAATTAATATCCACCGGTTTTTCCAAGGCGGCGTAGATTTTGGCTTCGCTCTCGGGGTGGCCGTTGAACACCGTGGCGAACGACAACGCCGGCGCCGCCAAGCCGCTCGCATAAGCCGCCGTGCGCGCCGCGCGAAATGCCTTCAAGAAACCGGCCAGGGTTTGCTGGCATGGTTGCGTTTGCGAAACCGTGAGCACGCCGCGAAACGTTTCGATGGAGCCGCGGCCGCCGACTGCGTCCCAGTTTTCGGGCTGGATGAGCTCAGTGATCATTTCGATCAGACCGTCGGTCTGGACGCCGAACTCGGTATCGTCGACTGGTCTGCCGGCAAGATCTGCAACGTCGTACGTTTGCAACCCCAAACGCGATTCCGCCGCGTCGGGCGTGGTGATCACGAGCACTCCTTTTTCCACCACGAAGGTCAACTCGGCAGGCCGCAGCACCCGCCGAAAAACGGAGGCGAGAGAAATATCGCGGAACGCGTCGGTGATGAGAGGGCCGCGCAGCACGCCCGCCGTTTTACTTGCAGCGATTCCGCCAATAGGGTTTCGGAAAACCTTGGAGGTATCGCCGAAGATACTGCCGGAGAAGCGGGCGCCGCTTTCCTGGATTGCGAGTTGATCGATCACGATGGGAATGTCGTGCTCCGCGCCCAACTGATTCACCACTTCGTGCAGCGTCGTGTCGATAAATTCAACCGTGACCTTCGCGTTCAGTTTTTCCCGAATGGCCGCTTCGGTATCAACCGGCGGCGGGTTCTTCGCAGAGTCTTTGGCATCCTCCGCGACGAGCGTTGTGGCCATGAGCAGCATGGCAATACACGCCATTGCAAAAAGTCTTCTTACCCTGAGCAGCGTCTTCAACCCGAGGCTGTTCACTTCTGGAAGCCGGCCGATTTTCGGCCACCGGATCGACCTTGGCGAATTTGATTCGATGCTCACGGCGGACTCCCCCCCTCGGAATGGTTCATTGCACCCCAAGCCCTTATTTTAGACTTGCCGGCGCTAAAACAACAAGGAAGTTCGTCAACCACCGCCTAGGCCCGCGCCGTTGGAGTTCAGCCTTTAGGCTGCTTTCGTTGCTCTTTGGGGTTCTTCAGGGATTTTAGTGGCTGATTCCAATTCGATTCGCTTGGGTGACGCGTGTTGATGAGAGCGTGCGGTGAAACGATGCCGCACAAGACCGCCGCTCAAGCTCGACAAAAGGGGGCCGCGGGAGCCCCGTTTCAAAAGAAAACTGAAATTACAGCCTCCCCAGCCTTTTTGTGGATGCCCCGTTGGCGTCGTACGAGCTTGTTTTTATGTCCCACAAAGTTTGGGTGAGCCCGAACAGAGGTGGGCATGAGGCGCCCACATTCCGGAGCCGGCGCCAAAAAAACTTATGTATAAACAGCAGGGTTGGAGTGTAGGCTTCAGCGTGCTTTACCGCGCACGTTTGGAAATGCCGCAATCCTTCACTTGGCGAGCATTGCCGACTTTAGGTGTGATCGTTCTTACCTGAAAAAACATTCACTTTTCGAGCATTCACAAGAAACACTTCGCGTTCCGCTTCGTATAAACCCTTGACGGTCGTTACGGTCGATTTTTCATCGACGTTGCCTGACCGACTTGCCAAGGGGCGCCAGGATGAGCTTTCCGCCGCGTGTTTTTCGCCGTCTATTTTCCTGGAGCGATAGCAGCGTTGTCCTGATTGCCGCCCTTGGCATCATTGCAATCGCGGGTTGTGGCCGAAAGCCGCCCGTCGCTGCATCTCGGCCGCCTATCGCGAAAAAAGCCGCGCCCGACCAACCCCAACTGGCCCCCGTGGCGACGAAACTCCGCTTGCGGCCAATCTATAGGCACGCACTCAAAACTGTCGCTTTTAACCCAAAGGGCGATTTGTTGGCCACCGGAAACGGATTGGGCCTGGTGCAAATCTGGAGCGTGGCGAACGCCCAATTGCAACGAACCATTCCCGCCCACGAAAACTGGGCCTTCTCCGTGGCGTTTAGCCCTGACGGACTCCTGCTGGCCAGCGGCGGGGGCGATAACCTGATCAAGGTCTGGGATGCGGCCACGGGGAAACTCGTGCACGAACTGGCGGGCCATACCGACGATGTGCATGGCGTTGTGTTTCTCGACGCGTCTCTCAACAGCGGCGCCCGCTTGGCCTCCGGCGCCGATGACAAAACCGTGAGAATCTGGGAGCTTGCCAGCGGAACGGCCCAAGTGCTTACCGGCCATGAACGCCAAGTGACCGCCGTGGCGGTCAGCCCCGACGGAAAACTGCTGGCCTCCGCCAGCCGCGACGCCACCGTTCGGCTTTGGAATACGAAAACCGGTGAACACGTGCGAACGCTGGAAGGCCACAAGGCCGATGTGCTGGATGTCGCCTTCAGCCAGGACGGCGCCCAACTGCTCACGGCAAGCTACGACAAAACAGCCCGGCTCTGGGATGTGGCGACCGGCCAGCAGTTGCATCGTTTCGCCGGCCACGAGGGTTGGGTCTTCGCGGCCGCGATCTCTCCCGGCGGTGAAAGTATTGCCACCGGCGGCGGAGACAAAAAACTCAGGCTCTGGCGGCGCGACGGCGACCAGCCGGAACACGTTATTGATCTTGGCGCTGACATCGCGTCGTTGGACTATGCACACCACGGCCGCCTGCTGGCCGTGGCCTTGACCGATAGCACCGTGCGGCTGTTCGATACCAGCGGCCAGACGCCTCGCCAAATTTCGCAACTTGGCGAGGTGCTGCGCGGCACAAGCGGCAGGGAGCTTCAGCCGCCAATCAATTTCCACGCCGGCCACGCATCGCCGCCGCGGGAATATCTGAATCTGCATCATGCTGCAATGACGCCCGGCGACGACGCTTGGCGGACGGCCGTCGCCCGCCTGGCTGTTGTTGGCGACGGCTTCACGCTCCAGTATCTGACGCGTGTGGACAAATCGACGCTCAGCCCGGAAGATAAAAAGCTGCTGGAAAGTACCGTCGAGAAGATTGGCGAACGCACCGCCAACCGAAATGCCGCTCAGGTTGCCGCTGTCATCCAAACCAGGTTCGAGCGCGCCGCCGTTGCCGATCTTCAATGCGATCCGTTGGAATCGGAACTCAAACTTTGGACGCTCGATTCGATTCGCTCCCATCGCGATACGCCAGAAATTCGGAAGGAGCTTGAAAGGATCCGCGACCATTACGAATCCGACCAAAAGCTGACCTACGGCTCTGTTATACTCCGTGTTCGAAGCTATGCCGAAAGCCTGCTCGCCATACCGCCGCCGAAAGTAACGCGCTGAAACGGCGCCGCCGGGCAAGAACACATCGGCGAGCAGCGTGGTGAGGCGGTCTGCTGGCGCATAGCCCAAACTGCAAACTGCGGGCGTTACGCTATTTGACCTTCGGCCGTCAATGGAATTGGAGTAAAATGATGGTTTGTTCCTTGCCAAACGCTAGCGGCAATTGCGTGCGTCGAATCCGCAGCGAACCTTGATCGGGCGGGAGCGACCGGAGGCGTCAGTGGACCAATCATCAACAACTCCATTACAACGCATCGATCCTGAACAGTGGGTCGATGAATACGGCGACTATCTGTACCGATACGCCTATTCGCGTTTGCGAGATTCCAACTCCGCCGAGGAAGTGGTGCAGGAAACCTTTCTGGCCGGCATTCGGTTTCGCGAGCAATACTCCGGCCAGGGCTCCGAACGCGGCTGGTTGCTGGGGATTCTAAAACGCAAGATCGTCGACTTTGTGCGTCTGCGTTCGAAGCATGCTCGGGCCGCCTCCTATGAAGATGAAGACGACCCCAGCGCGCAATTGTTCGATGAAAAAGGCAATTGGCGGCAAAACGCCATGCCCAGCTTCAATGCGGCGGAGCAACGCGTTTTGGCGGGCGAGCTTTGGGAGGTTGTGCAAGGTTGCATGGAACATTTACCTTCCGGCCAGGCCGACGTTTTTGTTTTGAGCGTCATGGAAGAAATGGATTCCAACGACATTTGTCGCGAGTTGGAAATAACGTCGGCCAATCTTTGGACCCGCCTGCATCGAGCCCGGTTGGGCCTGGCCAAATGCGTGGGCGCGCGCTGGTTCACCGACGGAGAACGGCCGAACCAGGCCCATTCATGATCGCCCGTGCATGTTTGGGAAATGTCGCATTATTCACCGGCGTTTTTTTGTAACCGTTCACGGCGCTGCGGGAATTTGCGACAGCAATCTAGCCGACAGCAATCTAGCCGACAGCGAATAACCGATATACGGTTACGAAGACGGGAAACGCAGAGGTCGCAAAGTCGCGGAGGGCCGCAGAGAAGAACGAAATGACGAAAGGCAAGAAAATAAAATCTCGGCGATGTTCATCGGCTGTGCGATCGCATTGCATCGTCAACTTGGGCAGAGATAATTGCAGCCTGTCCTCTGCGGCCCTCCGCGACTTTGCGTTCTCTGTGTTGAAATGCCCGCCCAAAAACCGTCGAGCAATGTCTGAACTTCCGCCGGCGTGCGGGAAATTGCGATAACATCCCGCCGACAGTTCAAAACCCGTGAACAGTTACTTTTTCTGGCGCTCGTCGGCGTAGGAGAACGTCAACGCAATCTTCGCCCGTGGCCACGCCCGGCCATCGACTTCAACATAAGGATAGATGAAAAAATTGAGCGGACCGCCGTCTTGCCGCGGAGTCAGTTCAATATCACGACCGGTCGTGAAGGCCACGCGGTTCTCGGTCAGGTTGCCGAAATAATACTCTTTCAACTGCGGGTGTTTGTCGGCTTCCGAAATATCGACCGGCGCCCAGCCTTTGTTTTCGCGGTGGAACCACGCCCAGCAATGATACCCGCCAACCTTGCCGACGCCCCGCTTCGGCGGCAAGGGGAAGCCAATTTCAAATCGCGCCGGCAAACCTTTCGACCGCGCCCAAGAGATGAACAAACTGTGGAAATCGGTGCAGTTGCCGAAGCGGCTATCGCACACCCAGAGCACATCGCCTTGGCCGTAACCCGGCCGGGATTTGTCGTACCGCACATGCGCGTCGACGCGGTCATAAAGCACGCGGGCCACCTCCAGCGGGTCGGGCGAAAGCCGCACGCCCTGGAGTAAGTCCAAATGTTTGCCGACCAACGGCGTTTTCCGGCTGGCCGAAAGAAACAGCTTCCGCCGCTGCGTGTCAAGATGCTGCTCGCTAAACGGAAGGTCGGCGAACTTGCCGGATTCGCCATCGCTCGCCAAGCCCCGAACTTCACGACGATTAACCAGGTACGCCGTGGAGAATTTCAAATCTCTTGATGGCTCGCCAGAGGAAGCCCCGCCAGAGGAAGCAGTTGTTGTCTCGAAGTACAGAATCTTGTTGCCGTATTTCGGTTCGATGGAAATCTGGCTTTCGGCGGGCAGGTTGGACGGCAACACCCGAACGCTCTGATATTCGTCGGTCTGCGGCACGGGCAACCACACGCGCACCCGAGCGCCGGCGGGCAACTGGTGCAACGTGGCGCCATAATGGAAACGAAACACGCGCGACTTCGGCGCCGCGGCGTTTCGGCTTTGTCCTTCTCCGGCGCCTGCCGTGGACAAAACGAAGCACGAAATCAGTACGCCCCCAACCAAAACACGAACAATGGAATTCATGGACATTTCGATCATCGGAAAGAAACGGAAACAGGACGTAGCCAACCACCTCATGCTAACACAAAAATGCGCGGGCAACGTCGGCATACGGCCATCGACTTCCCGCCATGGAAAGCACGCCGGTTTTCAAGAATCAGCCAGCCAGCCTTGAAGCGTTTTCAAATCGGCGGCCAAGGCGGCGATGTTTTCCTTCACTCCTTCTTTCAGCAAATATTCCACATGCACGGAAATTGGGCCGCTGAAGTCGGAGGCCAGCAAAAATTTTGCAAAACGAGGATCGACCTTGCCTTCGCCGAGTGGCACATTGTACGCCTTGCGGCCATCCCAGCGAAAGTCTTTCACGTAGATGGCGCCGAGCCGCTCCTGGGCCAAATTAAAATACACCGGCCAACTCAAGCCGCCCTCCACCGTGGCATGCCGAATATCAAAAGCAATTGCCATCTGCGAGGCGGGAATACCCTGGAGCAGGCGGTCAAAATCCCAATGCGTGGCGCCGACGTATCGCGAGCCGGAATGGTTTTGACACAAACCGCCAATGCCCAGTTCCCGGTTCAGCGCGGCGAGATCTTGCACGGTCGGCCGCAACTGCTGGAGCTGTTGTTTGACCGGCCGCTTCAAGTCGTAGGTGTAGGCCTTCAAGCGATAACGCTTGATTCCCAATTGGGCGGCGGTTTGCAGCACCTTCGGCGTATGCGGCTGTTCGACGCTGTTCACATCGGAAGCCATGACCGTCACCGCCAGTCCGCGTTTGGCCAACGCTTCGACCAGCTTGGGCAGATCGTCTTCCACACGTTCGGGCAACACATGCCCGTTCTTGCGAACGGTGGCTTCAATACCGTCGAAGCCAAGTTCCGCCATGCGGTCGGCCAGTTCGTCGTAACTGAGCGACTGCACGCCTTTCACGAACGCACAAAACTGAAATCGCTTCTTCGGCTTCGGCGCGGCCGATGCGAATGACGTAGGCAACAATGAAGGCGCCAATAGTGCGCCGGCGGCGCCGAATAAAACAGACCGGCGGCTGGAGGCGCCGGTCGGCAGTGGAGAATGGGCGTGGGGCATGTTATGCTTCTCAGGCAAGGATAAAAGGAACCGGCGTGCGTTATATTATACATACTGTTCGGACGGTCGTTTGATCAGCGCCGCCGCCGGGCAGAATCGTTCGCCGCACGTGCGTTGTTCCCGCATGCCCCTTGGAAAACCCGCCCACCCGCCTTTCCCCCCAGACCCGCCCCGATGTTAACCGGTCCTCAAATTGTTCATTGGTCGATTCGGGCTGCGCTGGTCTGTTACGTGGTGGTGTTGGCGGGGAATTTGGCGGCGGGAAATTCGGCGGCGGGAAATTCGGCGGCTGGCAGGCAGGCGCGTTGGCGGCGCGCCGCGAAGTGGATCTGGCTGGCCGGCTGCCTTTTGTTTCTCGGGCATGTGGCGGCCGCGTTTCATTTTTATCACCATTGGAGCCACGCCCACGCCGTGGCGGAAACGGCCCGGCAAACCAAGGCCGTCATCGGCTGGGAGTTCGGAGAAGGGCTCTATTTCAGTTACCTGTTCGCCATCGTTTGGGCCGTCGACGCCCTCTGGTGGTTGGCCCGGGGCGAGGCGTATTATGAACGCTCGCGGCGCATAACGATCGCGCTGCATGCCTACATGCTGTTCATCGGCCTCAACGGCGCCATGGTGTTTGAATCGGGCGTGACGCGCACCTACGGCTTCGCCGCCTGCGCCGTGCTAGGCGTTTTGCTTGTTTACCGCTGGATGGAACTTCGAATAAAGGCGAAGCGCGCCCGCGCTTCCTGAGCAACGCATGGCCGACTCTCCCTTACGCGTGATGTACCTGACCGCCGGCGGCGCGGGCATGTTTTGTGGCAGTTGCATGCACGACAACACGCTGGTCAGCGCGCTTTTGAAACAGGGCCTCGATATTCAACTGCTGCCGTTGTACACGCCAATTCGCACCGACGAGGAAAATGTCAGCGTCGACCGCGTTTTCTTTGGCGGCGTGAACGTTTATTTGCAGCAGAAAATTCCGCTGTTTCGCCATCTGCCGATGCTCGTCGACCGCTTTCTCGACCAGCCTTGGCTGCTGCGTTTGGCCACGAGGCTGCACAGCGTCGAGACGAGTCCTCACGAACTGGGCGGCTTGACGGTTTCGATGTTGCGAGGCGTTTCCGGTTTCCAACGCAAGGAAGTCACGCGGCTGTGCGCCTGGCTGCGACGGGAGCAGCCGAACCTGATTTGTCTTTCCAATATGTTGATCGCGGGCAGCGCGCCGATGCTCAAGCAGGAAGTCGGGGCCCCGATTCTGGCGACGCTCCAAGGCGACGATATTTTTCTCGATGGCCTGACCGAGCCGTACCGCACGCAGGCTTTTCAGGAAATTCACAAACTGATCGATTCGATCGACGGCTTCATTGTCAACAGCCATTATTACGCAGATTATATGTCGGAGTATTTTGGCATCGCACGGGAGAAAATTCACGTGCTCCCGCTGGGAATTGATACCACGGAATTCGCGCAAGCGGCGCCGGCGCCCAGCCTGGCCAATCCGCCGACGGTCGGTTATTTGGCGAGGCTGGTGCATGAAAAAGGGTTGCATGTGTTGGTCGAGGCGTTTATCGAATTACGGCGACGCCCGCAGATGGAGCAAGCCCGTTTGCACATTGCGGGTTGGGTCGGCGACGACCCCGAAGGGTATGCCGAAGAGCAGTTTCAAAAGTTGCACGACGCCGGATTGGCCGACGCTTTTGAATACCGCGATCTGTTTGAACGCCATCAAGACAAGGTCGATTTTTTGCGCGAGTTGGACGTGCTCTCCACACCCACCACGTATCGGGAGCCGAAAGGTTTGTTTGTGCTGGAGGCCTTGGCGGCGGGCGTTCCTGTTGTGCAGCCCGACCACGGCGCCTTTCCGGAATTGCTGGCCGATACGGGCGGCGGGCGGTTGGTGCGGCCGAACGATCCGGCGCATTTGGCCGACGTGCTGCACGAACTGCTGCTCGATCACGAAGCACGCAAAAAACTTGCCGAACACGGGCGGCGGGCGGTTCTTGAATCAAGAAATGTCGAGCGAACGTCGACCCGAGTGTTGCAACTTTATCACCAGATGGCGCAGCGTTAGGATGGGCGTCGTCGTCGAATCCGACGCTATTCAAAATGCCGGGATTTTCGCTATTGGCCGCCGCCGCTGACTTCCAATGCGTAGGGACGTTATTCCGCCACCACAATTTCCACGCCGCAGAGTAACGGCCGGCCGGATTTTGAAGTGAACGATATATCGATCATGTCGTCGAAGGCCACGTTTTCAAACGTACGAACAAGCACCCGATTGCGCCCGCCGCTCTCGCGCCAGATGTCGAGGTCTTTCACGACCGGCTTACCTTGCAGCGAAACATCGAACACACGCTTTCCGGCGGAGGCGTGCTCCGGTTCCACAAAGTACAATGTCACGCGGCAATGTTGGTTCGGTTGCGAGCGGCCCAGGCGAACGCTTAGCGCGTCTAGGCCGATGCAGCCCGAAGCGCCAACCCACGGCAGGGCGTCGCCGGCAACGGCCAAACTATGGCCGAGAAAATATTGCGGCTTCTTACCCTTCACCGAGACGTTGATCTTGGGAGCGGGTCCGCCGATGCTGGGGTAATCGAGCCAGAGCGTACCGTTTTCGGCTTGGCGGTTGCCCGGCGCGCCCAAGTTCACGCCCACGCGTTTGATGGCGCTGGTTGGCGTGCCGAAAGCGTTGTAGGTCCAGAGGTCGGCCTCTGGAACGTGGACCAACGCCAGCGAGGTGAACGTCGAATAGCTGCACACGCAGCCGTGGGCGAAATTCGGCGCGTTGAGAATTCCGCCGGCGGGAATCAGGCTGTTTCGGCAACCGGAGCGAAAGCCGTTGAGCCGTCCGGTGGCGCCGGTATCGAGATCAAAAAATCCGGCCGAGCCGGCGCGGAACGTGAGCATATGAGGACTCGCCACGGCGTAGTTGCAATGGTGGCCGGTTTTGGTGAACTGCCACGGGGCCGGTTTGCCGGTGAGCGGGTGGGAGGTCATGATCGATTTGCCGGTTTTCACATCGTACGAGAGGCCGGGGCCGCGCTGGTCGATGATGCGGTCGTTCCAGAGAATGACTTTATCCCAAACGCCTTCCGGGTGGCCCACGAAGCCCTTGCCCTCTTGGTTTTTTTCCCACAGCGCTTGGCCGGATTCGCCGTCCCAGGCTTCGACGCCCTTTTTGTTTGACGCCACCAGCACGCCTTTTTGCGTGGAAACGCCCAGCCAAGTGACAGCCCGCGAAGTTCCGCTCTGCCAGAGCACCTGCCCGGTGCGAATATCGAGCGACTTGAGATACCCGCCGCTCTTGATTTTCGGCGGCAAACCCTTGCGTTTCCAAGCGTCGTACAGGCCGTCCAACAGGCCATCGTAGTAGAACACTTGCTCCGTTCCCAAGGCCGCCAGCGAAGCCGCATATTCTGCATTGTGCCGCCAGATTTCTTCACCCGTATCACGATCGAGCGAAACGATTTCAGCCGGTTCGAGTTGGCCGCTCTTGCCGGGCAAAAACACCGTGCAGATCAGCCGGTCTTCCCAGAGCCGCATGGTTCCCCAACGCGCTTCAGGCCGTTTGAATTTGAAAACTCGTAGCGTTTCACCGGTTATCGGGCTGATTTTTTCGCACTGGGTTCCGTCCGACAAATAAACGGCGTCGTCCGCCGCGAGGAAGTGGAAGCCGACGCGTTTCCCTTCAAAAAAAGTGCCCAGTCTTCCAGGACTGACCGCCTTCGATACTTTCTTTCGCCACAATACGCGGCCGGTGTAAATGTCGACCGCCGCAAAAACTTCAGGACCTTGAAAGAACATGCGTCCATGATTGACCGTCAGGCTAGGCGACCAGAAGTGACGGTTGAAGAAGAGGTCGTTGGCGGCGGCGGGCCCTCCAAACCAGAGTGCGCCGAAAGGCGCCCGCACCAGTTCATCTTGCGACATCAGCGAGTTGGCGGGGTCGCCGTATTCGTGGGTCCAGTCGGCGGCGCCGGGCAAAGCGCCAGCACGCACGAGCGTGGCGAAATCGCCTTCAGCGGATATTTCGGCTTGAACAAGCTTGCTTTTCTTGGCCCGCTGGCGAAGTTGTTCGACCTGCTCATCGCCCGTGCATTGGAAAAAGGCCCGCCCGCCATAAGGCCGCAACGATCGATAAACCTGCTCCACCGCGCCGGGCCGTGCGCTCCAAGTTTCTTCGGCGGGGCAAACGGCCAGGGAAATCGTGTAGGGCGGCAACAACGGCGTTTGTAAATCGGCCACGATGGCGGAAACACGCTCGCCATAGAGGTGCAGAGCGTCAAAGCGGCGCCGCAACGCGGCGATGTTTTCAGCCGATGCGTCGGCCACGACAACATGCATATCAGACTGCCGAACAATCTCGGCCACCAGCCCGGCGTTCTTGGCGCCCAACACCAAGCAATAGCCGCCCAGATCGTCGCGGCCTTCCAGCCATTGTGCAACACGTTCCTTCCATGCAGACGACGATGGAATTTCCGTTGCTTTTTTCGCCCCGATGTTTGCCACAGCCGGATTCACCGCCGTATCGCCAAAGCAATGGATCAGGCCCTCGCGCGTGGCGACAAACAATTTGCCATTCGCCGCCACGATGCGCGTGGGCGCTCCCTTTATAGCGTGCGTCCAAACGATGGCGGGCGGTTTCGGCTGGGCGGCTTTTGTATCTTGTGCGCCCTCCGCCGGATCAAGCTGCAACGCAAACACGCTGCCGCCGTGAATGCCATACAGCCGGTTGCCGGCCTTGAGTTCGATCAGCAACTTCGTTTTTTCAGACACTCCGGTCGCCGCCGCGATCTGCTTGATGGGCAACGTCCACAAGGTTTGCAGGATTTTTTCCCGTTTTTTGCCGCCCTTGCGGTCGACCTTCTCCACAAACCGAGGGTGCGCCAAGTCGTAGGCCACCACATTGCCGCCCGCCACGCCATACGCCGCTGCGCGACTTGTCACCGGACGCCGCACCACGTTGGGCAGCAGCCGCTTTTCAGCCACGTCGTAGATGCGGTCGCCATGCAGGAGCAGATTGCCTTCCGCCGTGACATGGGTGTCGGTCAGACCGCGAGAGGTGTAATTCAAACCGATAAAAGCGCCCGACTTCGTATCAAACCCGGTGGCTTTATCGCGCCCCGAGGGGATATACAGTTTGTTTCCGTCGGCCGCCAAATAACCTTGCGGCGTGACCTGTTCTGGCAAGACCGACGACCTCCATTGCGGTCGGCTTTTGCCATCGGCCAAGATGTCGTAAAGTTGCGCGCCCTCGAAGGGCCAGAAACCGGCCGTGAAATAGATATGGCCGCCAGTTGCCGCCACGCCGCCGCGCAAGGGCCAGGCGGAAATGAAACGCTCATTTCCGAGCACGCGACGCTCCGCCGGCGCGGCGCGGAATTTCCAAACCAGGGCGCCATCGTCGGTGTTCAAACAATAAAAGAAGCCGTCGTCGGAGCCGAAATACAATCGCCCTTCAAGCGCCAACGGCGCAAAACGAATCGGCCCGCCGGCAAAAAAACGCCAGCGGCGGCGGCCATTGCTGGTGTCGATCGCCGTTAAGGAATCGTTACGGCTGCCGCCGACATATAAGGTGTCGCCGACGACAATCGGCTCCAGGGAGGCGTCGAAGTGAAGCCGGGGGTCTTCCGCCCAGGCGATTCTCGGCGGCGCTTGTTGCGAAGACCATTGCAAATGGAGTTCGCTTGCTAGTTCTTCGGACGTCGAGGCGCTGCGGCGGGCGTCGAAACGCCAGGTTGGCCAATCTTCGGCCGACGCCGTGTTTGCGCCAGCCAAAAGAACGGAGAAAGATATCGCGCCGAGAAAAAACGCGGCGGCAATGTTCGGCCTGATCGGTTTGCTTGGGGAGCGGACCATGGGGCTCTCTTTGGGGAAGGCGGGGATGTCTCGAAAGGGAATGGGGAGAGACTGAATTTCTGAAAGGGTGTGTTTCTGAAAACGGGGAACAACGAGGCCTCGGTTGAGAAGCCCGGCTTTTTGAAAAAGCCGGGCTTCTCAGGGCTATTTCAATCGACGACCGGCGCCACAATGCGCGAACGATGTTGGCGGTCGTGCAGGACGGCGTTTTTCGCCACCACCACCTTTTCCGGAAATTCGAGCGTCAGCGGTTCGCCCGTATTCGGGTTGGGTTCATAAAACGGAGCGCCGGTGCTGGCCACCGTGACACGAATACGGTGCCCCCGATTAAAAATTTGGCTCAGCCAGCCGATGTCGAAATTTACTTGATGGACCTTGCCCGGCGTCAACAACACTTCTTTTTCGAAGCCCCTCCGGTAGCGGGCGCGGCGCACGTAATCAACCAATAAAATCGAGCGGCCATCGGGATAAACATCACTAATGCGGACGATAAAATCGGTGTCCTTGGCCGACGAAGTGATGTACAGCTCGGCTCGCGCTTTGCCGGTCCATTCGACCGGTTCGGTCAGCACCGGCGAAGTGAACGTTTGCACTTCGTCTTGCTCTTCGTAGGCGCGGGCGCCGGGAAAGCCGCGGCCGGGAATTACTGCCGGATGCAGAGGGTCGGAGAGAAACTCCGTCATCGAAAACTGTTTTTCGGGTCGTCCTAGTGAAAGGCCGCCCTGTTCTTGCAAATAATAGTCGGTCGCGGTGGACGGCGTCGGCCAATCAACGGCTTCGCGCCAAATATTGCCCGGAGCGCCGGGCTCGCCGATGGCGCCCATCACGTAATAACGCACGTTCGCATCACGCTCGGCGCCGTTGGCAACGTCTTTGAGGTAGTGGTCAAACCAGCGGACCATATGCGCGACGATATCGAAATTCGCATTCTCGGGGAACGTCATCTCGGCTACTTTGTTTGTTTTGTTGAAGCGACCGTGCAGCCAAGGCCCGATCAAGAGTTTCTGCTGGCCCCGCGATTGCGGCCCAGCGCGATGCTGCCGGCCGATATAACTTTCAATGGAACCGACGCACATGAAATCGAACCAGCTCCCCACGGTGAAGCAGGGCACATTCATTTTGTCGAAGTGTCGGGTGCAATCTTCGTCGGCCCAATAAGCGTCGTACGTGGGGTGTGCGAACCATTCCCTGAGCAGCTGGCGATTGTCTTCAGGATTTCGGCAGACGCCGTCCATGCCTTTGAAACGTTCGGGACGCGTGGCGCCGCCAATGCGATACCCCTCGTGGTACAAACTCAAACCGGTGTCGATCATGTATTGACACACCAGATGCGGCGGCTGCGCGACGGCCAGAAAGTTTTGTGCGTAGCCGGCTTGTGAACTGCCAAACGTACCCACCTTGCCGGTCGACCAAATTTGTTCGGCCAGCCACTCCACGGTATCGTAGCCGTCTTGTTTTTCACCCCAGCCCAGCGCGCGGTAGCCGACCCATACGCCCTCCGATACGTGCGAACCGCGAAAGTTCTGCAAGGCCACCACATATCCATGCGAAGCGAGGTTAGCCAACTGTTTTCGCGTGTGCGCGCCGCGCGGGTTGGCGTATCGCTGCTCCAACAACACCGGCCAAGGGCCTTCGCCTTCGGGGAAATACAGATACACCGAAAGTTTCACGCCATCTCGCATGGGAACCATGACGTGCTTTTCCGTCACACCGCCCAAATCGAGTTTCTCCGCCGCGCGGGCCGATACTGCCGCAGCCAAGCCAAGCAACAACGTGAACAGCAGGACTCGTGCGATTCGATTCATATTCCGATTTCTCTCAATCAGTGTTGTCGGGCGAAGGCATTGGGAGCGAAGGACGACCGTCCCTAGTTTACTTGATAGCCGATAGTGAAGAAACGGTTCAGCGGGAAACCTCCATTTGGCGCAGCGCACGCGGGAGTTACACTCCAACGGCGCGCGGGACGTTGCCCAACGCACCGGCCGGCGGATATACTACACTTCATATACAGATGCTGACGCCTCGTTTCCTGAAAACAACCATTATCAACCAGAAAGAGTGCGGTGTTTGAGAACCTTGCCTTAGTGGGCGCTACGGGCGCCGTGGGGAAAATCGTCCGGCAACTGCTCGCCGAGCGGAATTTTCCTTTTAAGTCGATAAAATTCCTGGCGTCCGCTCGGTCGGCTGGCAAACCGATTTGTTTTGCCGGCCAAGAGCATCGGGTGGAAGAGTTGCGTCCTGAAGCGTTCACCGATGTTGATTTGGTCATTGCCAGCACGCCAGACGATGTCGCGAAGGAGTTTTGCCCGTGGGCGGTTGCGCGCGGCGCGGTGGTCGTCGATGAGAGCGGCTACTGGAGGATGGACGAGAACACGCCGCTGGTGGTGCCGGAGGTGAATCCTGAAGCGATCCAATCGCATCGCGGCATTATTTCCAGCCCCAACTGTTCGACCACGCAAATGGTCGTCGCGATGCAGCCGCTGCACGCAGCCGCCCGCATTCGGCGCGTGGTGGTGAGCACGTACCAAGCCACTAGCGGCGCGGGCGTTGTTGGCGAGCAAGACTTAAAAGCCGGTTCGCGGGCGCATCTGGCGGGAGAAGCCTACGAATACCAAGCGTTCACGCATCCGATCGCCTTCAACGTGATTCCGCAAATCGGTTCTGAAAAGCACGCGGGCTATACGTCGGAAGAGATGAAAATGGTTTTGGAAACCCGAAAAATATTCAACGACGATTCGCTGCAAATCTGCCCCACCTGCGTGCGGGTTCCGGTGGCCAACTGCCATAGCGAAACCATGCTCGTGGAAACGGAAAAACATCTCTCGGCCGAAGAAGCCCGGCGGTTGTTCGAGGCGGCGCCCGGCATCACCGTGATTGATGACTTGAACGCCTCGCAATACCCGATGCCGCACGCATGCAGCGGCCGCGATGACGTTTTTATCGGCCGCATTCGCGAAGACATATCGAGCCCCAACGGCCTTGCCTTTTGGTGCGTGAGCGACAACCTGCGCAAGGGCGCCGCCACGAACGCCGTGCAAATTGCCGAATTGCTGCTCACTTCAACAACGCCAAATTGAAGGACGGCGTCAAACGTTTTGTTCTCCGACGCCCGACGCTTCTCCTTCGTGCTCTTCGCGCTCTTCGCGGTGAACTTGATCGTTCGGCGTCGTCGTTCGGCGGCATGGAGAATCGTTGGCCGGATAGGTTCACCACGAAGGACGCGAAGAGCACGAAGCATGGAATTCGACGATCTCTCCCATTGCGTACTTATTTTTGATTACCAAGCCGCTGTTTGCCGACGAAGTCGAGTTGCACGTCATCGATGCGCAGGAAGGCGGCGCGGGCGTCTTGACCAGCGGGAATTTGCAACACGCCGGGCGAGGTCTTTTCGATAATCACGGCGATGCCGATTCCCGCGCCGATGGAAAAGTTTGCGTTGCCGCGTCGGGTGCCTAGGAACTCGGAAAGTTCAAATCGTTGCGGCGAAGACGTTTCCCCAGTTACGTTTGGCTCTCCTGCCGCATAGGCCGGCTGGAAAACTTGCGCGCCCAAGCGTTGGCTTTCGCGAACATCTTTCTTCACATTGGAATAGCGGAAGATCGTCAGCCGGCAGATGAAGTGCTGGAGGAAGAAATTCTCGAACGACTCCGCCGAACTGCCGCCGCCGGAAGCCGCCACCGAAAACGTAAATTGTCCTGAACGCGGGTTGCGCAACTCTTGGGTTAAAATGGCTTGGGCGCCGTGCGGAATACTGATGGCCGCCGCCGCGTCGTTTCCACCAAAACCGAGCGCCACGTGGCGCTTGCCCGCCGCCGAAGCGGCGTTTTCCACAAGTCGCACCGTCAGCCCGGCTGGGCTGTTTTTATCGGCCGCCAGCGGCGCGGCCTGCCAACCCTTAATTCGCTTCCCCACGGCCAAGGGTTGCAGGGGGAGGTCGTCCTCGAACGACGTATTACGCAGTTTTTCGGTCGTATAGGAAGGCACCAGCGAGATATCGCCCTCGGCTTTTTGGCGTTGATCGGTCGCGGGGCGGTCTCCCAGCAGCAGCGCAATGGGCGTTCCCTGCGTGACATGGTGCGGAATTTCCGCCCGGTCGCGGAAGAGCGTATCGTGGCCGATTCCCAACAAGTGGAAAATCGTGGCGGTGAGGTCTTGCGGGGCTACGCGGTCGGCCACCGGTTCGCCGCCGATGGCGTCGGTGCGACCCACGACTTGCGCCGTTTGAATGCCCGCCCCCGCGATCACAAAGTTCGAGACATTGCCCCAATGGTCGCGGCCGCCCTTGGCGTTGATTTTGGGCGTGCGGCCGAATTCTCCCACCGCAATCACCAGCGTTTCGTCGAGCAAGCCGCGTTGGTCGAGGTCGTTGATCAGCGCCGTGTAGCCGATATCGAATTGCGGACAGAGCACATCTTGCAGGCGGTCGGCGTTTTTGGCGTGCGTATCCCACATTGGGTTATCGACCGCGTTATCGCCCTCTTCTCGCACCCAATTCACATGCACCAGCCGCACTCCCGATTCAATCAGCCGGCGGGCCAGCAACACGCTTTGGCCCCACTTGCTGGTTCCGTAACGGCGGCGAACGGCCTCGGGTTCTTGATCAATATCGAACGCCGCCAGCGCCCGACCGGTGGTCAAAACGGAATAAGCCTCTTGAGTTTGACGGTCGTACGACTCGAGCAGGCCGCTTTTGTCGATCCTGCGAAAATGCTGGTTCATTTCGGCCAGCAACGAACGCCGCGCCGCTAAACGCAACTTCGGCAGATCAGGCCGAAGTTTGAACTTCTCAATTTGTGCATCGGTATTGGAAGGATCCCAAACGATCTTCTCCGGCTCCCAGGCGGACCCCAGAAAACCAGCCGTTTGCCCCGCCGGCTGCACATTATCGTTGAGCCGCATGGCGTCGGGCAGCCAAACCGTGCTATACGCCGGAAACACCTCGCTCGGCTTGAGCATTTTGACAATCGAACCAAAGTAAGGCCAATCGGTTGGATTGATTTGCCGAGGATTCGGCCCCTGGTAAGGATACCCCGTGAGCACATGGTAGCCGCTGGCGGAATGCAAATTACTGCTCGTAACCAACGACCGCACAATGGCGTATTTATCGGCAATCGCCGCCGTGCGCGGCAACAGTTCGCTGATTTGAATGCCGGGGATGTTGGTCGAAATCGGGCGGTATTCGCCGCGAACCTCCAGCGGCGCATCGGGTTTGGGATCGAACGTTTCGTGTTGCGGAGGTCCGCCTTGGAGCCAGAGGAAAATAACATTCTTCGCGCGGCCGAAATGCGCGTTATCGACCACGGCGCCGGCTGCGGGAGCAGCCATCAAGTCGGCTAGTGAAAGCCCCAAAGCGCCAATGCCGCCAATTTGCAGCCATTCGCGCCGCGAGAGTTGGTCGCATAACCGAGACGACTTTCCCAAAATCGAGAGCATAAGTCTTTCCTCCGAACATCGATCCCGCTAAAAACTCCGCTGGAGCCGCTGCTTGCAAAAGAACGGCTATCGTCCGACAGGCGTATCCAAACCCAGCTTTCCCCTTATACGCCCAATAACGGCGTGAATCAACTCCGCAATGCAACGAAGCGCGGGCGTGGGGCGTATCCGACCGCTATGCATGGCTAGGCCGCCCTCGGCTGTTCGCGGCGTCGCTAGGCGTTTACCCAACCTCCATCGCCGCGTAGACCTTGCCCTGCTTGGTCAACCATGCGACGTCCCCTTCCTCGGCGTGTTCCTTGATCTCTCTAAGAAGTTGAACCGTTTCGGGTTCGTAGCAGGGTTCGCTCGGGTCATCAATCGGAATAACCATTTCGACCTCGACCGCAATCACATATTTCTCACTCTGAATGAGTCGCGTCCGCTTGATTCGCTCTCCGGGAATACGCATGGTTAACCTCAGTCAAAAAAATGGACGGTCACCAGTTTAGCGACGCCGCTTTGGCGCAGGTAAACCCAAGCAGCCTTGAACTCCGCGCCGTCGGGTAACGACTCGCGCACCTCCACAACTGCGTTGGGTGTCGCGTCCGGCCGTTCAGCGATCAACTCGCCGTCCTCGAATCCCGCCACTGCCTGCCATTCCATGATACCACGTTCCTCCAACCGCTCGGAAGCGTGTTGCCCGACGACATACTTTTCCTCCGCGATTCGTTGACGAATCCTGTCGAACAGTTGTCCCATCGGCATCCTCCCTACGGGCCAGCTGTGGGGTATAATAAGGCCCAACGGGGCGGTTGGATTTATCTTTCCGAGGTCGGGGTCGGGGCGGCGGCTGGTTCGTTTGATTCGATAGGCTGCTTCGCGCCGGGCTCCAAGGCGCCGGTGGCGGCTTTTGCGGGCGCCGGCGCCGAGAGTTTGTCACGGATGGCGAGCGATGTTTTCACGGCCAGCACGACGGTCACCAAACAACCGATCGCGCCCATGATTTTTAGCCACGCGGGAACAGCTCGTTCGCCGGTCAAATCGGGGCGGGTGGCGAGAAATAGCATGGAAAATGCCAAAACCGGTACGCCGATGACGGTGATCGCCTGGGCGAAAATGATCAGATTCACCGGGCTTTCACCGCGAAGAATGGCGACAATCGCCACGCTCATGCCGGTCAGCAAGACGATTACCGTACCTAGTTTCGGGCCGATCTGGTCCATGCGGCCGCCCAGTCCGAAGCCGTCTGTCAGGAGCACGCCGCCGACCATGGCATTGACCAAAAAGGAGCTAAAGGCGCCGGCGAAAATGCCCAAGCAGAACAGAATCATGGCGAAGGAGCCGAACAGCGGTTCGAGTTGGAGGGCGATATCCGCGGCGGATTTGAGATCGCCGGGAGCGATTCTGCCGTGCAACACCGCCGCCGACGTGGCCATAATGATCAGCGTGATGCCCACCAACACCGCCACGCCGGCGATGGAGTCGGTCAGGCCTTGTTTCAAGTGTTTGATGGTCCAACCTTTTTCGCGCACCAAATAGCACTGATAAAAAGCGGCGCCCACGGAAAACGTGGTGGCGAACAAACCGAGCAGCGGCCAAATTGACTCGCCCAGGGAGTCGCCCTCCGGGAGTTTGGGAACCAGCCCGCCGATGATTCCGCCCAATGAAGGCCGGGCCATGAACAGGTTCACGGCGAAGCCGAGCATCATGACGAACACCAGCAGCATCATCAGCCGTTCGATTTGTTTGTACAGGCCGCGCACCCCGAACATCGTGGTGATGATCAACAAATTGAGGACCAGAAGGCAGCCGATTTTCGCTGTCTTGACGAACGATGCGTCGAGCGATTCCAAGAAAGGTTCGACCGCCGCCACCACGCCCAGGTTGTTGCTGAATTGAAAGCAAGCCGCGATCAGAAACAGGCTCAGTCCGGCAAAGGCGGCTGCGGGCCTTCCCAGCCGGCGCGCTAATTCATCGCAGGGCGTTCCCTCCAGCGTAACGCCCAAGCGGGCGCCGAGCGCCGTCATGCTAACCATCAAAATGCCGGCCGCCGCCAGCACCCAAACCATGCTGTAGCCAAACTGCACGCCGACCTTGGAACTGGTCAAAATACTGCCCGGCCCCAGCACGACCGAAGCGATAATAATGGCCGGCCCCAGCGAGCGAAAAAGGCCGCGTTGTTTTGGCTCCGCCGTTGGTTCGTTCACAAGTTGTTTCCTCAAAGTTGTATTATCTGGAAGGGGCGACGCGGATGAATATACCGCTCACGGTTGAAAATGTCGCTTTTTTCGTTTAACGGCAAGCCGCAGGCGGCTGTGTTTTGAGCCCACGCGTTCGGGCAATATCGAAAAACGCAGCCGCCTGCGGCTTGCCGTTAAACGAGCCATTGCTAATGGCTGTTGACGGTCAGCCCCGGCCAATCGTCGGTTCGAAAGGGCGACGCCGGCAGTCCGGCCGTGTTCATCAGGTTGCAGTCTGGGTTTTCGGCCCAGCCGTATCGAACCGCAACGGGGTTCGCCACCTCAGGATGCGAAACTGTAACCGTGGCGCCGTCGGTCGTGGCGTTGGCCCAGACGAATTTTTTGTCTTCCCCGGCAATGGCGAAGCCTTTTAGCGGCTGGCCGGCCCGGGCTTGAAGCCCGCCGGCGATATGTTGGAACCGAAGTTCGATTTTGTCTTTCTGGATTTCAAACGATGTGAACCGAGGACTTAAAGCGACGCTGCTTTCGCCGTAGGTTCCGGCCATCGCGCATAACGCCAATCTCAGGCCGACGTCTTGTTTGTTGTGGGGATGGATAGCATTCGCTTCGCCGATATCAATCGTGACGGCTTGCGCCATGTTGGGCAAGGTGGCCAGCGTCATCGACTGCGCTTCACGCAACTCCGCCCAAGCGCTCTCTCCCGGCTGCGTCGCGACTTGGCGGAAGTTCGCCAGTTGCACGAATAGAAAAGGAAAATTGCCCTGTCCCCAAACGCGGCGCCAATCGCGGACCATGGCCGGGAAGATGGTTCTGTATTGGTACGCCCGCCCAGCGTTCGATTCTCCCTGATACCAAATGGCGCCGCGAATGGAAAACTTCGTCAGCGGCGCGATCATGGCGTTGTAAAGACTCGCCGGACGATGCGCGCTGGCGGCTGGACTTTGTGACGGACGCGGCCGCGCCGGCGGCGTTTTCCCGTCGGCCTTCGCTTTTTTCACCGCTTCCCGCCAACGCGTGAGCCGATTGGCGAACAGCGATTCCGCTTTTTTCGCGTCGTAATTCGCGTCGTAATTGGAAATGGCTTGCTCCCACCGCGTGAGCAGCGGCTGCAACGATGCTTCGCGTTCCAGGGCGCCGTGGCTGGTCCAGGCTTCGGCCGGAGTGCCGCCGTACGACGTATTGATCAAGCCAATCGGCACACCCTCTCCCAGATGCACAGCGCGTCCAAAAAAGTAGGCCACGGCGGAAAATTTGGCCACCGTGCCGGGGCCGCACACGCTCCATTGCCCCTCGAAGTCAGCCTGTGGATGTTCCTGTGTTTTCCGAGGCACGGTGATCAGGCGAATTTGTGGATAAGATTTCGAACCGGCAATTTCTTCCTTGGCGTTGTTGGAATTTCGCACCTGCCAAGCCATGTTCGATTGCCCGGAACAGATCCAGACATCGCCTATGAGCACGTCGGCTACTTTTACTTCTTCGCCGGAGGAAGTTTTCACCGTGAGTTCGTACGGCCCGCCAGCCGCCAGAGGCGGCAAGGTAAGGCGCCAATCGCCGGCCTGATTCGCGGTTGCCGCGGCGTTGGCGCCCGCGATGGCGACTGAAACGCCGGCGTTGGCATCGGCCCGGCCCCAGACCGAAATCATGCGGTCTCGCTGAAGAACCATGTGGTCGGTGAACAAACTGGAGAGATTGAGTTCGGCCGAAGCAACCGCTTGCAAGGCCAGAAAAACCAACAGCGCCAAGCATGATTTTCGCAGCATGATATCTTCCGTGGGCGAAGGTAAGAGGGTGAGTTCCGCGGCTGCTACACCGTGAGGGCGGCCGGTTGCGTTCGCTTCGGCAAGATCAAGTGAACGCGCCGGCACGGGGGGTTGGGAGCAAAACAGGGCGACAAAAGTTTTCGTTTAGCATAACGACTGCTCCACTCATTTGCAGCGCCGCTGCCAATTTCTTGCCTGCATGCAGGCCTCGCTATTAGCCAGCCTGGACGAAGCGTATCATGAGAGGCAATGAGTGGACGCCACTAACATGCAATCTAGTAGCGGCAGGCGAACGTATTCCCAATTGAAAAAGAAAAACACACCACCCACGGCGCCCTCTGCTTTAACGCCGCCCGGCTGGCTGCGTCGGTGGGACGGCCCTGCCGAATCCTGGAGGCTGCCAGCGCTCTTGGCGCTCTTGGCCGTCTTCGGCTTGGCGCTGCACGCGGCAACATGGCCGCTGTGGTTACCGGCTTCAGTGGGGCAAGCAAACGCCGTTGGAGTTCACGCTTTAGCGAGCGTCCAAGACGAAAACACGCTAAAGCGTGAACTCCAACGGTGGGCGGCAAAGTGCGTTCCCGCACCCCAACCGGCTTCAGCGGCCTATCCTCAAGTGCCCTTAATATGGAGTGTCCAGAACACTCCCGCATGGCTGGAAACGGCCGCTGCGGCGGTTTGTGTTTTGTCGCTTGCGCTTCTCTTGGCGGTGCGTTCCAGCAAAGGCTGGGGCGGCCTCTGTCTGGCGGGTTATCTGCTGGCGGCGGGCTTCTTGATGCTGCTCGACCAACACCGCATCCAGGCTTGGACCTACCAGTTCTGCTTGCTGGCGGTGGTGTTTTTGTTGGTCGACGCCCGCCGTGCTCTGGCCATGGCCCGCCTGCTAGTGGTGAGCATTTATCTGTATTCCGCCTGGAGTAAGTTCGACTACGTTTTTCTTCACACCGTGGGCGTGGAGTTCGCCCGTACACTGCTGGCGTTCGTCGCCCGGCCCGATACGATTGCACGCGTCGCGCCGCACATGGCTTGGTTGTTTCCCGTGGGGGAACTGGCGGTCGGTTTGGGTTTGTGTTTTCGCCGTACGAGAACAATCGCGCTCGCCGGCGCGATCGTGATGCATCTGGCCTTGCTGTTAATTCTCGGTCCTTGGGGTTTGCAGCACCAAAACGGCGTGTTGCTCTGGAACGGCTTTTTTCTCGGCCAGGCAATGGTTCTGTTTGCCGGGCGGAGGGGAAAGGACAACCCAACGGAAACGGAGGCAACACGAACCACAGAGCCTACTGATTTATGGCGATACCAAGCAGCCCGCTGGACCGCGGCGTTGGTTCTTGGCGGCGCGGTGCTTGCGCCGTTGGGGGCGCCCTGGGGATGGTGGGACCGCTGGCCCGCTTGGTCGCTTTATGCTCCGGGAGGAGAACGGCTCACCATTTTGATCCACCAGGAAGGCGCCGCGAAACTACCGGCGGCATTGCAGCCCTACCTGCAAAAAAGCGACGGCCCCTGGCGCCGCTTTCGGCCCGACCTGTGGTCGTTGAACGCGTTGCACGCGCCGGAGTATCCTCAAAATCGATGCCGCTTGGGCGTCGCGATTTATCTAGCCCACAGCTACAAATTGGGCCCCTGGATTCAGGCCGTTGTTTCCACGTCGGCCAACCGTTTTACCGGCGAGCGGCGAACTTATCGGTTGGTCGGCGTCGAACAGATGGAGTCGGCCTCTGCACGTTTTGTTTTCAACGCGCGGCCGCGTTTGCCGCGAAAGGCAAGCGGAAATACGCCCACTGCGCCCACTAAAAAGCAAAACGCCAAACAGCAGGCGGCGGGGAGATCGCCGTAATGCAAATAGACGCTCTCACGCGGGTTCCGCCGAAGTTCAGCCACGAGATGGGCCGCTTGCATGCGCGGCGTTTGCTTTACGATTCCGCCGTTGTTATCGATCCAGGCGGAGAGCCCGGTGTTGGCGGCCACCAACATCGGCCGCCGCAATTCCACGGCGCGAAACACAGCGCAGGCCAAGTGGAGGTCGAGAATGCTCGACCCGCGAAACCAGCCATCGTTGGTGATGTTGAGCAAAAAATCGGGCGATTCGCCGAGCGCGTCTAACTCCACGACCTGCCGGCGGAGCAAGTGCGGCACGGTGCTCTCAAAACAAACACTCGGCGCCGCCCGCAAATCGCCCACTTGAAAAACCTGCGGTGTTTCTCCCGGCGTGAGCCCCGAAGCAAACGGCATCAACCGATACAACCAGGGGAAATAGCCGGCGAAAGGAACGTATTCGCCGAACATCACGGGATGCATTTTGTTGTATCGGCCGATGAGGTCGCCGCTCTCGTTCAAATACACGGCCGCGTTGTACGACAACACCCCCTCGGCGCCGTAGTGCAAGGCGCCCGTGCCGGCCACCAGCGGCGCGCGGAAATCGAGCGCGGCGGCGAGTTGCGATGTTTTGGCTTGAAAGGTGAGCGCGGCGGCGTCGAGCTGCGTTGCAATATCGGGAGGAAGTTCGACGCCCGGCGGCGGTTTGATGACGTCGTCGTGGGTGATCAGCGGCGGTTCGATATTCAGCATCGACTCCGGCCAGACGAGCAGTTGCACATCGGGCGATTCCCGCAGCACCAGCCTCGATTCCTCAATATATTTTCTCAGCGATTTTGCGTTTCGCTCGCGGTCGTATTCGAAGATCGTTTCGACCGAACGTTGGACCAGTCCCACCTTCACCACCGGCCCCGTGGCAACCTGTTCCTCATCCAAACGCGAATAACCGTACGCCAACATTGCCGCCAACGCCGTCAGCCCGCCGACAACCGCCGCCAGTTGCGCCATTTTCGGCGGAGAGGTTTCTGGCAGCTTCATGAAGTAACAGGGAATCGTGGCCGTCATCACGATCAAAAAACTCAAGCCGTAGCCGCCGGCAAGGTCGGCCAGTTGGATCACCACCGGTAAGGAAACTTGCGTGTGCGCCAACAAGGCCACCGAAAAACCGGAGGCGAAATAGCTGCGAGCCAATTCCAGGCCGGTCCAGATGATGGGCGCCGCCAGGAACAACGGCAGGCGGATTCGATGCACCGCGACGCGGGTCAGTCCGACGAACAGCGGCAGGTAGCAGGCCAAGTAAGCCGCCAGCGCCACCCAACCGAAATACGTCGCCCAGTGGGCCAGCCGCACACCCTGCAACAACAGCATCCAATGCACGAACCCGGCCAAGTAAATGGCCCGATAGAAACGCCCCGGCGGTCGCTTGGGAAGGGCCGCCAGAACAATCCAACACGTCGGCGCGACCCACGCCAACGGCCACCAGCCGAGCGGCGGGAACGCGGCCCAAAGCAGTATCGCCCCGGCCATCGCGCAGCCCCAAACCCAGCGCGGCAGCGGCGGAGTCGCCCTTCGTTTAGCGGCCTGTTGTTTTTCACCCCGTTGCCCGCCATTGGCCGACGACTCAGCCGCGCCGCCGGATTTTCGTCGGCGGGCCTTGCTTCGCCGTATGCTTGGGGTGCTGCTGGGAGTCACAAGTTTTAGCTGCATCGGTTCACGAATGGATGGCAGCCAGACGCCGATGCCTGGAACGCCACGCCGTACTGTTAAAATCATACGGCATACCCGCGCTGCACTCAATTGCGATTTTCGACTGCTTTTTGGTCGT
This sequence comes from Planctomycetaceae bacterium, assembly GCA_003233175.1. GTDB lineage: Bacteria > Planctomycetota > Planctomycetia > Pirellulales > Pirellulaceae > SZUA-33. Next base: position 3,229 of record QIKY01000393.1, on the reverse strand, counting down.
GGATGCGGGAACGCACTTTGCCGACCACCGTTGGAGTTCACGCTTTAGCGTGTTTTCGTCTCGTACGCACGCTGAAGCGTGAACTCCAACGGCGGCTTAGCTTTCGCACGGCTTGCTTTCATTCCCTCCAGGTTTTGGTGTATCCTGCAGGACTGCCCGAACGCCGTTCTTCTTTCTGAGGGAACCCGCGGCGATTGAATTGAGCAAGCACACTTTCCGACCAACCGAGGTGGATTATGTTACAGCGGCGCACGAATCGACGTAGTTTTCTCGGCGCCAGCGCGGGTTGGCTGGCGGCCGGCGTCGGTTTGTCTTTAGAGGCGGGCGAGCGTCCGCAGATTCATAATCCCCGCGCCACCGATGGCGATTCCGCTCATGAGCCCGCGTGGAGCAAGCGGCTGACGATTACCGTTGGCCCCAGAAACACCGCTGGTTCGAAAAAGGCCGACCTAGTTGGAAACAGTGATCGCGTGCTTCAAGCGGCGGTCGATTATGTCGCCCGGATGGGCGGCGGCGTGGTGCGGCTGCTGCCTGGCGTGTTCACGCTGCGGAATTCGGTGCATCTGCCATCGAAGATTCGCATCGTGGGCGCTGGCGATGAAACCGTCATCACCAAGGGGGCTTCAACCATCTCACCGCTTGCGGCCGATTCCGATTGGTACGACCAGGAAATCACGCTGCAAGACGCCGTCGGTTTTCAAGTCGGCGATGGCGTCGTGTTGCAAACCAAAAATCCCCACACCGGCGCCCAAGACACCATCAAACGCATGCTGGTTGCGCAGTCGGGCAAGCGATTTAAGTTGAACGACGGCATCCGTAAGAATCTGTGGCTGAGCGGCAAGCCGACCGCCGCCACGCTGTTTCCGTTGTTTACCAGCGAGAACACGCACGATGTTATTTTGGAGAATCTGACCTTCGATGGCAACCGCCAAAACAATGCGAATTTGAACGGCAATTACGGCGGTTGTATTTTCCTGCAAGATTGTAATCGTTACACGATTCGCAACGTCACGACGCGCAACTACAACGGCGATGGCGTCAGTTTTCAAATCTGCCACGATGTGGTCATCGAAAACTGCCATAGCCACGATAACGCTGATCTGGGCGTGCATCCTGGTTCGGGTTCGCAGCGCCCGCTGATTCGCAACTGCCGTTTGGAGCGCAACAACATCGGCGTGTTTTGGTGCTGGGGCGTGAAGTTCGGCTTGGCGGAAGGGAACAAGATCAGCAGAAACCGCAGTTATGGCATGTCGATTGGCCACAACGACACCGACAACATCATGCGCGACAACGACATATCCGAAAGCGGCAAGGTTGGCATTCTCTTTCGCGACGACGCTCGCGGCGCCGACTTTTGGGCCAACCGAAACTTGGTGGCGAATAATCGGATCATCAATTCCGGCGGTGACGCCGGCGTCGGGATTGATATTCTCGGCCATACCAAAGACACCAAAATCGTCGGCAACGAAATTCGCGAAACGCGAAACGCCAGGCAAAGAATTGGCATCCGAATTAACGACAAGGCGGGCGGCGTGGAGCTAGTTCGAAACACGATTGAAGGTTTTTCGCAAGACATTGCCGATGCGCGCAGCGTGTGAACGCATCAGGGCGTTGGCGTTTTGACAATCGCTCGGCGGCGGCCTTTTTCCACGCGGAAGAGCCCGAGCGGCTTTTGATTGCCGCCGGAAGCCAGAAAAACGTGGCCCACGTAGGTTTCCTGCAAGCGAAATTTTCCGGCCAGAACCGTTCCTCTGGAACTGCGCCGGCCGGCGGCGTCGATCCAATCAATGTGAACAGTCTGCTCCGTTCGGTTAACGAGCAGTAACGTGGCCGGCGTGGAAGAGGGCGCCGAGCGAATGTCGTCCGCCTGGGCGAGCGCCAGCGAGGGCGTGTCTTGCCAATCTTCGGCTTGCGGCGGCAGCGATTCGCCCCGCGCCGCCTGCTGGAAGGCATCGTAACGCGCAATCATTTCAGCCGGCCATTGGAAGGTGGGATTTTCTTCCGGCCGCCAGTCGGCCAAGTGGGGATTGCCGCGCCGCGCCGCGGGCCGGGAATATCGCCATGGGCCATCGCCGAAAACGCTTTGCAACAACTGCGCCAATCGAGGATCGTACTGCTTGATTTCCTCGCGCGTGTTGACGTGGTTGTGGTCGTGATCGTTTTCACGATTCGTGCCAAACCAACTTTGCACGCCTTCGGCCCAATACTCTTCCTTGTTGGTGGCGGCGTATTTGTCTTTCCAAAGACCAGCGTTCATGGCGGCGGCGTACGTGGCGCGCAGACGGTCGTCGAACGATTCGTCAATCGTGTTCAAGCCCATCAAATGAATGGCGTGGCCGAATTCGTGAATGAGAATATTTTCCGTGCTGTAAGGATCGCCCGGAAAGCAGAGCAGGTTCTCTTCGCCGCAGGTCACGGCGGGCCGTTGGGGAGAGGCGCCCAAGCCGCGAGCGCGGCGGTCCCAATAGTCGGCCGGCGCGAGGTCGCGATGTTCGGGAATCGTGGTGGTGAATTCGTCTTGGCTCATGATGGCGAAACGAACGTGGTTCTTGGCCAACGCCTGCAAAATATCGGCGCGTCCGGGCAGCATGTGTTCAATCAAATAAGCCGCCTCTCGCAGAGCGGCGTCATGCACTTTCTCCGACGAGACAATCGAAAACCCGCCCACGCTCACATGTTTTCGATAAAACTCCGGCAACTCCAACGTGGACGGAACCTCCGTCACCGGCCAGTTCTCCTCAGCACGGGCGACGTCCGAAAAACACCAGCCCCCGAATACCGGCCAGAGAAACAATATCGAAAAAAGGCGAACGATATATTTCATAACATTTTTCATCACGGCGCCGGTTTTGCAAGCTAACGGGAGTATCGTATTGTACCAGCTATCTGGTTGCGGGCGGCGGCGGGAGAGATCGTCGAATTCCAGGCTTCGTGCTCTTCGCGTCCTTCGTGGTGAACCTCTCTCTGGCCAAACGGTTCTCCGTGCCGCCGAACGATCAAGTTCACCACGAAGGACGCGAAGAGCACGAAGGGAAAGAGTCGGGAGTTGGAGAACAAAACGTTTGACGGCATCTTTCAATTTGGCGTTGTTGAAGTTGATGAGCAAGCCATGAGCCGGCGGTTGCCGAAGACGCGCCGGAGCGCACCTCGCGGTTTGTGTGTTCAGTTGTACACGGTGTTGCCGGCGGCGCGGTAGGCGCGGGCGCCGCTGGCGTGGCGAGATCGGCTG
>QIKY01000019.1 GCA_003233175.1 Planctomycetaceae bacterium | reverse complement strand
GACATCGGCCTTGTACCACGGCGCGCCCGTTCCATCGACAACGCGTCCGCCCTGGAGTAAAAGATCAAAAGGCTGCTCGGCGGAGGCCGTCTGAAAAAAAAGCGACAACGCCAGGATGCAGCCCAGCGCGGCGCGTCGAAAAGTAGGAGAATAGATCATGGACATTTTTAGCGTTGTTTGCGGGTGGGTGAGAAAATGGACGCCAAGAAAGCGTGGAAAAACGGCAGCCCGATTCAGAAGCCCGGCTTTTTCAAAAAGCCGGGCTTCTCAAACGCCGTTTCGGGAACGAATGCCCCCACGCTTTCCAAGTTGCCGACGACGTATTCCAGGCATTCGCGCCGTCACGCACTCGGCGGAAGAACCCACTACTATAAGCGAAAATGAAATACACATCACGTAATCAATCAGCCCGGTCATTCCTGCAAGGACGACGCCATGGATAACTTCGGCTGGTGGAGCTTACTGCCGCCGGTGGCGGCCATCGTGTTGGCGATTGCCACGCGGCGGGTGGTGGCGTCGCTGTTGGCGGGCGTGTTTGCCGGTTCGCTGCTGCTCACGGCAAACACGCCCGACATTACCACTTGGAAAATTCCCTTCGTGGCTTTCGGGAATCTGCTGGAAGGCCACCTGTGGGCGAACCTGATTGAGCCAGACCACCTGCGCGTGTTCGCCTTCACACTGTTGATGGGCGCCATGGTGGGCGTGGTGCATCGTTCGGGCGGCATGTTGGGCGTGGTCGATTTGCTCACGCCGTGGGCCAAAACGCGCCGCGGGGGGCAGTTGGTCACGTGGGTGCTGGGCTTGGTCGTGTTTTTCGACGACTACGCCAACACGCTGCTGTTGGGCGGCGCCATGCAACCGCTGACCGACCGCCTGCGCATCTCGCGTGAGAAACTGGCCTATTTGGTCGACTCCACGGCGGCGCCCGTTTCCGGACTGGCGCTTATTTCCACCTGGATCGCCGGAGAAATCGGCTTTATCGAAGATGGCTGCCGAGAATTAACCTTCAACGGCCCGGCCGATGGCTACCAGATTTTCGTGGCTTCCATTCCGTACCGCTTCTATGTTTTGTGGGCCTTGCTGTTCATTCCCATCGTGGCTTGGCTCGGCCGAGATTTTGGACCCATGCTCCGCGCCGAACGGCGAGCGAAAAACAAACCGCCGGAAAACGATCTTCGCAATGCCAACACCATGGCGGGCGCGCCGTCAGCCCGAAATTGGTGGGACGCGGCTCTGCCCGTTTGCGTGATGGTGCTCACCACCTTCGCTCTGTTAGTGGCCACCGGCTGGAAAGCGGTCGAAGAGGCGTCGATTGCATCCGATTGGATACAGGTCGTGGGAAAAGGCGATTCCTACTTCTCGCTGCTGTACGGATCGTTGGCGGGGTTATTCACGGCTATCGTGCTGACGAGAACCCAGCGAACGCTCACAGCCGCCGAAATTGGCGACGCCGCCAAAAAGGGCGCTCTCCTGCTCACGCCCGCGTTGGCAATCTTGTGGCTCTCCTGGACGCTTTCCGAACTCACCGACGAACACCACCTCCAAACGGGGCCATTTCTGGCGGGGCTGCTGCAAGAGAATGCGTCGCCGGCCTGGATGCCCAGCCTTGTTTTCCTGCTGGCGTCGCTGGTTGCCTTTTGCACGGGAACCAGTTGGGGCACGATGGGCATTCTCATGCCACTGGCCATTCCCGCCGTGCATGGCATGTTGGCCGCCAGCGGGCCGGTGGACGCCAACGATCCGATTTTTCTGGCGTCGGTCGGCGGCGTTTTGGCGGGCGCTATTTTTGGCGACCATTGCTCGCCGATCTCCGACACAACCGTGCTTTCGTCGCAAGCCAGCGGTTGCGACCACATTGCACATGTCCGCACCCAAATGCCGTACGCCTTGCTGGTGGGGGCGGTTGCCGTGGCGTGCGGAACCTTGCCGGCGGGCTACGGATTCTCCCCCTGGCTACTGTTCCCTGTGGGGTTGCTCGTATTAGGCGTGCTGCTGCGGCTGATTGGTCGGCCCGTCGAAGCCCCTAGCGGCGGTTCCCAACAACCGTAAATTCAGGTGTAAAAAAAGAATGAAAAATAACTGAGATTTTCAAGGTCCTGGTTCTATTACCGCGGCTGTCTGTTGCGTACAATCTGGCCGTGAAATAGGTGCAAGAGACACATTCGCTCTCGATTTTTCGCCAGTACACGTTTGCTTTTTTCGCAACGCAAGCCGTTTGTTATTAACAGTTTACCGCCACCCACCAGCCGGATAGACAAATGGGCGTCCAGAATATAATCGACAACCAGGGCGTCAGCCTCGTGATCACCGGGATGACCATTGTTTTTTTGGCGTTGGTGATGGTCAGTATTTTGATCGCCCTGTTGCCTAAAATCTTGGCTGTTTTATTGCCTCCGGAGTCGGCGGAACCGGCGCATGGGCATCCGGCGCATGGGCATCCGGCGCATGGGCATTCGGCGCATGGGCATTCGGCACGCACCCGTGAATCGTCGGACGAAGCCCTGGTCGCGGCGATTGGAGTCGCGCTGCATCGGCGATTGAACCGAAAGTAATCCCGCCGCCGGTTCGCGCCAGCGCTCAAACCGTGAAAACACCCAACGCCCGACGCTCGCCCTCTGTCGCGGCAACAGACGTCATCGAGATAGCACCATGCAGATACTGTTGAAATTTCTGGAATCCACCGGCTTTGCCAACTTGGAAATTGGCAATCTGATCATGATCGTGGTGGGGATTATCTTCATCACGTTGGCGATCACCAAGGATTACGAACCGCTGCTGTTGGTGCCTATCGGCATGGGCGTGATCGTGGGCAACATTCCCACCATGGACAACGTCGCGTTGAGTGTTTACTCCGAAGCTCACATTGCCGTTGAGAATGGCCAAGTTCTGCTTGAGGATGGGCACGTGAAGTGGAATGCGGGGAGCGTGCTCTCGCTGCTCTACATGGGCGTGAAGATGGGGGTTTATCCCCCGCTGATCTTTTTAGGCATTGGCGCGATGACCGATTTCTCCACGATGCTCTCCAACCCGAAGCTTGTGTTGTTGGGCGCCGCGGCGCAGATCGGCGTGTTTTTAACGATACTCGGCGCTCTCTTTCTGGGGTTTAACGCTCAGGAGGCGGGCGCGATCGGCATCATTGGCGGCGCTGACGGCCCCACCTCTATTTTTCTCTCCTCGCAACTGGCGCCAAAATTACTGGGCCCGATCGCGATAGCCGCCTATTCCTATATGGCGTTGGTGCCCGTGATTCAGCCGCCGATTATGAAATTGCTCACCACGCGCAAGGAGCGTTTGATTCGCATGGCGCCGCCGCGCGTGGTTAGTAAACGTGAGAAAATGATTTTTCCCGTGGCGGCGTTTTTGATTTGCGCCATGATCGCGCCCGCCTCCCTGGTGCTGATCGGCATGTTGTTCTTTGGCAACCTGCTCAAGGAAAGTTGCGTCACCGACCGCCTGGCGAACACCGCCCGCACCGCCTTTATCGATATCGTGACGATATTGCTAGGATTTTGTGTCGGCGCCAGTACAAACGCCAGCGAATTCCTCACCAAACAATCGTTGTTGATCTTCGGTTTAGGCGCCTTGTCGTTTTGTGTCGCGACGGCGGGCGGCGTGCTCTTCGCGAAGTTCATGAATTTATTTCTCAAGGAAAAAATAAATCCCTTGATCGGCGCGGCGGGCGTTTCGGCCGTTCCCGATTCGGCCCGCGTCGTGCAGATGGTTGGTCAGGCGGAAGATCCTCACAACTCGTTGCTGATGCACGCCATGGCGCCGAATGTGGCCGGCGTGATCGGCTCCGCGATTGCCGCCGGAGTGCTCTGGTCGGTATTGGCGACGTGAGCACGCGGCAAGCATGGCGGTCGGAATAACTACGAACTACGAACTACGAACGAGCTTAACCTCAAACAGGCGAGAACATCGTGGCTAAAAAAGTGACGTTCATGTGTACCGCGTTTCGCGACGGATTCCAGTCCGTCTTTGGCGCACGCGTGTTGACGAATGATTTTCTCCCAGCGCTCGAAGCAGCCCGTGACGCCGGCATTCAGTACTTTGAAGCCGGCGGCGGAGCACGCTTCCAATCGCTCTATTTCTATTGCAACGAAGACGCCTTCGACATGATGGACGCCTTCCGGAAAACCGCCGGTCCCGAAGCGAATTTGCAAACGCTGGCGCGGGGCGTGAACGTGGTGGGGTTGGAATCGCAGTCGTCCGATATCGTCGACCTGCACGCCAAGCTCTTCAAAAAACACGGCGTCACCACGATTCGAAATTTCGACGCCTTGAACGACGTCAACAACCTGATTTACAGCGGGCAATGCATCGTCGACGCCGGCCTCAAACATCAGGTGTGCATCACATTGATGGAATTGCCTCCCGGCTGCACCGGCGCCCACGACGCCGATTTTTACGTAGCCACGCTGCAAGCCATTCTCGACGCCGGCATTCCCTTCGATGCCGTTTGTTTCAAGGACGCCTCCGGCACGGCCACACCCTCGAAAGTTTATGAAACCATCAAACGTTCGCGGAAAATCCTGCCCGCCGACGCCTTCATTCATTTCCACACACACGAAACGGCCGGTGTGAGCGTGCTGGCCAACAAGGCCGCGCTCGACGCCGGCGCCAACGCCATCGACCTCTCGATGGCGCCCTGTTCCGGCGGAACTTGCCAGCCCGATATTCTCGTCATGTGGCATGCGCTGCGGGGCTCCGAATACACGTTGGATGTTGATATCGAAAAAATTCGCGCCGCCGAGGAAGTCTTCAAGGACTGTATGAGCGACTACTTCCTGCCTCCGGAAGCCACCGCCGTGGAGCCGATTATTCCTTGGAGCCCGATGCCCGGAGGCGCCCTCACGGCCAACACCCAGATGTTGCGAGACAACAACATCATGGACAAATACCCGGCGATTATTCAAGCGATGGGCGATGTTGTTCGCCGCGGCGGCTTCGGCACTTCAGTCACGCCGGTCTCGCAGTTTTATTTCCAACAGGCGTTCAATAACGTGATGTTCGGCCCTTGGGAAAAAATCGCGGCGCCATACGGAAAAATGGTGCTGGGCTATTTCGGTAAGACGCCCGTTCCGCCGGACGAAGAAATCGTTCGCGCTGCGGCCGAACAGCTTGGTCTGGAGCCCACCACCCGACCGCCGCTGGAAATCAACGACGAAGATCCGCTCAAGGGCATCGAAGCGGCTCGCAAGGTGCTCCAGGAAAACGACCTCCCGCAAAGCGACGAAAGCATTTTCATTACTGCGGCTTGTGGAGAAAAAGGCATCACCTTCCTCAAGGGCGAGGCGAAAGTTGGCGTGCGGAAAGTGGAGAAAAAAGAAGAGCCCACAGCGGCGGCGAGCGGCCCCGAACACTTCAAAATTTCCGTCGAGGGCAAAAACTTCAACCTTACGCTCGACGGCGACCGCGCCACCGTCAACGGCAAGTCGTTCCAAGTTTCTTTGGAAACAGCCGACGCCGCTTCCGCTGGCGATGGGAGTTCGTCGGCCACGGCCACGCCGGTCACTTCGCAAATGCCGGGGGCCGTGCTCCGCATTCTCGCCCACGCCGGCGACCACGTGAACGAAGGCGAAGGCGTGCTCGTGATCGAGGCGATGAAAATGGAAGTGCAAATAGCGGCGCCGGTTACCGGCGTGGTGCGTAATGTCGTGGTGCAAAAAGGCGACCACATCACGACCGGCCAAATCTTGGCGGAAATCGACGCTTGAAACACTTCGCGTCGGCCAAACAATTACTGTCGATTCATCTTCCGCCATTGAGTTCACGGCCGATCCGACCGCAACCCAAAAGAGTTTTTGCCACCGAGGACGCTGAGTTCACTGAGAAGATGAGCGGTGAATGCCTCTCTCGGTGAACTCGGCAAAGCAAATTCGTAAAAACTTTTTTTCAATAAGTTTTTTTCGGCGCATGCTGAAGGCGCCGGCAAGTTCAGACTACCCTGATTCGACTAATAGCGTAATAAATGAACCACAGAGCACACCGAGAGCACAGAGTTTGATGCGGCGAGCGTTGCCTTCCATTCATGAAGCGTCAGCGCGTCAGGCTCTCCTTCCCTTCTTCTCTGTGTGCTCGGTGCTCTCTGTGGTAAAATTTATTGGCCGTTGCCAACACCCAAGAGAGGTTCACCATGACGACCCGCAACTTTCTCCAAGGTAGCCGCCCCGTAGCCGTTTTGTTTTTCGCCCTGCTGGCGGCCGTTGTTTTGACGCCGTGTTTTGCCTCACACGCGATTGCCGCTTCGCCCGACGCCGTAGGGCGGCTTGCTCTTTGAAGACAACTTCAGCCGCACGGAGCTTGGCCCGAAGTGGGACGTCCACCCCAATTCGTTCCGTATCGAGAACGGCGTCTTGCTTGCCGGACAGCGGCCCGACGCCGGCCACGGCGCCGTCAGCCAAACATTTCTCGACTTCAAAAACATCATCTTGCAGTTCTCTTTCAGCCTCGACGGCGCCGCGGGTTTTAATGTCGTGATCGACGACCGCAAATACCGCGGCTCTCACGCCGGGCACATCTGCCGGGTGACGGTGCGGCGGAATCAGATTTCGCTACAAGACGACAAAACCGGCGCCATGCGAAACGACCTCTTCAAGAAACTGCGAGATCCCCAGCAGCGAGCCGTCGCGAAACGGGCGCTGGTCGGTAAATCAAAGACCGTGCAGGGCCGAATCGAGCCGGGAAAATGGTATCGGATGACGATCGCGCTGGTTGGCGAGAAAATGCAGGTCATGCTCGATGGCAAACCGCTCGCGGCGCTCGAATCGGCGGGAATCGGCCACTCCACGAAAACCGATTTCGGTTTTACGATCATTGGGCGGGCGGTTCGCTTCGATAACATCGCCGCCTGGAGCGTTGTTGCTCGTTAAACTTCTCACGGCTATCAATGGATCGTTTAACGGCAAGCCGAAGGCGGCTGCGTTTGGCGCCAGCGCGTTCGGGCAAGACAAAAAACGCAGTCGCCTTCGGCTTGCCGTTCAACGAAAAAGGCGCCATTTTCAACCGGAGCGGTAGAGCGTGGTCGCCCGTTAAAACCCCGCCTCTTCGCGGGGGCTTAAAACAGCGAGAAAATCGGCTTGCCTTCTTCAAGCAGATTGTAAGGGCGGCCGTCGCGGTCTTGAGTTTGCAGATCGTGAATGCCCATGGCGTGATAGACGGTTTTGGTCACGTCGGCCGGTGTGACGGGATCAACGTCTGGGCGCTCGGCGCGGGCGTCGCTCTGGCCGTATGTTTGCCCGCCCTTGATGCCGCCGCCGGCGAGTAAGTCGGTCAGGCAGTGGGTCCAATGGTCGCGGCCGGCGCCGCTTACGCCGCCGCTGCGAGGATCGCCGATTTTCGGCTTGCGGCCCATCTCGCTCGTGACCATGAGCAGAGTTTCGTCCAACATGCCGCGCTGGTGCAGGTCTTCGATCAGGGCGGAAAATCCTTGGTCGAACTCAGGCAGCAGATTGTCTTTCAGGCAACCGAAGTTGTTGCCGTGGGTATCCCAACTGCCGGCGCTCTTGCATTTTTTGGAAAGTTTCTGATCGCCCAACCAAAACACCGTGATAAACGGCACGCCCGCCTCCGCCAGGCGCCGCGCGAGCAACAAGCTCATGCCGTTGATCGTGCTTCCATACCGCTGGCGAACACTCTCCGGCTCCTGCGACACGTCGAAGGCGCTCGTCGCCTTGGAGGAGAGCAACAACGACATCGCCCGCTGCTGTTGGAGCGACCATGTTTTCACGGCGGCATAATCGTCGAACCGCCGGCGGGCGTCGTCGAATGTGCTCAGCAGATTGGTTCTTCCCGTCAGCCGGCCGACATCAACATCGGCCTGCAAGGCCAAAGCCGGAGCTTGAAACTCCAGAGGTTTATCGACATTGCCATTCACGTACAGCGGGTCGTACTCCACGCCCAACCGGGCCGCGAACTGCCCCGGCCGCGTATACGGCGCCCGGCTCGGTTTGTGCGGTAGCGTGATGGCGTTGGTGAGGTCGGGGTGGGGAGCGCGTTTCGAGGCAACCACCGAACCCATATAAGGCCAGTCGTCGGGGAAGGGTGTGCGATTGTTGCCCAGCGAAAGGAAGCTGGGGTCGGGCGCGTGGCCGGTCAGATTATAATAGTAGCCGCCGTGGTGATCGTTCGTGTTGACCGTGGCGCCCACCGAATTGACCAACGCCAAATGGTGCGCCTGTTGGGCCAAAAGCGGTAAATGCTCACACAGCCGGACGCCCGGCGCGCTGGTTTCAATCGGCTGGAACAGGCCCCGATAGTCGGTCGGCGCGTCGGGTTTCATGTCCCACATATCGACATGCGAAGCGCCGCCGCAAAGAAAAAAGAGAATGGTCGACTTGGCCGAACCCCGGTTTGCTGTGTTTCTTTTTGCGGCGCTCGCCGCAAAGGGGGCGTTAAATCCGGCAATTCCCACGGCCGAAGCCGCCAGAAAAGTGCGCCGATTGCATTGAGGCCCGATATTGCCTTGCTTTGCCTGCATGGGGTTTCTCCGTAAGTCGACACGCCATTAGATGCTTTCGTGGAAGCAACCAAGCGCGGTGTATCATACTCTCGACGCGAGTGCCGCCGCAAGCACAAGCCTCTCCGACTCCTAACTCCCGACGCTTCTCCTTCGTGCTCTTCGCGTCGCTTCGTGGTGAAATTGATCGTTCGGCGGCGTCGTTCGGCGGCATGGAGAATCGTTGGCCGGACAGGTTCACCACGAAGCGATGCGAAGAGCACGAAGGAGAAAGCGTCTAAAAAACCGTCTTGACACGCGCGGGCATAACCAGCACAATCCCGCAGGCATCGACGAGTTGAGGTGAAGGACCGCCTTGGCCGTCGTGAGCGCAAGACGCTGGGTGGCAAACGGCCCTTGGCGCCAAGTAAACTAATCGGATCTACCGTTTTTGTATGCGGTGTTCCAAGGCAAGGAGGCCTTAGGACATGTACGCCACAAGCACGCAGCTACACGGAATCAGCTTACGGGAGCTCTTGCCCGAAGCTCGATTTACCGGCGGCGAAGACATTTGCATCGGCTCCCTCAGCGCCGATTCTCGCCGTTGCCAGCCCGGAGACCTGTTTGCCGCCTTGGTGGGCGCCGAACACGACGGCCACGATTTCGCCCAGCAGGCGATCGAAAACGGCGCCCAGTCGTTGCTGACCGAGCGTCTGCTGCCGACCACAAAACCGACCTGCATCGTACCGAATTCGCGCGAAGCCTTGGGGAAAATCTGTCAGGCCTTGGCGGGGAATCCGTCCCATGCGATGCAAATGATCGGCGTCACGGGCGCCAGTGGAAAAACGACCACCGCCTTGCTGATCGCCGCCGTGCTGAAAGCCGATCGGCGCCGCGTCGGCATGACCACCGATCAAGGGTATAGCGACTCTTTCCAGACCATGCCGGCCAGAGAAACCACGCCGTCGCCCATGGAGTTGGCAAATTGGCTTTCACGCATGACACTCGCCGGTTGCTCGGCGGCTGTGATTGAACTTTCCAGCCAGGCGTTGGCTTCGTACCGCGCCGCCGGAATTGCTTTCGATGCCGCCGTGATTACGAATTTGAAGTCGATGCGACACAACAGCCACGGCGATCCTGAAAAATACCGCCGCATCAAAGCCCGCATTTTGCAGCAACTCAAACCGAGCGGGTTTTCCGTTTTCAATACCGACGACGCAGCCAGTCGTCGGTTGCTCAACAAAACAAACGCAGCTTCGATGACCGTCAGTCTGGACGGTTTTGGAGAACTCTCCGCCACGCTCACCGACCGGCATCGCAGCGAACAAACCTTTTTGCTCAGCGCCGGTTCGGAAACCGTTCCGGTGCGAACTAGGATTATCGGCGACCATTACATACTGAGTTGCATGCAAGCGGCGGCCGTCGGTTTGGTGATGGGCGTCGATCTGGCCACGATTGTTCGAGGACTGGAATCCGTACAATCCATTCCGGGCCGTTTGGAGCGCATCGAATGCGGGCAGGCTTTTAGTGTTTTCGTCGACGCAGCCGATCATCCTGACCGACTCGCGACGTGCTTGAAAACCGTTCGGGAAGTAACCTCCGGCCGCGTGATTTGCATCTATGGCGCTACGGGAAACGCCGACCGCGCCATGCGTCCTCTACTGGGCCGCGCTGCGGAGCGTTTCGCCGACCATGGCGTGATCACCAACGACAACCCCGGTTTGGAGCCGCCCTTGGCGATCGCTCACGATATTCTCGATGGCTACCAACAGCCCCGACGCGGCCACATATTGCCGAACCGCGAGGAAGCGATTCGTTATGCGCTGCGACAAGCCCGCCCCGGCGATTCGGTCGTGATCGCTGGCAAAGGCAACCGAAACCGCCAAGTGGTTGGCCATGTCGAACAGCCATTCGATGATCGGGAAGTGGCCCGGCAGTGGCTCCATGAACAAGCAAATTCGAGTTTTTCAAATTCAGATCTTTCAGCAAATGCCGGCCAGTCGGCGCCGGTTGCGGGAACGCATCTTCGTCTCTGGCGAGGCGAGTAGCAAATAGAATTCGCGACACCAACAATAAAAGGACCAATACGCCCCGTGGCGAAACAACTCATTCTGAAACCTTATCGTGTTCGTCGGGTTTGCGGGAATCTGGCGACGCCCTCCCTCCTGGGTCGGAGCGACTAGCTCGCCTCATTGCGGTTACTGGGTCAATCGCACGGACGAGTGCTTCACGGTAGGGTTAGACTGCGCGTCGGAGCGGTGTTCGCGCCGCTTCGGCGCCAGGGAACAGCGAACCGGGCGAGCTCCCAAAAAGCTCGTCCGGTTTTTTTTGTGAACCGACGGCGTTGTTCGCCTCCAATGTAGTAGCCGTCCACCGTTGGAGTTCATGCTTCAGCATGTTTTCGTCTCGGGCGCCCTCTGAAACGCGAACTCCAACAGCTTCTCCACTTCTCCAGCGCATAAAAATCTGGGCCTTTCATGACGTTTCTTGAATTATCAAAAAGCTGATTGATTTTTCGCCAGGACTGCTGAGCATCGAGCGGAAAATTAGTGTCGTAGCCAGCCATGCTCGCCAGAGCGTGGGATGGTTCACCGCTCACCCACCGTCTGGCGACGATGGCTACACAAATGCGACAGTTATTTATCGAGCGGTGCTTATACGCCGAAGGCGTTGTATTCCAAAGCCCCATGTCGCAAACGGAGTGAGCGCACATGGGAGTCGATATCGAAAACTAAGCCCAACCCCACCGGGGGTTGCACAATCGTCAAGGCAGCGCCGAATCGTGAGGTTTCTCATTGTAGAACCCCTGCGGGGTTCTGCCTGTTTCGAATCATCGGTGTCCCAGGGTAGCGCGGCAATGCCGCTTTGCCGGGGCTATGATATACAACCTCTGCGGGGTATCCGCCTTGCGGCAACCAACGAAATTCGGCCAAACTTGGAACTACTGAACTACCGTTCCACTCAAGTCGCAACAAGAACTCTCGGGAAGCATAACTCTCGGGAAGCATAACTCTCGGGAAACAATGTCAACTCTCGGGAAACAATGTCCCGAAAACTTGTTTACCCAGCAAGCTTTTTGGCGGTGTTCCCGCCGTTCCGCGGCCGGCTGGAAAATACGTCATTCTTCGCGAAAGCGCGAATCTAGGGCGATGGTGTTTCGGGCCAGACGAAAAATACGCCGCCCCCGATTCCTCTCAACCGCGCGTTACAGAAGCAGACAAAGCGTACTCATCTCTGCTGTTTCCACGATCAGTGGTGGTCGATCTTGAGCCACTGCAAAAACCGACAGGCGGGGCGCCGTTCACGGGGCGCGAATATTCTATCTTGTGCGAGCGAGCAGAATTGTTATTGTGTAGCCAAGGAGGTTTTGCTTGGTTCAGACGGTTCCTCGAGCGCCCTTGAACCGGGAGGGGACGCGGTTGGTAAATTCCACCTGCGCTCGCCCAAGAAAAACTCTTGTTTTTACATCGACTCGTTCAAGTTGTCAGACGGTGGCCGTCGGCTTGAGCGAGTCTTTTTTTTATCGTGACCTGAAAAACGTGAAGCCATGGCATTTCCCCGGAAGAACAAATGGCGTTGGGCAATTTTATTTGCGATGTTGACGACGTTGCAGTCGACTGCGTTGGCGCCGGCGGCTAGGGCGGAGGCGGCTAGGTTTGAAATTGTTTCGCGAGAGCCCTTCGCACAAGGGCGTTCTTTCGGCGACGCCGGTCCTTATGAACGAATTATCGGCCGCGTGTTTTTTTCGATCGATCCTCTGGCGGCGCGGAACCGTGCGATTGTTGATCTGAAACATGCGCCCGTGAATACCTCGGGGCGCGTGGAATTTATCGCTGACCTGTTCATTCTGGCGCCTGTCGATCCTGCGCGAGGCAACGGCTGCCTGTTGTATGACGTGAACAATCGCGGCAACAAACTGGCGTTGCGTTTTTTCAATGATTCGCCGGGCGGCAACAATCCTCAAGACCCTGGCAACGGTTTTTTGATGCGGCGCGGCTTCACGGTTGTATGGAGCGGGTGGGATGGCGAGCTGCTGCCGGGGAATCGTCGTTTGCAACTGCGGGCGCCGGTGGCGGTCTCTGAAAAGGAATCGTTGGCGGGATTGGTGCGTTATGAAATCGCGCCGGAGAAGAACGATGCACTGAAGGAAAACACGCTGAAACCGGTTTCGGGCGCCGGGCACGGCGCGTATTGGCCCACCGAGCGGGGACTGCGCGAAGCACGGCTCACGTGGCGTTGCCGGCCGGCGGACCCTCGCAGACCGATCCCCCGCAACCAGTTCACGCTGCACGTGGAAGAGCACACGGGCCGAGCGCCGACTGCGCAGCTTCCGGCTGTTGAATTGGAATTGCCCGCAGGATTCCGGCCCGGTTATCTGTACGAGTTGATCTACGAAGCACGTGCGCCGCTGGTGCATGGAGTCTGCTTTGCCGCCGTGCGAGATTTGATCAGCGCCCTCAAGCATGGCCAAGGCGAAGGGAATCCATTTGAAAAAGAGTTGGTGTTTTCCCGCGCGATCGGTTTCGGCGTTTCACAGAGCGGCCGTTTCCTACGGGAATTCCTTTATTCAGGATTCAACCAAGATGAAGCCGGTCGGCGGGTGTTCGAGGGCCTCATGCCGCACGTGGCGGGAGCGGGGCTGGGTTCGTTCAATCATCGTTTCGCCCAGCCCACCGCTTACGGCACGCAACACGAACATCATGATTGGCCGACCGACCGCTTCCCCTTCGCCTATGAAACTCAATACGACCCGCTCTCCAAAAACACCGACGGCCTGCTGCGGCGGGCGTTGGCCACGAACACGGCGCCAAAAATCATGCACACGCAATCGGCAGCGGAGTATTGGTCGCGAGGGGGGTCGTTGGTCCATACCGACGTGCGCGGAACCCGCGACGCCGCACCGCCGGCCAACGTCAGAATCTACGCCTTCGGCGGCACGCAGCACGGACCCGGCGCCTACCCGCCCCAGCCGGGAACCGGGCAGGCGGCGGAAAACCCCGGTGATTATCGTCCCCAACTGCGAGCGTTGTTGCTCGCGCTGAACGCCTGGTGCGCCACGAATGCGTCGCCTCCGCCAAGTCGACACCCGCGCATCGATCAAGGAACGCTGGTCGGTTGGCGGCAATCGGAAACGCATTTCCCCCGCCTGCCGGGCGTTCGCTATCCGGAAGTCATCCACCAACCTCAGTGGCTCGATTTTGGACCGCACTGGCGCAGTGGGCTGATTACGCGCCAGCCGCCACGGGTGCGCGGCGTGTATGGCGTGTCGGCGCCGAAGTGCGGCTCCGACGGCAACGCCTTGGGCTGTCTTTCTCCGCCGGAGGTGATCGTTCCGCTGGCGACGCACACCGGCTGGAGTTTGCGTTCCCGCGAAGCTGGCGCCGCAGACGAGTTGGTCGGTCTGAAAGGCTCTTATTTCCCGCTGCCGGCAACCCATGCCGAACGCGTCAAAAGTGGCGATCCTCGCCGCTCGCTGGAAGATCGCTATCGCGATTTGGCCGGTTATTTACGGCGCCTTTCCGGGGCCTGCCGCGTGCTGGTCAAGCAGGGCTACCTGTTGGAGGAAGACGTTCCCCGCATAGTGGCCCGACAAAAGAAACGCGCCGCGCCGATGTTCACGCAAGCCAAACAAGAAGGCCGCTAACGATCGTTCGAGATCACCGAAAGAAATAGAATCAAAACACGGCATGAAACGTTCTCCGAAGCGAGGGAATTGCGGGCTGGGTATTGCCGACGGCTCTGGAATGCGTCGGTCGCGTTACGGTAACCAGCCGCCGCCGCTGACGCAAGTTTCCTGGCAGCGTGTGTCTTCCGTTTATCGTAGCCAGCCAGCTTGGTGAAGCTGCGCGCGAGTGATGTTTTCGCCGCCGTTGGCAGTGAGCAAGGCCCGCACATATTTCTCCGGGATTTTCGGGTTGATGCGACATGCCGCGCCGTCGGCAAAGACGACGGTCGGCCCCCGGTCGTGCAAACCCGATATGCCGACGCCCGTTGTGCTATTGATTTCGAATGTCATGCTGTCGAAGCGAAGATCTTTGGGTTCCGACCAATACGCCGCCAGCGTGTTCGACTCCACCAACAATATGGTGTTCTCCAATCCATCGCCGATTTGGTCAAGCGTCAGCGAAGCGCCGGGCGGCCAAACGGTTTCATCGCCGACCACCACGAAAATATTGGTGTA
This sequence comes from Planctomycetaceae bacterium, assembly GCA_003233175.1. Taxonomy (GTDB): domain Bacteria; phylum Planctomycetota; class Planctomycetia; order Pirellulales; family Pirellulaceae; genus SZUA-33. The sequence goes on along the minus strand of QIKY01000019.1, from coordinate 26,923 downwards.
ATGGTCATGCGCGTTGTGGGCGGCCGGGCATTGGAACAACCACGCATAGTTGGCGACGCCATCGAACCCTCCCATGCTCTTCATGTTGGAATTCGATGTCGGACCATCAACGTGAATCGGCAGCCCTTTCGCCAATTTGATATTGAAAGGGCTATCCCATGGCTCATCCCAGCGGTAGAACTGGCGAATACCCGCCAAGTAGGGCGCTACCGCCGTGCGCCAGCTATGAACCGGCCTGCCCTCTTCATCGGCCAAGAACGCACGCGGCAACTGCTTATACGTGTCGTGGTAGTTGAAGACGCCCAGACCGACTTGCTTAAGCGTATTTCCGCACGACATCTCCAGCCTGCGATCAACTGCGGAATGATACAGAACATACACCCACGTCGCGAACGCAACCGCGAAGATAACCAACAGCGCCTTGCCGCCCAGCCGCACCGATTGGGAAAATCGCGGGGTCCGCATGACCAGCCTCCTGCAACATTTCGTGACGTTGGTTCGATTTTCCGTAGTCCACGCGCCGTTGGAGTTCCTGCTTGAGCATGTTTTCTTTTGGACGCACGCTAAAGCTTGAACTCCAACGGATCGCACCAGACGATCCAGGCAACTCTGCCTACGCATACTTCGCCGCCATCACGAGGATGAAAAAAAACGCAACGCCGAACACGGTCAAAACCCAAATCGCCAAGGAGACAAGGCCGGATGTCAAATAGGCGCGGAGAATAAAGTTGACGGGTTGGCCGTTTTCCAGCCGACGTTTGACGACATCCTTCAAGCCCAGCACCAACACCGCGCCCGCCGCAACGATTGCGCATGTAGCAACAGTAACGACGCTGACATACAACGGTGTGGCGCCTTCGTGGTCCGGCAAACCGTGGCGAATCGCCCCAAAGGCGACAAACCCCCCAACAAAGGCGCCGCCGATTACCTTCAGCCACTGCCGGTCGTCTTTCTCGAAGAGGTCGTTCAGCTCTCGGCGAAATGGAATCCAGACCATCAGCAATGTTCTCACTTGGGGAAACGGGGTTTGGGCCGACGCGACCCTCGTTTGGGAAATCTTCGCTGCGTCGGTCCGTATGAAGTATAACGCGTTTCGAGGACGCGGTCTTTTCATCGAAAGGGCGAACGCCGCATCGGCTATTTGCATTATTTATTTTTCATGTGTTATTTGTCGCGAATGGAGAACCTTGTTGATGAGTGACTCTTGTTCCAAACGAGATCAGTGTCCAAAATGTGAAACGTCGGATTGGGAGCGAGGGGGCCTGTTCGTCAGGGGCGCCATGTGGGAGGTGGCGTTTAAATCCGTCAAGGGCGACGCCTTCACTCTCAAGGATCCAGTGACGGTGAGATCGTGCAACAACTGTGGTTACATAGAGCTATTTCGAAAGCTTTAGGAGCGGCCGATAAATGGCTGTCGGCTGCTCCGAAAAACACGCCGCTTCGGTCTATTCACGTAAAAATATCCAACACAATCGAGCCACCAAAAAATTTTACCACTAGAGCATAGAGCAGTCAGAGTATGATGCATCGGGCGCCGCCTGCCGTTCATGAACGCCTAGCCTCCTTTTTCTCTGTGGCCTCTGTGGCAAATTTTTTTTGAGGGGTGGCGTTGCAGGTCGCCGGAAGAAATACAATTATGATTCGAGCCCTCTTTCTTTTACTGGTAGTTCTCATGACCGAACCGATTCACCTGTTGGCCGGTCCGCCGGAATTCGAGGCGATGTACGACCGGCCTTCTGGTCCGCTGCGGCAAAGCCGTTCGGTCGTTTTGGCGCGGAAGGGAATCGTGGCCACCAGCCAGCCTTTGGCGGCGCAGGCGGGCCTTGATATCCTGCAAAAGGGCGGCAACGCGCTCGACGCCGGCATTGCCGCCAACGCCATGCTGGGCGTCGTGGAGCCGATGAGTTGCGGCATCGGCGGCGACCTGTTCCTCCTTTACTGGGACAACAAAACAAAGAAGCTGTATGGACTGAACGCCAGCGGGCGGAGTCCTTTCGATATTTCGCGAGCGGAGTTCGCCCGCCGCAAGTTGGACGAAATTCCCCTGGAGGGCCCGCTGAACTGGAGCGTTCCCGGCTGCGTGAGCGGTTGGGAAATGTCGCACGAGCGGTTTGGTCGGCTGCCGCTGGCGGAAATTTTGGCCCCCGCGATTGCCACGGCGGAAGAGGGCTTTCCCGTGACGGAAGTGATTGCCGGTTATTGGGCGGGCGCCGTGCGGAAACTTTCCCATTGGCCCGATTCGAAAGCCACCTTCCTGGTCGACGGCCGCGCGCCGAAGTTTGGCGAGATTTTTCAAAACCCCCGTTTGGCGAAATCGTATCGGCTGATTGCCGAACAGGGCGCCGACGCTTTTTATCGAGGACCGATTGCCGAAAAAATCGTCGCTTTTAGCCAAGCCCACGGCGGGTTCTTTTCCCAGCGAGATTTTCAAGAGCACACGGCGAATTGGGTCGCGCCGGTATCGACCAACTACCGGGGATACGACGTTTGGGAGCTGCCTCCGAACGGACAGGGCATCGCCGCCTTGCAAATGCTCAACCTGTTGGAGCCGTACGACCTAGCCTCCTGGGGACCGGGGCATCCTGAGTATTTGCATCTTTTCACCGAAGCGAAAAAACTCGCCTTCGCCGACCGCGCCGTCTATTACGCCGACCCCGCCTTGGCCGATGTTCCGGTCGAAGCGTTAATCTCGAAGGCCTACGCCAAAAAACGCGGGAAGAAAATCGATCTACAAAAGGCCGCCGCCGATGTGCGCGCCGGAGCGCTAAAACTCCAACAAGGCGACACCGTTTATATCACCGTGGTCGATCAAGAGCGAAACTGCTGCTCCTTGATCCAGAGCAATTATTACGGGTTCGGTTCGGGCGTGGCGCCGGGCGATGTGGGCTTTGTCCTACAGAACCGCGGCGCGCTGTTCAGTCTCGACGCCCAACACCGCAACACGCTGGAGCCGCACAAGCGGCCTTTCCATACGATCATTCCCGCCATGGTCACGCGCGGGGGGCGGCCGTGGTTTTGCTTTGGCGTGATGGGCGGCGACATGCAGCCGCAAGGCCATGTGCAGGTGTTGGTCAACTTGATCGACTTCGGCATGAACGTGCAACAAGCCGGCGACGCCGCGCGGGTGCGGCATTTGGGCAGCGCCACGCCGACGGGAAAAGCGGCGCAAGGCGTTGGCGTGCTGCACGTGGAATCTAGCTTTTCGGCTGAGGTCGTAAAAAAGCTGGAGCAAAAAGGCCACGTGGTGCGGCGGGCGCATAGCGGATTCGGCGGCTACCAAGGCATTCTTATCGACCCCCAAACCGGTGTGCTGCACGGCGCCTCCGAACCCCGAAAAGATGGACAGGCCGTCGGCTATTGAGCCCAAAAAACGCAAGCCCGGCGCGTAACCGTTCACGGGTTTTGATCTGTCGGACAGATGACTATCGCAAATTCCCGTAGCGCCGATGGAAGTTCAGATATTGTTCGGCGGTTTCTGGGCGGACATTTCAACGCAGAGAACGCAAAGGCGCGGAGGGCCGCGGAGGACGGGCGCCAATCATCTCGGCTCAAGTTGACAATGCAATGCAATCGCACGGCCGATGAACATCGACGATATTTTGTCTCTTGCCTTTCGTCATTTCGTTCTTCTCTGCGGCCCTCTGCTACTTTGCGGCCTCTGCGTTTCCCGTCTTTGTAACTGTATATCGGTTATTCGCCGCAGGATAGATTGCTATCGCAATTTCTCGCGACGCCGTGAATGGTTATCCCCGGCGCCTACCGAAAACTTGGCTCAGCGACTATAAAGGAAAATCCGCTTAACCAGGAATTTTCCCGCTCATGCCCCAATTCGACTTGCTCGCGACCGCCGCCTTCGGCCTGGAAGCCGTGGTCTCGCGAGAACTCACCGGCTTGGGCTACCAGGGGCGCGTGGTTCGTCCTGGCCGCGTGCTTTTTTCGGCCGACGCGGCGGGTATCTGCCGGGCGAACCTTTGGCTGCGGTCCGCCGAACGGGTGCTGTTGCAACTGGGCGTTTTTCCCGCCGCCGACTTCGGCGAACTGTTCGATCAAACCCACGCCCTGCCCTGGGAGCAATGGATTCCAGCCGACGGCGCCTTTCCCGTGAAAGGCCGTTCGCACAAATCGCAGCTATCGAGCGAGCCGGCTTGCCAGAAGATCGTGAAGAAGGCGATCGTCGATAAGCTCAAGGCGGCGCACGGCGTGGAGAATCTTCCGGAAGACGGCGCCACGTACACCGTGGAAGTCAGCCTGCTCGATAATCAAGCTGCGCTCACGCTCGACACCAGTGGCGCCGGGCTCCACAAACGCGGCTACCGTTCGTACATCGGCCCGGCGCCGCTCAAGGAGACCCTGGCTGCGGCGTTGGTGCTGCTCAGTTTTTGGCGGGCCGAGCGGCCGCTGTGGGATCCTTTCTGCGGCGGCGGAACCATTCCGATTGAAGCGGCAATGCTGGGCCGCAATATCGCGCCGGGATTGCAACGCTCGTTCGTCGCGGAGAACTGGCCCACGCTCGCAGCCGCGCTCTGGCAAGAGGCTCGTCAAGAAGCGAAAGACGTCATCCGACCCGACCTCGCCACGCGGCTCATCGGCAGCGATATCGACGGCCACATTTTGCACACCGCCCGCCGCGACGCCGCAACCGCCGGCGTCGACGGCAGCATCCATTTTCAAGAACAAGATTTCACCCGCATCAGCAGCCAACGTGAATATGGCTGCCTGATTACCAACCCGCCGTACGGCGGCCGGCTGGGAGAAATGGAGGAAGTCGAGCGAATCTACCAAGCATTGCCGGAGGTGCTGCGACGATTTCCGACCTGGTCGCACTACATATTGACCGCCCGCTCCGACTTCGAACGACTCGTCGGCCAGGCGGCCCATCGCCGCCGCAAACTTTTCAACGCCCGCATCTCGTGTACGCTGTTCCAGTTTTATGGCCCTCGTCCTGGCTCGAAACACGAGTCGGCGGAAGCACAAGAAGCACCAAGCGTCGACGTTCAAAACCGGGATGCTTCGGCCAATGTTGCTGAAGACATAGCTGCTGAAGCCGCCGCTGAAGAAGCCACGGTCAAACCTCGCGAACGTACGGTTCCGGCCAAAGTGGCGCCTCGCGAAATTCGCGGCCCCGCGTTTGGCGGCGTGACCGCCAAGGGACGCCAACAAGCGGATCTATTCGCCGCCCGCATTCGCAAACGCGCGCGTCATTTGCGGCGTTGGCCGACCAAGCTGGATATCACATGTTATCGCCTTTATGATCGCGATATCCCCGAAATTCCGCTGGTGGTGGAACGTTATGACGATTATTTGCACGTCAGCGAATATGAGCGGCCGCATGAGCGTTCGCCGGCCCAGCATGCGGAATGGTTGGAGCTGATGGTCGCGACGTTGGGCGATGTCTTCGAGATGCCAACCAAGCACATTTTTCTCAAGCGGCGGTTGCGGCAACGGGGAAGCACGCAGCACGAAAAAATGTCGGAGGCGGGTTATTCGCTGGTGGTGCGGGAGGGCGGCTTACGATTTCAAGTCAACCTTTCCGACTACATCGACACCGGCTTGTTTCTCGACCATCGTCAAACGCGGGCCATGGTGCGCGAGGAAGCCGCAGGCCGGCGGATGCTGAACCTGTTTTGTTACACCGGGGCATTCACCGTGTACGCGGCCGCCGGCGGCGCTGCGGCAACGACGTCGGTCGATTCGTCGAACCGTTATCTGCAATGGGCCCAAGAAAACATGGCCTTGAACGAACTGACGGATCCCAAGCACGCTTTCATTCGCGGCGACGTCGTGCAGTTCCTGCAAAACCATCGGCCGGAAGCGGCCTACGATTTGGCCTTCATCGACCCGCCCACCTTTTCAAACCGGAAAGATCAAGACCACGTCTGGGATGTGCAACGCGATCATGCCAACCTGCTCAACCAAGTGGCGAAGTTGCTAACGCCCGGCGGCGTGGTGTTTTTCTCCTCGAATTTTCGCCGCTTCAAACTCGATGCCGGCTTGTCGGCCAATTTCCAAATTCACGAAATTAGCAAGCAGACCGTGCCGCCCGATTTTCGCAACCGGCGCATCCATCGCTGCTGGCGGATGACCCGGCATACGTAACCCTTCACGATTCACGCCGACCTGCGTCGCCCGCGATACAAAAACCAACCTCGGGAACCGCCTCTTCCATATTCATCTCGGCCGCCGCTCGCCTCAAAGCCATAAATGCAAGCGGCCGTCGAGCATGTCGGGCAGTTTGTTGGCCACGTGGCGGCGGATTTGATCAGGATGATAACGCGTGCTGAAATGGCCGGCGATGATCAACTCATTTTCAAACCGCTCGCGGCGTTTGACGAAATCGTCGAGATGCATGTGGCCGTTTTTGCGTATCAGCTCCTGGCGGTGGTCCGGGGCGACAAACGTCATTTCCGCAATCAGGATTTTGGCCTTGAACATATCGGGGTTGTTATCAAGCCCGGCGGCGGTGCTGTCGCCCAGGTAGGCCACCAGCGGCACGCGCTGTTCGGTGGCGATTTCCACGCCAGACAACCGCTTTTCGCGAATCTGTTCGCCGGAGAGGCTGGAAAACTCCGGTTTGAGTTTGTTGCGGCGTTGCCAAACAATATAGCCGACCGAGGGAATGGTGTGTTTGGTCGCGCACACCGTGACGACATTCTCCCGCGAAAGCTCGATTTCATCGCCGGCTTTCACGGGTACAAGTTCGCAGGGCATGCGGCTGCGGTCGAGTTTGCTGAAGGCCCGCATCATTTGTTCGACGGCGTCCAGACCATGTTCGGGCAGATAAATGGTGGGCGGCTCCATTTTCATCATCCGCCGGCGGGCCACGTACACCGGCAACGCCGCGATATGGTCGAGATGATAATGCGAAACAAACCACGTGCCGGTTCCCATGAAGTCCCAGGGTTGGGCGCCGAAATCGAACCCCAGCTTGAGTTCGGGAATTCGCCAATACGATTGCACCGCCGCCCGCGAATACCCTTCCACGGTCAAACCTTGGTGTGTCAACGATTTGAGGGCCACATTTCTCAGCATGGGAAGCAACGCGGTAGGTAGAGGGTGTGCAAGGGACTGGAAGAATAATACCGTTTCCAATACGGACCGATTTGTCTACGGGGCCGATTTGTCTACGGGGCCGATTAGTCTACGGGGCCGATTAGTCTACGGGGCGAAAGGGCTGGTGTCCAAGGGGCGTCGGACTGCAAGAAGATTCCGAGCCCGCGAAGGTTCACGGAACGGCCTTCGGCGTAGCGCAAGCACCGCTGGCGCCGATGCTGTTCAGGCGACTCACAAAGTATGACGCCGCTGGAAAAATCGATGGGCGAATCTGCCTATCCCGATCGACGAGAGCAGAATCGTCGGCGCCGTGACCACGGCAAACACGAATGGCAACAAGTACAACTCCTCGGCCACGTGCTCATGCACATGCCGGGAAAATGCGACGCGGCAGACGAAATAGAGCAGGAACAATAATTCGGTGATCACGATGCTCGCCAACACCGCCAGGGCAATATCGCGAACAAGCCAAGCCAACACAAACGAGACAACGCCCACGATAAAAACCAAGACCAGCACCGCCGCCACCACCGGCAGCGGGTTCTGGCCGTTGCCGTCCGTCGAGACGAAAAGCGTGCTCAGCCCAGCGCCAACGATGATCAGCGCGCTATCGAGTATCGCGTTCGTTCGCCGATGCACGCGGCGGGACGGCGCTGTTGTCATCGGCCCCAGCCTATTCGTGTTTCCCTTGCATGTGCCGCACCGCGCGGTAGATCATCAGCACAATGCCGCTGGCAAAAACACCAATCACCAATCCCGCGATGGCGCCGAACAACGCACCGCCATACCAGGGCAACTTCCAACTACCATTTAACGCAGCCAGAACGGCGCCCACGGCCGCCAGCAAAACGACCGTGGCAAAAATGAAAATCGCTTGAAATTTGTTGTCACTCTTACGCACGTTCAGACCGACGACGGTGTCTGAAACAATATTGTACGCAGCATGTGTTGACGAAATATCCTCCGGCTGCGACGTTTCAGGGTTAGTGGGCGGCGCCGAACCTGATTTATAGGGATTGTCGTTCGGCATGACGTCTCTCCGGATAGACTTATTGAGATAAAATAAAGTGGCGGGCGCACACCGCCGCTTCATTGGTTCCACGAACAACACCGCAGACATTACAATCTTCAGAAGTTGAATGTGTCGAGGATAGCCGATTTCGCGTGAACAGCAAACTTTTTCCGCCGCCGCGACGTCCTTTACCGATTAAACCGCGAGTTGAATAGCCCTGCTGTCAAGCAAGCTGTTGTTTTACCGCCTTGAATATACGTCGTTGCTGTACTTAAAATGAGACTTGGCTTAGAAGTTCCCCACCTCGAAAAGATTATCGTCTCCATGCCGCATGTACCTCCCCGCCGCTCGGCCGTTCGTATTACTTCGTTACCGTTCATTTCTTCATTAGACCGCTTTGCCCCAGCGCTGCTTTGCGGCGTGTTGCTGATCGGCGTGTTGCCCGGTTGGGTAATTCCCTCCACGCACGCCGCCGAACCGGCGCGGAAGGCGACCCCGGCCGACTTGCCGCTCATTCCGCATACCGACCCCGCCGACGCGCTCAAAACCTTTCAACTCGCTCGCGGCTTCTCGCTCGAATTGGTGGCCGCCGAGCCGCTGGTTGCCGACCCGGTTGACGCCTGCTTCGATGAATTCGGCAGGATGTATGTCGCGGAAATGCACGGCTACCCTTTCTCGCACGAGCCGACCAAACTCAACCCCCAGGGCGGCGGAAAAAAAGACGCCGGCATTATTCGCCTGCTCCAAGACACCAACGGCGATGGCCACATGGATAAGAGCGTGGTGTTTGCCGACCAAATCAGTTGGCCGACTTCGGTCTGTTGTTATAACGGCGGCGTTTTCGTTTTAGCTCCGCAGTATCTGTATTACTTCAAAGACACCGACGGCGACAACAAAGCCGATGTGCGCGAAATCGTGCTCTCGGGCTTTGGCCGAGGCAACGTGCAGGCGGTCGCCAACGGTTTGAAATGGGGCCTGGATAATCGCATCTATTTCGCCGGAGGACGAAACCCCGCCGACCTCAAACAGCGAGGGCGCCCGTTATTCTCGGTGAGCGGGCGCGATGTGCGTCTGGATCCAAAAACGGAAACGTTTGAACGTGTTACCGGCGGCCAACAGTTTGGGCTCTCGCTCGACGACTGGGGAAACCGCTTCGTGTGCAGCAACAGCAATCATATCCAGCAGATCATTTTTCCGCAGAAGTACTTGGCCAGGAATCCTTACTTGGCGGTTTCGGGGTTGATTCGCAGCATTGCCGCCGATGGCGCCGGCGCCCGAGTGTATCGCACCAGCCCGCCGGAGCCGTGGCGCATCATTCGACAAAAATGGCGGGCCGAAGCCAAGGGTTATAAACTCGTGATCGGCGCCGATGGCTCCTGGCAATTCATTCCGCTCGATCCCACGAAGAAAAAGGGCGGCGTGCCGACGGAGTATCCGATCGGATATTTTACCTCGGCCACGGGCGTCACGATTTACCGGGGCTCGGCGTACCCCGAGGAGTTTCGCGGCAATGCGTTCATAGGCGATGTGGGCGGCAACCTTGTGCATCGCAAAGTGCTCACGCCCGACGGCGTCAGTTTCTCCGCCCGGCGGGCTGATGAAAACACGGAGTTCCTTCGCTCGACCGACAACTGGTTCCGGCCGGTGAATTTTGTCAACGCTCCCGATGGCTCGCTGTACGTGCTCGACATGTATCGGGAAACGATCGAACACCCTTACTCCATTCCGGAGGAAATCAAGCAGTATCTGCATTTGCAAAGCGGCTCCGACCGCGGCCGTATTTATCGCCTCGTGAGCCCCCACATGCAACGGATTCGCCCGCCGCGTTTGGGCGACTTTTCCAATGTGGCGTTGGTCGCGGAGTTGGAGTCGGGAAACAGTTGGAACCGGGAAACGGCGCAGCGCTTGTTGTGGGAGCGCGACGCCCAGGAGGTCGCCCCGCAACTGGAATCACTGGCGCGCAAGTCAGCAAAACCCTTGGCCCGCGTGCATGCCTTGCATACGTTGGCCGGTTTGGGCGTTCTCACGCCGGGCCTGCTGGAACAAGCCTTTCAAGATCGCGACGCACACGTGCGCGAGCACGCCGTTCAGCTTGCCGCACCCTTCTTGAAGCGGAATCCCAAGCTGGCGGGCGCCTTATTGGCGTTGTCCGACGACGCCAACGACCGCGTGCGATTTCAATTGGCCTTCGCCTTGGGCGAAGCCGACGGCGGGCGGGTGCTTGCAGGTTTAACGCGTTTGGCGCGCGATCCTCGAAACAACGGCGATATCCGCACGGCGTTGCTTTCCTCAGTCGGTTCGCGGGCTGATCGCTTGGCGGCGGCGCTCTTGGGCGATGACGAATTCCTGCGACAAAAACACGCCGCCGCGATGTTGTCGGAACTGGCGTTAATCGCGGGTTCGAATCCCGACCCCGCGCCGTCGTTGCGGCTGTTGTCGGCGGCTATTTCCACCGAGATACCGCTCTCGGTCCAGCAAGTGGTGCTGGCGTCGTTGGGCGAGGGATTGCAGCGTCGTGGGGCGTCTCTTTCCACGTTGCTACAAGACAAAGCCGCTTCGCCGCCCTTGCGTTCGCGGGTCGACCAACTGTTTGCCCGCGCGGCGCGTTTGGCGGCCGACGAAAAACTTCCGCTGGAGCAACGCGCCGCGGCAATTGGCCTGTTGGCGTTCGCCGATTTTGACGTCGCCGCCGAGCATCTGCCAGACTATCTGTCGCCGCAGACGCCGATGTCGTTACAGCGCGCCGCCGTTTCCGCCCTGGGGCGACAGAATGCGCCGCAGGCCGGCGCGTTGCTGCTTTCCCAGTGGAAGACGTACAGCCCGCAGATTCGTCGCGATGTTTCGGGCGCCATGCTGGCCAGTGTGAATCGCACCGAGCTTTTGCTGGCGGCCATCGAATCGAAAGCCATTTTACTCAGCGACCTTGAACAAGAGAAAAAACAATTGTTGCGAGACCACCCGAACGCCAAGATTCGCGCCGCCGCCAAGGAACTATTGGGCCGGGAAGTCGATTCCGACCGCGCCGCCGTGGTGGCCGCGTTTCGCGGAGTGCTCGAATTGGAAGGCCAAGGCGGCCGCGGCTTGGAGGTGTTTAAGCGTAAATGCGCGGTCTGCCATCGGGCCGGCGAACTGGGGCATCGGGTCGCGCCGGATTTTGTCACGGTGCAAAATAAATCGACCGCCGATTTGCTCCTCGCCATTCTCGATCCTAATCGAGAAGCACAGCCGAACTTCAATGTATATAACGTGATCACCGAAGACGGCCGAATTCAAAGCGGCATCATCGCCGCCGAAACCACCAATAGCATCACGCTCCGGCAGCCCGAAGCGAAAGAAGTCGTGGTGTTGCGCAAGAACATCGAGCAACTCATTTCGAGCGGAAAATCGTTGATGCCCGAAGGCTTGGAAAAAGAACTTTCTCCGCAGGACCTAGCCGATGTGATGGCGTTTATCAAGTCCATTAAATCGGCGGCGAACTGATTGATTGTTCGATACAAATGCAGTTTGACGAATTAGCCCCGACGGTCGCCGTTGATATCGGCAACACCACGATCCAACTGGGTTACTTTCCCGTGGGCGCTGGCGCGTCGTCTTCCGCAGATCGGCGTTTCGTCTTGCCGACCGAAACGTTGGATTTCGCCTCGCTCTTGCCCTGGCTTCAAGGCGAGCGGCCCAACTGGCGAATTATCAGCGTACATCGCGGCGCCGAAACCGCGATGCTGCAATGGTTGCAAAGGCGCCAGTCGGGCGCCTTCCATCAACTGCTCAAACACGAAGACCTGCCGCTTACGGTTCAGGTCGACTTTCCGGGACGCGTCGGGCTCGACCGGCTTGCGGCGGCCGTGGCGGTCAATCAAATTCGAGAACCGGCGCGGCCCGCTATGGTCATCGACGCCGGAACCGCATTGACGGTCGACCTCGTTGGACCAAACGGCGCCTTCTTGGGCGGGGCCATCGCGCCGGGCGCGGCGCTCTCCGCCAAAGCCCTCCATGACGCCACCGACCAACTGCCTTTGGTCGAAAAACTTTTGGCCGACGCGCCGCCCCCGGCTTTGGGAAAGTCGACCGAGAAAGCGATTCAAGCCGGCCTGTTTTGGGGCGTGGTGGGAACCGCGCGAGAACTTACCACGCGTTTGGCCCAGCAGTTCGCGCACCCCCCGCATTGCTTCATCACTGGCGGCGGCGGAAAAATGTTGGCCGATTGCCTGGGAGGCGGCGCCGAATATCGGGCGGATCTCGTCTTGGCGGGAATTATCGCCACGCCGCCGCCCGGCGGCGCATCGCGCCGAAAGGTAGAGGGAAATTCCCAGCATGCCCAACAATAGCCTCGCCGAACAACGCTGCCGGTTTACGCTGGCCACGCCGCCGGGGCGCGGCGCCGTGGCCTCTATTCTCATGTCGGGCGAGGATGCGGCGCAGCGAACCGATCGCTTTTTCATCGCCGCCAGCGGAGTTTCTCTGGCCGACACGCCGCTCGGCGCCATTGCCTTCGGCCATTGGCGGCTTGCCGATGGCCGGGAAGATGTCGTGGTCTGTCGTCCCGACGAACGCTCGGTGGAAATCCATTGCCACGGCGGTCCGATTGTGGCAAGTGGCGTGATGGCCACGTTGGCAACCGTCGGTTGCCGCGAATCGACCTGGCAAGATTGGCTCGAACACGAACAAACTTCGCTGCCCGTCGAAGCCGCCATCGCCTTGGCCGCCGCGCAAACGGAACAGACCGCCGCCGTATTGCTCGACCAGCTCCACGGCGCTTTGCAGACGGAAATCGAAACCATCCTTGAATTGTTCGAGGCGGGCGCGGCGGCCGCGGCGCAGGAGCGGCTCCAGCGATTGCTTGCCAATGCGCGGCGCGGCCGGCGTTTGACGGAACCCTGGAAAATCGTTCTGGCCGGGCGGCCAAACGTCGGCAAGAGCAGCTTGATCAACGCCCTTCTGGGCTTCCAACGCGTTGTGGTTCACGACCAACCCGGCACCACGCGCGATGTTGTTGCCGCCACGGCGGCCATCGCCGGCTGGCCGGTTGTTTTCTCCGACACCGCCGGTCTTCGCTCGACCGATGATTCACTGGAAGCCGAAGGCGTCGCCGGCGCGCGGTTGCAAATCGAACAAGCCGATTTAGTCGTTTGGGTGCGAGCGTGTGGCCAGTCCGACCACGCCGAAGACAGCGAAGCCTTTCGCACCATTGCGGCCGACGCCTTGCTTTGCGTGCGCAATAAGTCGGACCTCCAGCGGCAAGCTTCAGGCGGCGAACGCACTGCGAGCAACGAGCACGCTTCGAGCGATGGGGAAATCAACACGTGCGCTCTCTCGGGCGAAGGCGTCGCGCCGTTGCTCGAGGCCATTTCTCTACGTTTGGGCCCCTTTCCACCGCCGGGCCAGCCAACGCCCTTCACTGCCCGACAGCAAAACCAACTCCAACAAGCCGCCGCCGCGCTCGCCGCCAACCATTCCACAACAGCCCGCAAGTGCTTGCAGACGTTGCTCGCCGGCCCCATTTCAGCGAAGCAATAGTAGGCATTGTCCAAACAATGAGTATTGCCTTTCGCTGAGCGAAAGAACGCTACTTTCGCGGCGAGGCAAGACGCTAGCCGCCGGCGCCTTCCTTGAGCGGAGGCCGCTTGAGGTGGACGCCCGTTGCCCGCTGGTACGCCGAGGCCACCGCTAATAGATCGGATTCGCCATACAGTTTTCCCGTGAAGGTCGTTGCATAGGGCGTTTCGACGCCGTCGCGCTCCCGAAAACCAGCCGGCAACACCGCGCATGGATGCCCGGTCAAATTTGTCAAAACGAGATCGTTCCCGCCCACGTACAGGTCGACGTCTTGAAACAGTTCCGCCATCTGGCGGCAAAGCAGCGTGCGAATGCGATTGGCCCGCAAATACTCCACGGCGGGCGTCAGTTGCCCTTGCCGGAAAGCACGCGGCCACGAATTGAGGCCTTCGGTGACGCCCGCGCGGGTGAGTTCGTCGAACGCCGCCGCCGCCTCCGTGTTCAATATGATGGTGAGTGCATTGATGGGAAGGTTGTCGGGTAGGGAAATCGCCTTGAGTTGCACGCCCAAATCTTGCAAGATTCGCAGATCTTCCCGCGCGGAGCGAGGAATGTTGTTTTCGAAATAGCCGACGCGCATTTCGGTGAGCTTCCGCTTCGGCGGCCAGACAAACGGCCGGTCGACCGCCGCGGCGTCGCGGTGGTCGCGGCCGTGAATGGCGGCGAACACCAACGCGCAGTCTTCGAGAGTCCGCGCGATGGGGCCGAGTTTATCCATGCTCCAGGCCAAGGTCATGCAGCCATAACGACTCACTCTGCCGAACGTAGGCCGAAGTCCGCTGACGCCGCAACGTCGGCAAGGCGAAATAATGCTGCCCAGTGTTTCGCTGCCGATGGCGAAACCGACCAATCCGGCCGATACCGCGGCGGCCGAGCCGGCCGAACTACCGCTGGAGCCTTCCTTCAAATTCCAAGGATTGCGCGTCATGCCGCCGAACCAGCGGTCTCCCTGAGCCAGGGCGCCCAATGAAAGTTTGGCGACCAGCACGGCGCCCGCCTGTTCCAAACGTTCGGCGACGGCCGCTTTCGTGGCCAGCGTTTGCTCTTGAAAGGGCGTCGCGCCCCAGGTGGTTTTATAGCCGGGATAGGAGATCAAATCCTTGGCGCCCCAGGGCACGCCATGCAAAGGGCCGCGCACCTTGCCCGCCGCGATTTCCTCGTCGGCCCGACGCGCCTGCTTCAAAGCCAATTCTTCTGTCAGTGAGACCACGCAGTGCAACTGCGGGTCGAACCGCCGCAAGCGGTCCAGAGAGAGCTGCGTCAGTTCGAGCGAAGAAACCTGTCGCGAACGTAGCAGCGCAGCCATTTGCGCGACGGAAAAAAAAGCGGTATCGTCGTTGTTGTGCGGACGTTCGACCCGGGGTGGAACGAACGGCGCGTCTTGGCCGGTTGAACCGTCTGATTTCACGTCCGAAACATCTGGCTGGAAGACCATCGCCGGCGGAACATCGTAACCGACGTCGGCGGCGCGCATGGCCAAAAATTTTCGCAACGACGATTGTAACGACCCAGCGGCTTGCTCGGCTTCGGCCTGGGAAAATTCCAATCCGGCAATCCAACTGGCCTGCTGGATCATCTCGGCGCTGACCGCCCCGCTGTGTTCGATTTGGGCGGCCACGGCGCGCTGAAAAACGGCGCCGCCCAGTCCCAATGCCGCAATAGCGTGCAGTATCTGACGGCGTCGGGTGAATTTCCGCCCTTCCGAGTGTGGAGGTTTGTGTGTGGGCTCCCGCATGCGACTTCTTCCCCTGTTGGCAATGCATCGCCGCGATTCAAGCTTCGGCGGTGGATGAGACGACGCCTGCCATTTTGCCCTCTGGCGAGCAGCAAACCAAGCACTTTACTCTCATTATCCTGATTCAAAAAAATTGCCCTGTTTGTGTCCGGCTTCACCTTGACTGTGGGAAACCCGCAACCTATCTGATTATGTAGACAACATTGCTTCGTCGGCTTGGGTAGAGTCGTGAGAAGCTTGTTGCACCCTTGCCTGGGAATGTCGCCATGACGATTGCTGTAGTGAGTTCTGTGATTGCTTTGTTGTTCGGGAGTGTGGGCGTGGTGTTGGGGGCTTGGTGGGCCCGTTCACGCCAGCCGCCTTTGCGAGTCATTCTAAAAGAGGCGCCGCCAACCGCCGCGACCGACTCTGTCGCAGCGGAACAGCCAGCCGGTGAAGCCGAGCAACCGCTCAGTGTGGAGAATCTGGTTAGCGCTGAAGAGATTTTGACGCAACTCTATAACACAACCCAAGGACTCGCCGCAAACGTCGACCACCACAACAATCAAGTGAATGAAATTAACGAAGAGCTAATCCATTTGGAAGCTCCCTCGCCGGTCGTGCTCAAGACCATTGAGCAACTCGTATTTGCCAACCGCGAGATGCAATCTCAGTTGGTGCAAGCCGAGAAGCAGTTGCAATCGCAGGCCACCCAGTTGCAATCGCTCTCGAACGACGCCCTCACCGACGCCCTCACAGGCACGGCGAATCGTCGGGCTTTCGACATGGCGTTGGCCCGCCAGCACGTCGAATATCAGACCAGCGGCGAGCCGCTCTCGTTGATCATCATGGATATTGACAAATTCAAACCGTTCAACGACGAGTACGGCCACCAAGTGGGCGATGAAATTTTGCAATCGGTGGCGAAGGTCTTGCAATCGAAAACCGACGCCGACGATGTTCTGGCGCGTTATGGCGGCGAAGAGTTCGCAGCCGTCTTGCCGGGAACAACACTCGCCACGGCGCGTAACGTCGCCGAACGACTGAGAACCTCGACGGAAAATTCGCGTTGGACGATCGACAACAAATCTCTCGGAGTGACGCTCAGCGTTGGCGTCGCACAATTGTTGCCGGGCGAATCGATCGAAGATTTGATTCGTCGCGCCGACGAAGCGATGTACGCCTCGAAGGCGGCTGGGAGAAATTGCGGCCACGGGCACAATGGCCAGGATTGCTTCCCGCTCTTGTCGGCAATTGACGTCAAAAAAAATCAGGGCGAACGGCTGGGCGAAAGTAAGACGCGTAAAAGCGAAAAGGCGCCCTCCGCTAAGAAACCCGCCGCTGAGAAACCCGCCGATAAGAAAATGTCCTCGAAGCCGCAGCCTGCTCAGAGCAAGGCCAGCTCGCTTCAAGACGACGCCAAACGATGCCGGGAGGCGCTGCGCCTCGCCGTTGGGGGCCAGCCGGAGCAGGGCGAAAACCAGCCGCAAGGGGTGGCGTCCGATGTCGCGTGCATGCCGCCGGAACGTCGCAAAATGGAGCCTGCGTCCGCCGAGGCGTTGTCGTCACCGCATTCGTTCGACGAAGACATGCAACGACAGCTAGCCTCGCAAACGCGCGGCGGCGTCTCGGTGTCGGCTTTGTTGGTGCAGGTCGATCAGTTTGAGCAGATCGTGGCGGCGCACGGGGAGTCGATCGGTAAAAAGGTCATCGGCGCCGTGCTGAATTTGTTGTACGACGCCGCCCAGGAATTTGACCATTCGACACAGCTTCACGATGGTGCGATCGCCCTTTCGGCGCCAGGCGCCTCTTTTGCCGACTTGTCGGAAATCGCCCGCGAGGTGCATCAAGGTTGCTCCCGTTGCGTGATATCCGTCGATGGCGGACTGTGCCTGTTTACGGTCAGCATTGGAGTGGCGGAAGGCGCCGACGGAGAAAACGCCGAGAAGTTTATCCGGCGGGCGAGATCGGCAATGTCCGCCGCCCAAGAGAGCGGTGGAAACCGTTGCTTTTTTCACAGCGGCGCCGCCACGCGGCCGCTACCCGTATCGAGCTAGGGAGCCGTCCCGAATTTACCTACCGGATTAAAAGCTCGGCATTTTCAAAATGCCGGGCTTTTTTGAGCTACAACCGGGAACTTGTTTCGGAACTGTTCCTGGCGAGTGAAAGAACGCAACTTTGGCGGAGCGAAAGACGACCATAAAAACCGCACGGCCCTAGGTTGCCTCTAGGTCAATTGCGGGAACTTGTTGCGGCTGGTAGGTGCAATCGGGTTCGGCGGCGAGCGGGTCGCCGCTGACGGCGAACGCGCGGCTGCGGCTGCCGCCACAGATAAATCGATACTCGCAAACGCCGCAATCGCCCGAGAATTGGTTGGCGTCGCGCAGCGCCAAAAACGTGGGATGGGTTTGATACGCCTCGACCACCGAATTTTGTGGGAAACGTCCACACTCCAGGGGGAGAAAGCCAGCGGGGAAAATCTCTCCGGTATGGCCGACAAACATAATGCCGTTGCCATCGCGAACGCCCAGCGGAGCGCGGTGCGTACGGCTCCGCGCCGGTTGTTGGCCAACGCTCGGCGCCGCCAGCGGATCGCCCTTGCGTTGCAACACAAAGCGGCGGTAGTGCGGAGCTTCGGTCGTTTTGACGCCGTACGGCTGGCGGCCGGCTTGCAGCCATAGTCGTTCGAAAACTTCTTCGTACTGCTCGGGCGAAATGCGTTCTTCGTCGATGCCGCGTCCGACCGGAATCAAAAAGAAAACAGACCACATCGCGATTCCCAGCGTCGAGAGCAAGGTTGCCAGGTCGTCGATCTGCTTGAGGTTGCGGCGCGTGATCGTGGTGTTGACCTGCACCGAAAGCCCCAGTTCTCGGGCGTCGAGCATCATCTGGATTGTGCGATCAAAGCTTCCCTCCCAGCCGCGAAAGGCATCGTGCGTTTGGGCGTCGACGCCATCGAGGCTGATTCCCAAACGACGAACACCGGCCTCCTGGGCCGACCGCAGCGCATCTTTTGTCGCCAGCGGCGTGGCCGAAGGCGTCAGTGCGACCTGCAAACCCGACGCCACCGCATAACGGATGAGCTCGAAAATATCGGCCCGTTTGAGCGGGTCGCCGCCGGTGAGCACCAAGTTCGGCTTGCGCGGAAAACTAGCGATTTGATCCAGCAACGCCAGCGCTTGCTCGGTGTTCAATTCCTCAGGATGCGAACAGGCCTGCGCCGAAGCCCGGCAATGTTTGCAAACCAGATCACACGATTGCGTGACCTCATAATAAAACATCAGCGGACTGGTGGCGAAGTCGTCTTGCGTGTAACTCGAAAAGCTCATGGTGTCCTTCACGCCAACACCTTCTTCACTACGTTGCCGGCCACGTTGGTGAGCCGGATATCGAGCCCGGCGAAGCGGTAGACCAGCTTTTTGTGGTCGAAGCCGAACAGATGCAGCAACGTGGCGTGGAAGTCGTTGATATGCACCGGCTCTTCCACGATGTTCCAGCCGAATTCATCGGTGCGGCCAACAACTTGCCCGCCTTTCACGCCGCCGCCAGCCATCCAGGCGCTGAAGGCGAACGGATGGTGGTCGCGCCCGGTGACGGTCTTGTAGCCTTTCCTGTTCTCGCCCAAAGGCGTGCGGCCGAATTCGCCAACCCACACCACGAGCGTGCTATCCAAGAGGCCGCGTTGTTTGAGGTCTTTGAGCAACGCCCCGATGGGTTGGTCGGCCATGCGGCAATTATGCGACAAACCTTGGTTCAGGTTGCTGTGATGGTCCCACGAAGCGTGGAAAATCGGCACATATCGGACGCCCCTTTCCACCAACCGGCGAGCCAACAAACAGTTGCGTGAGAAGGAGTCGAACACGCCGCCGCCACCGCCGCGTCCATCTCCTTTTTGGTCGCCTTGACCGCGACCGACGCCGTAAGCGTCCAGGGTTTCCTTGGTCTCGCCCGAAAGATCGATCAGTTCGGGCGCCGCCGACTGCATGCGAAACGCCAACTCATACGAGGCGATGCGGCTGGCGATTTCCTGATCAGCGATTTTATCGTAACGATGCCCGTTCAAGTCGCGCAGCGCGTCGAGACTCACGCGTTGCACCTTGTTGGAAACGCCGGGAGGGTTGGTCAGATTGAGCACCGGTTCGCCTTTATTCCGGAACAGCACTCCGGCGTAGGTGGAAGGCAAAAAGCCGCTCGACCAGAGCGTGGTTCCGCCGCTGGTGCCCCGCCCCGAAGTCAGCACGACATACCCCGGCAAGTTCCGCGATTCACTACCCAGGCCGTATAGCAACCAAGAGCCGACGCTCGGCCGGCCGAAAAACGGCACGCCGGTTTCCATCATCAACTGCGCAGGATGATGATTGAATACGTCGGTGTGCAGCGAGCGAATCATGCAGATGTCATCGGCGCAGGAGCCGATATGCGGCAGCAAGTCGGAGTACTCGACCCCCGATTCTCCATGTCGGATGAACTTGCGAGGGCTCGCCATGGCGCGCGCGGTCTCTTTTTGCAGGAAGGCGAATTGGACGTCCTTGGTGAACGATTCAGGAAGTTTTTCGCCATCGAGCCGAGTCAACTGCGGCTTCGGGTCGAACAGGTCGACTTGGCTGGGGCCGCCCGCCATGAAGAAGAAAATGCAAGACTTCGCCTTCGGCGCGAATTGCGCCAACTTCGGCGCCAGCGGATTATTGGCCAACGCGCCGCCGCTGGCGCCCTTGGCCAGCAAGCCATCGTCTTCCAGGAACGACGCCATGGCGGCGAGGCCCAGTCCGCTGGCCGCGCTGGTGAAGAAACTTCGGCGTGATTGGAGCATGTTTTCTTGGAGCGGGTTCATTTCGATCCTCCTGATTCCCTGCCGGTTGTTTTCAGGTGATTGCCGATTGTATTATTCACGCGTTACAAATTCGTCGAGGTTCATGATGGCGCGGGCCAAGGTCGTCCAAACGGCTTGTGCAACCGCCTCTGGCTGATTCTCTTTCGCCGCTTGCTCGGTTTGCCCGGCCATTTCCACCGCGCTGTCGGCATGGGCTTCATAGAGTTTCAGTAGTTGGTCGTGGAGTTGCGTCAAGCGAGTCCTTTCGAATGCGTCCGGCGCGCGGGCCAGACACAAATGGAAGACATAGTCGATACGGGCGTTTGTCTCGGCCGGCGCTTCGTCAAGGATGCGGCGGGCGAGGGCTTGCGAACATTCCACAAACACCGGGTCGTTCAACAGCGTGAGCGATTGCAACGGCGTGTTGGAGCGGTCGCGCTGCGTCGAGACAACCGACGACTCCGGCGCGTCGAACGTGGTCAGCATCGGATACGGAACGCTGCGGAGGAAGAAGATGTACATTCCCCGGCGATATTTGTCGGGCGCCTGGCTAGGACGCCACTTCACGCTGCCCGCGTAACCGAGCGCCGCGACATCGGCCGGCAAGGCCGGATAGATGCCCGGTCCGCCCACTTTGCGGTAGAGCAATCCGCTGGCGGTTAGATACTGATCTCGCACGATTTCGGCATCCAACCGGAAACGATTTTGCCGCGCGATCGCATCATTTTTGGGATCGCGGGTTTCCAATTCAGGCCGCGCCGACGACGACTGACGATACGCCGCCGACGCCACAATCAGTTTGATCATCGCCTTGCGGCTCCAGCCGCGCCCGATGTACTCTCCGGCCAGCCAATCGAGCAGTTCAGGATGCGTGGGCGGCGCGCCTTGGGTGCCGAAATCCCAGGTGGTTTCCACGATGCCGCGGCCAAACAGATATTGCCAGATTCGGTTCACCGCCACGCGCGGCGTGAGCGGGTTGGCGGGGTCGACCAACCAGCGAGCCAAGTCCAAACGGTTGGGCTGTTTGCCTTGAGGATGGAACGGATTCAACACGCCGAGCACGCCCGCCTGCACGGTTTGGCCGGGCCGACGGAAATCGCCGCGTTGGTGTACGTAGTTTTCGCGAGGTTGGGAATGTTCCGCAAATACCGACGACTTCGCAGCCGGCGGTTTCGGCGCCTTTTTCGCAAGTTCATCGCTGGTTTTTTTCAGGGCGATCAATTCCGTATCGACCTTGCGGTAGAATGCCAGCAGGGCGCTGGCTTGTTCGGTCGAGCGTTGGTCGGCGGGAATATTGAGCGCCGCCAGGATGTTTTCGGGCAGATCTTTACGGGCGGCGGTTTCCGCAGCCGCCAAACGCGTTTCCCAGGCGGTTTGACGCTCGGTGAGCGATTTTTCCGCCGCCGCGATTTTCTCCTGTATCTCCTTTTGCTGCTGGGCGAACTTGGCTTGGGCTTGCTGATAGGCTGCGGTTTCCTCGGACGTCGGCGTGGCGATATCTACTTCATCGGCGTTGTTAAAAAACGCGGCGAGTTCGTAATACTCCTGCTGCGAAATCGGATCAAACTTGTGGCTGTGGCATTCGGCGCACTGCGCTGTCAGCCCCAACCAGACGGTGCTCGTCGTGTAGACCCGATCTTTTACCGCCTTGATGCGATACTCCTCTTGGTCGACGCCGCCCTCCCGATTGGTCAGCGTGTTGCGATGAAAGCCGGTCGCGGTTCGTTGCTCGGTGGTCGCGCCGGGCAGGAGGTCGCCGGCGAGTTGTTCGATCGTGAACTGGTCGAAAGGCAGATCACGATTCACGGCGTTGATCACCCAGTCGCGCCATTTCCAGGCGTAAGGCCGGGGCAGGTCTTTTTCGTAGCCGTCGCTGTCGGCGTAACGCGCCAAGTCGAGCCAGTGGCGCCCCCAACGCTCGCCAAAGTGGGGCGACTTCAACAGATGATCCACCAACTGTTCATACCATTGTGCGGTGGGGGCGTCTTTTTCAGATTTGGCATGCGACGCTTGCTCCGCCTGCTGCAACCACTGGTCCAACTCTTGGGGCGTGGGCGGCAGGCCGATCAGGTCGAGGTAGAGCCGCCGAATGAGTACGTGCGGCTCGGCTTCGGGCGAGGGTTTGACGCCCTCCCGCTGCAAGCGACGTAGCACGAATGCGTCGATCTCGTTTCGCAACCAAGGATCGTTCAGTTTGGGCGGCTCGATGTGCGCCAGCGGCTGGAAGGCCCAATGATCGGCGCCGAGGCGTTTTCCAGAGGCGTCGCCATCGACGCCAACGGGCCAATTCGCCCCTTGTTCGATCCAGGCCCGCACCAGCCCGACTTCTTCCTTTGTGAGCGGCTCGCCTTCATCGTCGGGCGGCATTTTGGTGTCTTCATCATCACCAGCAACGGCGAGAAAAAGCAAACTCTTGGCGATCTTGCCGGGAACAATTGCTGGCCCGTTGTCGCCTCCGCCCAAGCCCGCCGCCCGGTAGTCCAACCGCAGACCGGCCTCCTGCGTTTCGGCGCCGTGGCATTCATAACACTTGGTCCGCAGAATGGGTTGAATATGCTTGACAAAATCAATCCGCTGCGGGGCGGCTGCGTTGGCCGCTTCCTCCGCCCAAGCGACGCCCGTTTGCAAGGCAAAAAGAGAACATGCGAAAAGAGTAGTCAGGGTCACCAAAACGATGCGGCGAGCGGGCGGTGTCGTCATGTCACCGTTCTCCTTCATTCGGTGTTGAGGCGGGAAGCAGTGACGGCGTGGGGCGCCGCTTGCTTGAGTGGGCGGGGTCGGGTTTAGCTTTTGGTGGTGGGTGCTTTTGGCGGGTAATAGTCGTGTAGGGCAGACGCAGCAGGAGGCCGTTACGAAGACGTGCGGGGTTCGAGCGTTACGGGCTCCGCCACACAGGGCAACGTGCAGAGCAAACCCGGCTCCAGCAGCACTTCACCGATCGACATATGGCCCAGCGACTCTTCGGCGGCCTCCATGACGTTGTCCATCCGGCGGTGCAGCGGGCACAAGCCGCTGGCGTGCGCTGGCCGGCCGAGCGGACATTCGTTGATCCTATGAAACGCGTCGACGGCGTTCACCACTTCCAAGATCGTGACGTCATTCGGATCTCGGTTGAGCGTGAAACCGCCGTGTAATCCGCGTTGGGAGGCGACAATGCCCGCGCGGGTCAAACCTTTCATCACTTTGGCTAAATAGCTGGTGGGAGCGTCGATTTCTCCCGCCAACTCGGCCGTCGTACAAGCCGTGCCAGCCTGATTTCCAAGGTAAACAATCGCCCGTAAGGCGTATTCGGCGGTTTGAGATATCATGGAGCAACTCCTGAACCCAGGATAAACGACAAAAGGATCTTCACGTCTATAATTACAAAGGCCGGGTAGGATGTCAAGCGATTTCCCTGAAGTGGGGGCTTTTTTGCAAGTGCGGAACAAATGGAATCCCCAATGGATGTCTGAGACGCCCGGCATTTTGAAAATGCCGGGCTTCTGAATCGGGCGTTATTCAGCTAGCTCGACTCTCGTTTTACTGGTGGGTAGAATCGGCGGCCGGCGCCGAATCCTTCCTGAGAATTAAAGGCAACCCGTGGGGGAGCGTATGTCTGAAAACCCGTATCAGCCGCCGAAGAGCACGAGCGTTTGGGACGATTCCGATTCCGCCGATGAGGATCCAAAATTCGACCGGGTGGCCGGCGCGCTGGTGCAGACAAGGCCGTGGGTTCGATTTATCAGCGTGATGATGTTCATCGGCAGCGGCTTCATGGTGCTGGCCGGGCTCGCCTTGGCGGTTGTCGGTCTGGCGGGAGCGGGTGCTGCTCCACAGAGGGCCGTTGGCGTGGCTCTGGGAGTGGGCTATGTCGTGATGTCGCTGATCTATATTATTCCGGCGGTATTTCTCTGGAGGTACGCCGACCGGATCAACGCGTTTGCACGGGAACGATCAACCGGCGCACTGGCCTCCGCCTTGGAAGTACAGAAGTCGTTCTGGAAATTTATTGGCGTCCTGATTTTGATCGTCATGGTTGTTTACGCCGGCCTCTTTGTTTTCATGATTATTGCGGCTGTCAACGGCGCGTTAATGTGACGCTGCGTTTTTCACATACCGAAATAAAAGCCCGGCATTTTGAAAATGCCGGGCTTTTTTATGTTATACCTTGGCCCGACTACAACGCCTCCAGCTTCACGCCGCTGGCTTGGAGCACGGTTTTTTGCACGGCGGCGTCGTGATCGTAGGAGAAATCGGCGTCTTTTTCGCCACGAATGATTTGGGCCATGTCCGCGGCGTCGGCGATATAACGCGTGAAGGCGGGCATGGCGAGGTCTTGGTAGCCGCGTTGGTATTTTCCATGGGGCGTGGAAAACGCCACGCGCACCGCCGGGCGGTCGAGCGGTTGGATATGGAACGTTCCCTCCGTGCCGCAAACCACGAAGTGCCGGCGGGCGAAACCATCGACTTCCATCGCGCTGGTTTTCACCGTGGCCAGGGCGCTCGCGTAACTCAACACGGCCAGCATGTTGTCGACCAATGCATCGTCTTGCTCCGACGCATGCTGCCGGAACGACGTCACTTGCAGCGGCGGCCCCAGCACGCCCAGCACCAGGTCGACAATATGGCAGCCCAGTTCAAACATCACGCCGCCAGGATACTCCGCCAACAGCTTGCGTTTTCGCGGCGGCACGACCTTGCTCATCACGGTGTGAACTTCAAACGGCTCGCCCAGCCAGCCTCGCTTCAAAAAGTCGCGAAGCATGATCACGGCCGGGTTGTAGCGATACATGTATCCCATTTGCACGAGCAAATGTTTCGATTGTGCGGCGCGGAGAAGGCGTTGGTATTGCCCCCACGATTCCCCCGCCGGTTTGTCGAGATGCACATGCAAGCCGGCGCTCACGCATGTTTCGGCAACAGCGAGCGACTCCCGCACGCGTGTTTCCACCAACACCGCTTGCAGACCCGGCGTGTTCAGCAATTGCTCTTGAGTGAGCAGCGGCACATCAGCGAAAACGCCTTGCCTGGCTATTTCTCGCAATGCTGGGTCGGGCTCCGCCAAGCCAACAACCTCATACTCGTCTGATTTCAAAAAGACGCCCAACTTGCTGGCGTGCGCGTGCCCGACGCCGATCTGACCGATTTTTATTTTGTCCACGGCGTGCGTCTCCAGGAGTGGCGTGTTTTCAGCGTTATCGTACTTGGCTTCTCGAACGCTCCTTATCGTATCGAAGGGCGGCGCTGGCGGCAAACGCGCCTGCTCTTGGGCGGCTTGCCCCTGGTGTGATATACTTGCCGTTCTGCGCACTTGAAGCAGTAAGGCAAACGCCATCAGTTCGCGAAACGCGTATCTGGCGCCTTATATTCTGGTAACCTTCGGTCGAACCAGCGAAAGCCCCCACACACACCATGGACTTTGAGCAGCGACTCCACTCGGCGGTCCAACGCGGCCTGCGCCGTAGCGACGCCCGCGCCCAAGAAGCGGCCGCTCGTGCTTTGAGCGAAGACGAACTTAAAAGTCTGCACACGAAATATCGTCTGCAATTTTCCGAGCATATCGAGCGGTGTATGCAAAAGTTACCCGACCACTTCCCGGGCTTTCAATACGAGACCGTCTTCGGCGAACGTGGTTGGGGCGGCGCATGCAGCCGCGACGACTTCGCCCGCGCCCAGGACGGCAAGCGCGGCAGCCTCTATAGTCGATTGGAAATGACCATTCGTCCGTATTCGCAGGTGGGAGTCGTGGAGTTGGTCGCCAAGGGCGCGATCCGCAACAAGGAAACGTTCAATCGAAAGCACTTCAAGAAAATCGCGGATGTCGACGAAGAGGAATTCACGAATCTGGTCGATCATTGGGTGCTGGAATACGCCGAACAATACGCGGCTTCACTGTAAGGCGCCAGACTGTTGTTTATACACAAATGCACGGAGACAACGTACGATGGCCTTTCAAGGCCAGGGCTTTTAACATCTTTGTTTGCTGCTTGCGAGAAGCTTGGCCGTGGAAACATGCGTTCCCGCTTTACATCGCGTGCGCGGAGGTTTTGGTTTCTTCGGACCCCGAACGCTTTTGCGATAATAGGACTTCACGTTCACACGCCGGCTGACTTGGCGAAGGAAGGTCGCCATGCCGCCCTGGTTTTGCGGAGTGAGACGGCTCCACTCCTCTGCGTTGACTGCCGTGAGCATGCCTTCCATCGGTTTCACCGTGTCGATAGAAACTTGATACTGGCTCATTTGGTCCACATCTTCTTGGCGGTGTTCGGCGTACAAGGCCGCCAACAACACTTGGCGACAGTTGTAGGCCGCCATCGCCATGCAAAACTGAAATAACGCACAACGCGGATAACAGTTCGACTTCATTTCGCAGTTCAGCGTCATCGTCAAGATGTAAAACGCATTTTCGATTTCCCAGCGCTCCCGGTAGATCTCCGCCAACTGGCAGGCAGTCGCATCGGTCATGGGCGCGTTACTCAGAAGATGCAGTTCCGTATCTCCATCGCGGGTCGCTTTCTTCAGCACGACCGTCACCCGACGCAGCACCAGGGTTCTATCTCCGCTGCTGATTTCCATCGCCTGCTCGTACACCTCGCCCGAGTTAATCCGGCCAATTCGCTTACGTTTCCCCAGTAATTTCCCTTTCAGACGACCATGCTGGCGAATCAGAAAGCAACCACTGCGGATAGCAATGTCCAGCAGGAATTTCACAATACAAAAGTGCCGATCGGCGATTATCAAATCGTGCTTGCCGATGTCTTCCAGCACCCGATCCAGAACAGAAGCCTCCTGGGCGTGAGCATCT
>QIKY01000329.1 GCA_003233175.1 Planctomycetaceae bacterium | reverse complement strand
CGCAACGCCCCAGGAAGGCTTGGCGAATGTTGTTCGGGGGTTGAATGAAGCCCACCGCCGCACCGCCAAAACGCCCACGCGTTGTTTGTTGGAAAACACCGCTGGCCAAGGTACGACGCTCGGCCGCCGCTTCGAGGAATTGGCCGAAATCCTTGCGGGTGTGCGGCGTCCTGAGCGGGTCGGCGTTTGTATCGACACCTGCCATTTGTTCGCGGCGGGATATCCGCTGTCGTCAAAAAAAGATTACGACAACACCATGGCGGCGCTCGACGACCTCATCGGCATTGACCAAGTGAAGGCCATTCACTTGAACGACAGCAAACGCGCATTGGGCTCTCGGATTGATCGCCACGAACACATCGGCCGCGGCGAAATGGGCTTGGCGCCTTTTCGCCGCCTGCTCAACGATTCTCGCTTCGCGGAAACGCCCATGTACCTGGAAACCAAAAAAGGCGAACACGAAGGCCGCAGTTGGGACGAAATCAACCTCGAAACGCTGCGCGGCTTGATCAAGAAGTAAGACGAATTCCGTCAAGCGGCCATCGGCCCTGAATGGGAGTAGAAAGCTCCCGAATGAACGCCAGTTGATGAAAAATTGTCGCAATGGTAAAGGGTTTCAAATCGTCACGTTTTTTCAGAGCGTTCAGCATCTCCGGCGACAAAAAGATGGTGGATGCGAAAAACCGCCGTCTCGTGCGCCCTGCGGTGGCTTGTTTCTTTGGTTCGCAGGTCGTCAGGGCGAATCGTTGAAGGGACGAAGCCGCCCTTCTTGTCCATGCGGAGTTCCACGAACCGGTTGCGTATGTTGTTCTCGACGTTTCGCATAGCGCGCTCGGTGTCTCCATCAAGGACATAGGCCAGCATCGCACCATGCCGAACAAACCGGGAATATTTTCTGTCCACGAATCGCTGCATTCCTTCCCTGACATATTCATCGGCGAGCGAGCGGCGGCGGCCGGAAATGACTGCGTTCAGGCGCTTCGCCTCAAGGCAAAGGTAAATGTCCTCGTCATTCGCCAGCGGAAAAAACACGATGTCTTTCCTCCCCGTTTCCTTGGCTAGGTCTGTATCGATCTCCACATCCTGGTAGCGAATCAGAAAAGCATGGTTGTTTCGATCTTTGGCTTTGACCATTTCAGAGTACAGCTTGCGCGAAATGGCATCCTCCAGGTCTGACGGCCCTGGTTTTGACATCTGGTCCCACGTCACAAAAACGTGGGATAGGACGCTGGGCAGCAAATCCTGCTGGAAGAAGTCATCCCAGTACGAAGGGTCTCCGACAATCATACCCCCTCCCGAACCGACCGAGCGAGGATCGTGGCTGCAACCTCGTCGGCATCGTTGAGAGCGGCCGTATTCGACCAGAAGCGTTGACCGAGCGGTTTGGTGATATAGAGCATGTTCTTGTGAAACACCTTCAAACCGCGTACTAGCTCGAAGGTGCCGTGGCCTTTAGCAGCAGTCCGCTGGAGGCTGTCGATGCCCTTCAGCAGTTCACCATCAGCGGTAGAAAGCTGGGTTGGTTGATCCCCGCGTTTGATTTTTTCGAGAACGACCATTCCGACGCCGATGAAAGAATCGGCCACCGTCGTGCCATGGACCGTGTACTTCTCTTTCGCCCAGCCATTGAGTCTGTCGCAAAGCAGACGGACGTACGAGTTACGGATCGCCTCACTGCTGTGTTTGATGGTCGGCACATTTGGCCTTCCACGCGATGGCCGAACGCTCGGAATGATGATTTTGGCGGTGTCAGCAATCAGCATTCGCTCAATCTCGTCGATGTCGAAATACTCCTCGATCAGCTTACCGATAGAATTCTGCGTGCGGTCAACGATTCCCTTACGGTCGGCAAGGTCATAGGATGCCGCCTTTGCAGCCTTTGCTACAGCGGCTGCGACCTCACGGACGATAGCTTGACAGCGCTTCGGATCGTGCGTGTCGTCTGGCAATGGGAAGGGCAAGCGAAGGAGTTCTTCCACATGCACTTTAGCCCGACTCACACCCCAGTTCGATGAAGTGTGAAAGAGGAAGTAGCGCGCCACGTTACTATGCAAGTATGCTGTAAGAAAAATGAGCAACTCGG
Source organism: Planctomycetaceae bacterium (assembly GCA_003233175.1). GTDB lineage: Bacteria > Planctomycetota > Planctomycetia > Pirellulales > Pirellulaceae > SZUA-33. Next base: position 28,181 of record QIKY01000329.1, on the reverse strand, counting down.
CATCACTTCGTGGACCAGAAAAGCTTTGGAGCGCGTGTCGAAAGACTACGTCAGAATCACTGTACGCAACTCGCATGCTTTGCGACACAATTACATGCGGTGCTTCAAAAATTGACGTTTTGCGAGGAAGTCGGTGAAGCCAGTTGAATCGGTTGCCGATTTCCTCGCAATCAGACCCCAAAACGAAGAGATCGAAAGCACGGTTGTTGGCGTCGAGGTACAAGTGGTGCGATGACCAGGGCCGCTTCTTGCTATTCGTCTTCCGTTCGTCGTTTGGCTCTGGCTTGAATCCCTGACCGAAAAACCAGCGTTTCCCTGTAGTGCGCCCTCGATAATCAACGACGTCACGCAGTCGCGGCATTAGCGCGAGCCGGTCAAGCAAGCGCCAGTCGCGCGGCGTTGCCCAAAACCTTTCTTTCCAAATGAGTGGCGCGTCATCACTCTGGAGGTCGTCTAGCACCTCGCGAACGGTGAATCGTGAGCGGTCTTGTGGCATAATAGTGATGAGTTCCGCTTGCGTAACAGCCCAGTCCGTCTTTGGCGCCCAGTAGTCGATGCGATGGGAGCTATCAGCGGGTTTCTCCTTGCGATACCGCATGACGATCGCTGGCGCTCGTGATTCCTCGAACAAAAAGAACTGGTAGTCCGTCAAATTGACGACTCGATCCACCGCGTGGGTGCGGAACAGCGACTGTTGAAAACGGATGGCGGCGTCGTTGTGATTGAAAATCGTGCCGTGCGGTAGGACAAAGCACACTTTTCCATCGTCTTCCAGGTGCGAGGGCGCTTTCCAGATGAACGCCGTCGCCATCTGGCGATCTGGGAGCAGCAAGCTCCTCTCGGAACACCAGCTAATTGCGGGTGTGTTTCGGTCCTGGGCGCTTCCCCAGGGGGGATTGCCAACAATGACGTGAGCTTTGCACGGTAATGTCGCGGCCTCCGTGAAAAAATCGGCACAGCGAATTGTTCCAGTTGGCGGGTTCGCATCCGTCTCACCGGGCACTGCAACCAAGCAAGGAAGACGCTCCCATTTTCCGAGCAGCTTTTGAATGTCTGGCGGCGATAACTGGTCCAGGAATGCAAGGTAAAGGCTGAATGCCGTGATCTGACAGGCGCTACGGTTGCTGTCCACACCGTAAAGGTTGTTTCGGAGAATGTTCATGAGGCCGCTCGCACGGCGGTCGTACCGCGCTCTCGGGTTCCTCAACTTCCATTCCTCGGCTAGGCGATTAAACAGTCCGACGAGGAAAATACCTGAACCGCAGGCGGGATCAAGGAACCGCTTATCGAGTAACGAGGTCTCGCCTTCCAGGGCCACGTCCAACACGAATTCCGCGAGGAATCTGGGAGTGTAAAAGGCGCCGGCTTTCTTCTTCTGCTCTTCTCCGGCTATTTTCAGGAAGTTCTCGTAGATCGCGCTGATGGTTTCGATTGGGATGAAACCGAAATCGTAGGGCCAAAATGCTTGCTGCCCTGATGGAACATCGGCGCCGTGGAAGAAACGGTCAAGGATGTCAAGATGCTCAACTTTGATCTGTCGACTTTCCGCCTCCAGGTCGGTGCTGAAGAGATCGCCGTTGAAGTCGTCGCCAAGCTTGCCGAATAGTTTGTAGAGCTCGGCCTTGGCGATCGTTCGAGGTTCCTTCGCGAGGATGTCCTTCAAGTGTTCGGCGCCGTGGATGTGAAGCGCCTCAAGGTAGGTTTGGTCGATGACGCCACGGTCAAACAGGTAGCAGGTGAAAACCAGCCGACAAAGGAGAGCATCGAGTGTTTGCGACTCAAGCCGTGCAGCTGGGACGTCGCCAAGATGCTGCCGCGTCGCCCGAAGGTTGCGAAGCAAATCACGGTCAACCCGCTTACTTGGATCGAAGGAGCGCCGGTGGACGTGAAAATACTCGCCGGATTCGACTGACAGCAGGAAAGACCGGAGCTGGTTTTGAACACGGCTGAGCGTCTCAACAAGTGCCGGTGCTTGGTCGGCATCAGTCACTGTATCCGCCGGGGGGATTAGTCCCGAATAGATGTGAACCTCGTCCGGGGCTATGACAACCAGGATCGGGGCGATCCCTTGGTTCCAAAAGGAGCGATGAAGGTCGATAATGGCGGCTGGATCAATCTTTTCCACTAGGCGGAAGTAGATGACCGGACTGTGCTCTTGGCAAAGGACTCCATCGATCCGAAGTTGCTCAAAGGCACGGCGAAGGGCATGGGGCTGCGGCACTTCACTCGCTACATTGTCGAGTTGGTCCGCACTGGAAATAAAGTACGGCGGCTTCCGTCCTTCGAGGCCGAAGTCTTTCTTCCAGTCTTGTTGGGCAGTAGCCATCATCGACGTGAAGCCCCCTTCCCGCCTGATTCCGTTGCGGGTTCGGCAAGAAGGTGGTACGCCCAGCCATCGGCGTGCTTTTTGGGATGAATAGAATAGCCCCGTTGCTTGAGGAATTCGATGTCGCGGTAAATCGTCTGTTCCGAAACCTCCAGCTTCTGGGCCAGATCAGGCGACGAAAACTTGCCTTTGCGGATCAGTTGCACCAGCCGATCATGACGGCTCTGGATTGCCATAGATTTCTCATAGCGCATAACATCACCTTCTCGATCTATGTCTAACGCGGCGTGATAGACTTGTCAAGATCGGTAGTGCTTTCCACAAAAGAAGGGCGGGGCGGCGCTGTTACGGTCATGTTTTTGATGTATTTTATGTTACACTGGCGTGGCCAGTGCATTTTGAGGCATCACCGGAGTGGTTGCTCAAAAGTCCCGTCGGGCAAACGGTGAACGTTTGGCAACTGCTGTTGCGCGGGTGGTGGTAACGTTTGGTTTCTTGCGATGAGGTTGTTTGCCTTCATCCTACCGATTCCAGACGGCTTCCATCAAGAATGCAAATGGTCGCGATTCGGCAGCAAACTGAATTCGCACTGGCGAAGCCAGCGGCACACAAAAAGCAAGGCAAAAAGCCTACAGAAACAGCGCCACCCAGCCGTGCGTCCGAAAGAAAAGCACGCTGAAGCGTGAACTCCAACGGCGCGCCGCCTTACAGCCAACGCGTTACATGGGCGCGATGCGGCGCGAGCCGACGTCGGTGGTGAGCAGCACGTGGGCGTCGAAACTTTCCGCGAGCAACTGATTCTTTGTAGTTTGATGGGCGGGGGCGTCCCAGAGGTTATTGAATTCCCAGGGATCTTCTTCAAGATCATACAGTTCGCCCAGCCCGCGGCCATGATACACAACCAACTTGTATCGCCGCGTGCGGTGCATGGTGGCGAACACGCCCGACCCGCCGGTGAAATGAGGATCGAGCGCGTCAAAATACTCGCTACGGACAAACTCGCGCAAGTGATGCGGCGAAGCCTCGCCTCGCAAAATGGGCAGCAAACTTTTACCCTGCATGGTTTCCGGCGCCGCAACGCCCGCCAACGCCACAATGGTGGCGGTTTTGTCGAGCAGTTCCACCAGAGCGTCGCTCACCAAACCCGATTCAAAATGACCCGGCCAGGAAAAGATCAGCGGCACGCGAACCAAGCCTTCGTAAAATCGGCAGCCCTTTTGCAACAAGCCGTGGTCTCCTAGTGTTTCACCGTGATCGCTGGTGAAAATGACCACCGTATTTTCTCGCTGGCCGGTTTGATCGAGCACATCGAGAATGCGCGCGAACTGGTCGTCGATCTGGGCGATCATCGCGTAATATTTAGCCTGGATTTCCTTGGCGTTGATTTCCTCCGGCCGCCGGGCCGAACCTTGGAAGTCGATCTCCCGCAGACGATGTTGCTGTTCAAGATCGGTCTCTTGAAAATGAGGACCGGGCATGGCCTCGATATCGAAACGATCGAGATAACTGCGAGGTGGAATAAACGGCGGGTGAGGATCGTAGATGTTCACGCTCAGCAACCAGGGTCCGTCTCGCTTTTGACGAATAAACTCGATCGAGCGGTCCGACGCCCAAGTGGTTTGGTGCAACTCCGTGGGCACGCGGTCTTCACTGGCGCGTAGTTCGTCAAGATTGCCGCCTTGCCGCCGGACCCAATCGGCGTAGTCGTGCCCGACGGGCCAATCGTCGCGCGGGGCGTGGCTGAATTTCCAAAAACGGTAACCGTCGTCGAGCCTGGGTTCGGTGCGATGTCCGGAGCTTTGCAAGTGGAACTTGCCGACCATGCCGCAATCGTAGCCGGCGTCGGCAATCAACTTGGAAACCAAGGGGGGCGAAGTGGGAAAGGTTTCGTTGCCGTTGCGCGTGTTGTGAACGCGTGAAGGGTACAAGCCGGTCATGAAACTGGCTCGGCTGGGCGTGCAAATGGGGCTTTGGCAGTAGGCGTGGGTGAAGGCTGTTCCCTGGCGAACCAGTTGGTCGATGACCGGAGTTTGCACGAAAGGATTTCCCAACGCGCCGATTGTGTCGAAGCGTTGTTGGTCGGTGCAGTACCAAAGAAGGTTAGGACGTTTCTCAGTCATGTTAATGAGATGCTTTTCGTTGTCGGTTCGCTCGGAAACGCCGCCACTGCGGCCAGAGCAGCAACACAAATGCAAGCAGCAGGAAGGTCAACGACAGCGGCCGCTGCACGAGCGGCAAGTAGCTGCCTCCGGAAATCATCAGCCCGGCGCAGAGGTGTTCCTCCGCGATCGGGGCCAGAATAAAACCAACCACCAAGGGCGAAAGCGGAATCCGCCCCTTCTCCAGAATAAAGCCGAACACGCCGAATAGGAACATCACGCCGACATCGAACGGCCGGTTGGAAATCGCATAAGAGCCGATCACGCAACAGGCCAGAATGATGGGCAACAAAATCGCCCGCGGGGCGTAGATCAACTTCGCCAGCCATCCAACGGACGCCACCATGAAAAAGAACATGAAGAAGTTCGCCACCAAAAACGCCGCGATAATCGTATTCACCTCGAAAGGATTGTTGGTAAACAACAGCGGGCCCGGTTGCAGGCCGTGAATGACAAGGGCGCCGAGCAGAATGGCGTCGATCACGCTGCCGGGAATGCCCAACGCGATCAGCGGAATCAGCGCGCCGCCAATGGTGGCGTTATTCGCCGCTTCCGAGGCGACCACGCCGGCGTCGCATCCTTGGCCGAACTGTTCAGGATGTTTTGAACTGTTCTTGGCGGCGGAATAAGCCACCACCGAGCCGATGTTGGCGCCGATTCCCGGCAAAATGCCGATCCACGAACCAAGCAGCGAGGAACGCACCATGTTCACCGCCTGTTCCTTCCATTGGCTCAGGCTGAGAAACATGCCGCGCCGACTGACGGGAATCGGCTTGACCGGCGAGTCGATGCTCAGCACATCCTTGATGATCTGGCTCAAGGCGAACAGGCCGATCAACACCGGCAGCAAGCTGAAGCCATCGTTCAGTTGAACAAAACCGCCGGTCAAGCGAACTTCGCCCAAAGGCGATGTGCCCGGCATGGAAGCCAACACGCCCAAACAGCCGGCGAAAATACCGGCCAGCGGCGATTCCTCCGAAAGCGACGCCACCAACACGACCGCCGTCATCACCAAGGCGAAAAAATCGAAAGGCCCGAGGCGGGTCGACCAATCGGCCATCGGCCGGGCCAACATCCAGAGAAACATCCAGGAAATCAGGCCGCCCACCAACGACGCCGTAATTCCCAGCCCCAACGCGCGGCCGGGGTTGCCGTTGCGAGCCATGGGGTAGCCGTCGAGCGTGGTCATCATGGAAGCCGGCGTGCCCGGCATGCGCAACAGCGTGGCGGTGATCAACCCACCGCTGACCGACCCCACATACATCGCGATGAGCAAAATCAGGGCGTCGGCCCCTTCCATTTGGAAGGTGAGCGGAATCGTGAGTGCAATGAGCATCGCGCCGGTGAGTCCCGGTATCGCCCCCACGACAATCCCCAACGTGGTCCCCAAGGCCAGGAGCGCCAGCGGCCACGGCTGAAAAAGATACGCACAAGCTGACACAAACTCTTGCATGACAACACACGTTCAAAGGTGGGTGTTCAAAGGGTGGTGTTTACAAATCGATGACGAACAACTGGGTGAACAACAGATGGAAAACGACGCCCGCCGCCGCCGCCGAAACGACCAACGTGGGAAGTTGCTGGCGGCGCCATTGCGAGAGCACGCCGCCGGTGAGAAAGACAAACAGCGCGGTGGCCGCGCCCAACGGCGCCCAGTGTTGCGTTACGCTGGCGGCGTACAGCGAAACCAAGAGCACGCACAACGCCAACATGGTTCTCGTTTTTTTTGTCTGGGACGGATCGTGCTTTGTTAATGGGCTCTGCTTTGTGGCGGGCGTGCGGCGCCGCAGGCGTTGCAAAAGCACCGGCGTTCCGGTGAGCAGCGCCAGGGCGCCGATCCAGAATGGCAAGTTCGGCAAGGGCAGGGTGGCGCGCGAATCGACGACCGCAATTTCGTCGTTCGCCTGTTGCAGATGCCGCCGCAGGGCGCCGCCCGAAATAACGATAGGATCGATTCTGAATTCCTCCAAGGTGGCGCGCATCGATTTGGTCTGCATGGCGGCGATGAGCGCTTGGGCGAACACTTCGGCCCGCTGGGGCGGCGTATCCTTGGGCATCCACCAGTAATGCACGATACTCTGCACGACGTCGACGCCCTGTTCGCGCGCGGTGGGAATGTTTGGCGCGTGGCGATGGCGTTGTTCGCTGAGTATGGCCAAGGCGCGAATGCCTGCTGCCTGAAAACGGTCGAATTCGCTCAGGGAGAATGTCGTGACCGCGACATGCCCTCCCTTGAGGGCGGCGAATCGGCTGGGTCCGTCGCCGCTTTGCACAAAACGCAGGCGGGCTTTTTTATAGGCGCGTTGCAGCAGCAGGCCGGCGAAATGCGTCGGCGCGCCCATGTTGACTGCAAACGTAATTTCATCGGGGCGGCGGCTGGCGGCTTCCAGCATTTCAGGCAACGATTCAAACGGGCTGTCGTCACGCACCGCGACCAACATCGCCGATTCGCCCGTCGCCACGACCGAGCGAAACGCCTCAGGACCATAATTCACCTTGGCGGCGTATTTGGCTGTTAGAATGGCGTCGTGCAGCAGCAGCACGGTGTAGCCGTCGGGCTTTTCATTCTTGACGCGGCGGCTGCCAATCGTGCCGCTTGCGCCGCCCACGTTAATGATCACCAATGGTTGGGGAAGGAGATGATGTTCCTCCACCGCCGCTTTCATAATACGGGCGAAAGTGTCGCTGCCGCCGCCCGGCGTGAACGGCACGACCACCTTGATGGGCCGGTTCGGATACGCCGCTAGATCTTCGCCGTACGCACCCGGCAACGGCCAGATGCACGCCAGGCAACACACCATTGCGAGGCAACAGGCCGCGATCCATTGCCTGGGAAAGGTGCATTTGACATACATAGCGTATTTTTTATCCGTGAATTCAACACCCTATCAGGCGAGCGGCGGATGAAAATTTACCAAATATCAGACGGCCGCCGCCAAAAACAGTTTTTGCCACAGAGCACACAGAGACCACCGAGAAGAGGAATGCGGAGCTTCATGGACAGACGAAAGCGCCCGATGCATCACACTCTGAGTGCTCTGTGTCCTCTGTGGCAAATTCATTGCATGATTTGTTCAAGCGAGATGTATTGCCTGCCAGCGTGTTTCAAAACGATTGTCGCCGAAAAACGTGATGAAAAAAAGGTATTCCAAAACTTGCCGTAGAGCGAACAGGCGATTGCGCGTCTGAGCATTATCGACGCGCCAGGAGCGCCCATCCTACTGGCAAGAGGCGGGTAATTTTTCATTTGCCGCTCGCCTTATTTCCGGCTCGATGCCTACTTGAACCAACCGGTGCGATAGAAGCCCCACAGCATTGCCGAGGCGATTGCCGCCATGACCGCGAGAACGCCATAGTACCCCAACTCCCAACCCAGTTCCGGCATATTGCGAAAGTTCATGCCATAAATGCCGGTGAGCAATGTCAGGGGGATAAAAATCGTCGAGATAATGGTCAGCAGCCGCAGACGCTCGTTGGTTTTATTTTGGAGTTGGAGTTGCCGCCCTTGGTGGATCGCGTTTAAGTGTGCGAGTTGGCGGCCGACCGAGCGCGAGGCGTGATCCAGGTGTGAGAAGGCGTCGCGGAAATAGTCGTTCAGTCCTTCGATATTGAACGCTTCCGATTCAATCGTTTGAAGTACTCCCACACAATAAAGCTGATCTTCAAACGTGGCCGCCAGCCGGGTGAGCCGCCGTTTGAGCGACAGTGTTTGTTCGGTCAGATCGTCTTCGTCTTTTTGTTCGGGCCAGTCATCCAACTGGTTGATCGCATCGCGAGCGCGGAGGGTGAAGGCCATGTCTTGGTCGATCAGGTGGTCGAGAATTTGATACAGAATGGCCGATGTGCTTTCACCGTGAAAGCGCATTCCGTCGCTGTAGTGTTCGATCACCATCTCGAGCGCGGGGACGGCCTCTTCGTGCAGCGTGATGATCCGACCCGGCATGCACACGACCCACAAAAAAGCATGATGTTCGGCGTCCCAACGCGTTTGCGTGGGCAGGCCGAGAAAGAGCGATTTTCCATAAGCCACCAACCGCGACGCGGGGGTTGGGTCGAGACAGGCCTCCACCGCCAGCGGATGAATTCCCAACGACGCCAGCAGTTGTTCCGTCGAAGCGTGGTCGCCGCGGCGCAGGTCGATCCAACAGGTGTCGCGCGCGCCGCTGCTCGGCGCAAGCACCTCGTCGAGCGAGCAACTCTCGATATATCGTTCTTTGTTGAGCCGGAAGGTTTGATGTTTCATGGCGGCGTTGTTTCATGGCGTCGCGGCTGAGGAGAGTCTGAGTAATAATCGTCTTATCGTCGCCTTTCGCTCCGCGAAAGTAGCGTTTGAGAAGGCGGGCTTCTGAATTGGATGAGGTTTTTCCACGCTCGGCGCCTAGGTCGATTTCCTCGTTGCCGGAGAATGATGCGGAACCGGCAAATACTCCACGGTCGGCAGGTGCTTAACCGGCTGCGGGTAGAGCGTCATGAGCTTCATGAATTCTTCGGGCATCTGATCGCTGACACACAAACCGAATTCCTTGGCGTCTTCATACGTGATGGCGTGGTCGTGCGTCCAACGGCCTTCGGAAAGCATGGCCGCCAATGCATCGGCCTTCTCCGCGGAGTGCTTGTCGGCCAGTAGTTCGCGCAGGCTGGCTCTGACTTGCTTGATCGCCTTTTCGGCTTGGTCGGCCAAGATCAGAGATTCGTCGTCTATTCGCTCGATCGGCTTTTCCTGAACCAACTTGAGCAACGACGCCGCTGGAAAACGGCCCAACTGAGGATCGACCGGCCCCAGCACCGCATGAGGACTCAACACGATTTCATCGGCCGCCAACGCGATCAGCGTTCCGCCAGACATCGCGTAGTGCGGAACAAAAACCGTGACCTTGCCAGGATGCTTGTGGATCGCGCGGGCGATTTGCAGCGCCGCGAGCACCAAACCGCCCGGTGTGTGCAACACCAGATCGACCGGAACATCGGGGTCGGTCATGTGGATAGCTCGCAAAACCTCCTCGCTGTCGTTGACATCAATATATTTCACCAGAGGGAAGCCGAGAAAGGCCATGGTCTCTTGGCGATGGGCGAGAAGAATCACGCGGGATTTGCGTTTCCTCTCGATGCGGACCAACAGCCGCGTGCGAGCTGCGTCTAGCAGTCGCCTCGAGATGACCGGCTGCATCATGACGAGAATGAAGAACAACCAAAACAGATTTGACGTATTCATTACTTTTCCTTACCAACCACGGCCCCAGGCATGCTCCATCCAATCTTCATCGGCATGGCACGGCGTGCGCTCGGCCAGCGGCCGCAGAAAGATCGCGAAAATGAGCGCCCCGGTGAGGAAGCCGCCAACATGCGCCCAAACGGCAATGCCGCCGGCGCCGGAGTTTGCCTCAATCGCCCACATGCCGCTAAATAACTGCAACAAAAACCAATAGCCCAAATAGAACACTGCCAGAAAATCAAAAAAGAAAGGGAAAATAAAAATCGGTATCACGACGATCACCCGAGATTTCGGAAACATCATCAAGTACGCGCCCATCACGCCGGCAATCGCGCCGGAGGCGCCAATCACGGGCAACGTCGAATCCGCGTTCACAACCGTATGCACCACCCCTGCGGCAAGTCCGCTAAGCAAATAGAACGCCAGGTATCGCAGCGGCCCCATTTGGTCTTCCACGTTCCGGCCGAAAACGGCTAGCGTCCACATATTCCCCACGATGTGCAACAGCCCGCCGTGCAAAAACATGCTGGTCAGAAACGGCCAATAGGCATGCAGCGGGTAGCCAACCTTTTCCGCCCAGTCGGGGTGCGTGAACCTCGCCGGCACTAGACCAAACAAAAAGCTGATCTGCTGGAGATGTTCTTTGGACAGGTCGGCTTCCAGCAAGAAAACCAAGGTGTTGACGCCAATGATCAGCCAAGTGACAACCGGAACGTGGCGGGCGAAAATGGTCGTTTGCAAAGGAAACATGGAGGGTTCGTTCGTCGTGGTAAGACGGCCAAGGAATAGTCCTGAAATAAGTTACCGGTGGTGCTTCAGAAAAGCCCGGGATTTTCAAAACGCCGGGCTTTTAATTCGGCATGGAAATTTAGGACTACTCCCAAGTTGAAATCGGAAAATCTAGGCATAAAAAAACGACGGCTTCCGCTGCAAAGGCTACGGCTTGACCGCCAGCACGATCTCGACCACCACCCACATATGTTCGAGGTCTACCTGCTGGATCTCGAAACCGGCTGCTTCAATGGCTCGTTGTGCATAGATGGGGCGGCAGTCCATCAGGTTGGGGAAATGTTTGTGGGTCCACTCATAAGCCTTCATCGTGAAGCCCTGCTTCCCTTCTTTCGAGAGCGCCACAACCACCAGCCGCCCATGCGGCTTGAGCACCCGTTTCCATTCGGCCAATACCTGGGGGATTTCGGGGGTGTCGAACAGCTCGAATGTGAAGCTGGTGAAGACGCCATCCAGTGAGTTGTCGTCGTACGGCAGTGCTTCAGCGTCGCCGCAGATCAGCTCCGCCCGATCAGACAAACCTTCGCGCTGGAGTAATTCGCCGGTGAGCGACACCATTTCTTCGGAAATATCGACGCCGAAGATCTTGCCGGTTGGACCCACCGCCTGCGCCAGTTCAACCAGACTATGCCCGGTGCCGAATCCCACCTCTAAGATATGTTCGCCCGGTTGCGGGGCCAACTTCTGCAGCCCTTTTTCCCGCATTGGCTGTTCGGAGCGCTCCGCCAAGAGATCGTACACCTTGGCGATTTTGTTGTAATAGGCCTTCGTTTCCCCTTTGGATTGGAAAATCCGCAAGACTCCCGGTTCGTAATCGTTGACGTCCGACGACATAACGCTGCGGCTCCTCTGTGAGGGTTGATACGCTGGGTTTGCTCCAAGATCAGGCATCCTTTGTACCGCCACACGATCTTCACCTCCAGCGGGAGCACGCGCCGCCGGCCGTGTTATTACCGAAATGGGGGGGCTTCAAAAAAAACATAAATATATATCGGCTCACTGAACCTTGCCGGCGCGGGCTGCGTACGTCAGAATGCTTCCTAGACCATAAACCGCATACTGACAAACCTGACTCCCATTTTGGGAATCAACCTCTCCCCCTCGTTTTTTCAAGGAGCTTTCCATGTTGCGAACCGTCCTGCTTTCATTGACGACTGTTTTGTTGGTCGCTGGCACTGCACTGGCAGCCGACGTTCAAGTTGGCGACAAAGCGCCCTCCTTCAGCGGCTTGGTCGGCGTCGACGACAAAGCCCACGGCCTAGCCGACTTCAAAGATTCAGACGTCGTCGTTGTGGCGTTTACCTGCAATATCTGCCCGGTTGCCGTGGCTTACGAAGATCGCTTCGCCGCCTTCTCGAAGAAATACGCCAAAAAGGGCGTGAAGTTCGTTGCGATTAACGTCAGCCGCCGTGAAGACTTGGCCGCGATGAAAATCCGCGCTGAGGAAAAAGGGTTCAACTTCCCCTACCTGCGCGATGACACCCAGGCCGTTTCCAAGAGTTACGGCGCCCGCGTGACGCCGCACATTTTCGTGTTGGGCAAAGACCGCACGGTTCAATACATTGGCGCCTTCGACAACAGCATGGCCAAGCCGACGGAAAATTTCGTCGCCAACGCCGTCGACGCCGTATTGGCCGGAAAAACGCCCCAGCGTACGAAATCGCGTGCGGTCGGTTGCGGCATCCAGTGGAAACGCTAGAGCGTCGCGGAAGAATGCCTTCCCGATTTGATATTCAAGCGGAAAAGCCCGGCGTTTTCAAAACGCCGGGCTTTTAGCGATCGGCTTTGTCTCCGTGCATTTGTTTTGAGGTCTCTGATATGTCGTATCGTCTGGTTCTGCTGTTGGCGGTCGTCGTTTTCATGGGCTGCAACTCCTCGAAACAGGTTGCAGCCCCGCTTCCGGAGGCGTCTGAACAAACGCCGCCTGAGCAAACATCGCCACAGATTGCGGCTGGCGAAAGCACGCTCACCGCCGAGAACGAGAACGCGGAGCAACCCGACATCGCGCCGATCACATTAGTCGTGGCCGACGCCCAGCAGTACGCGGAAGTAATTCGGAAGCATAAAGGCAAAATCGTGCTGGTCGATTTTTGGGCCACATGGTGTACGCCTTGCGTCAAACAGTTCCCCCATACGGTTGAACTCAGCAAAAAATATGCGGGCGAGGTAGCGGTTGTTTCGGTGAGTCTGGACGTTCCCGAAACTGATCAGGCGCGGGTTTTGAAGTTTTTGAAGAATCGGGGCGCGGCGTTCGATAATTTGATCAGCGCATTGGGCGCGGGGGAAGCGAGCGCCGAGGCGTTCGACATAGAATCGGGCGTGCCTCACTACAAAATCTATGATCGGGAAGGCCAACTGTTCGCCGCCTTTTCGGCCGACCCCGATTCGCCGCCGCTGCCCGAAATGATCGACCTCAAACTGCACGAACTCTTGGGCGAGAAATGATTGCGTCGGGGCTTCCCCGGCGCGGGCGGGCGTTATTCGTTTTCTTTTTCGGAGAGCCCTAAACGCGACAACCAACGTCCTCGCCCGGCGGCTGTTTTTTTGCCTGGCGCTTTCTTGTCGGCGTCTTCTGTTGGTTCGGCGGACTGTTTGCCTTTTAGTTTGAGTTGATGACTTTGTTCGTCTAGTTCGGAACGCTCGCGCGCCAGTTTGGCTCGCTCGAGCGAGATCTCGACCTCGGCCTTGCGCAGTTTTTCATTCAGTTCCTCCTTGACGGCCTTCAGGTTTTCTCGCTCTTGGACGATGAGTTCGTCTTGATCCAACATTTGAGCAATGGCGTGGGCGCCAACCGCGACGTCTCCGATGTTGCCCGATTGCTCTTCCAACACACGTTCCAATTCGGCGAGTTGTGCGTCTTTCGCGGCGATCTGGCGGTCGGTGTTCTGGATGGTCTCTTCGATGCTCAATCGATTCTTTTTCTGTTCCTCGTCGTTTTCATCGAACTCATCGTCGAGCCTCTTCAGCATGCGCCGTTTTTGCGATTCCCAGTCAAGACCGATGTCGGAGGCGGCGGGCGGTGCATCGTTCGAGACCAGGTCTTCCTTGAGGCGGGCGTTTTGTCGTTTGAGATCGCGCACGTCGTCCATGGCCATTTCCATGCGGCGTTGCAGGTCTTCGAAGTCGTCCTGCGACACGGCCGAACCTTCGGCCGTTGCGTTTAGCGAGGCCTCCAACTCCGTCGCCAACAAATCTCGCTCGGATTTTAATTGCTTCGCTTCCTGGGCGGCCTTTTCTCCTTCCGCCACCAGCAGAAGCAACTCTTGCATCTCTTGTTGCAATTCGCTCACTTGTTGGTCGGAACAAGATGACGATGCGGCGCCGCTTTCGATGGCGGCCAGTTTCTCCAGCAGTTCATCTCGTTCCGATTGCAGTTCGCCGAACTCTTGAATTTGCTTGTCTTTGCCGGCCAGATCGCCGGCTAACTTTTTCAGTTCGATCTGGAGTTCGTTCGACTGCTGCTCCGATTCCGACCACGACTGCCGCATCGTTTCTTCAGCAGCGGCGGCCTTGCCTCGCAACTCGGCCTGTTCGGCTTTGAACGCGGCAAGCTCCTGCACGGTTTTTTCACGTTCAGCGGCGAGCCCCTTCAGACGCTCCAACTCGATTTTCAATTCGTACGACTGCTGCTCCGATTCCGTCGACGACTGCCGCATCGTTTCTTCAGCAGCAGCGGCTTTGCTGCGCAACTCCGCCTGTTCGGTCTTGAGCGAGGCAAGCTCTTGCTTCGTTTTTTCGCCTTCGGCCGCGACTCCGCGGAGACGCTCCAACTCGATTTTCAGTTCGGCGAGTTGATCCGCGACGGCCCGCCGTTGGTCGAGCGCCTCGCGCAAGCGGGCAACTTCATCCAGGAGTTTACGCTGCGCCGCCTCACTTTCACCGGAAGCAGTGCGGGCGTCTTCGTGCGATTGCACGAGTTGCCGGCGCGCTTCATCGATTTCGTGGCGAAGTGTCTCGCATTCCCGCCGAGCCGCTTCCTTGTCGTTCGTCGCCTGCGCTTGCAAGGCTGTCAAGGCCGACTCTTTGTCGGTAATTTCCGCCATCGCTTGCGCGACCGCTTCTCTCTCGGACCGCAACGTGTTGCGCTCGCTACGCAGGTGTTGCGCTGTTGTGCTGCGCAGACGCTTGGTGTCGGATACAAGCTGCACCAGCGCTGATTCGCGTTCGGAAAGGGCGTCGTTCCATTCCTCTTGAGAACGCCGGCGATCGGCCAGTTGTTTTTCCGCTTCGCTTAACCGCTGGTTTTTCTCCTCCAATCGCGTTCGTTCGACCAGCACCTGTTCCTCCCGATCTTGCAACGCACGCGTTTGCTCTTCCAGTTCGCGCTGCTTGTTTTCCGAGCGGTTTCGCGACTCCTCGGCGTGTTGTTTTAAGATCGCGAGTTGCTGTTGGACATCGGCCAGCAACTCACTTTGGCGAGTTCCCACTTCCGCCTGGTTTTGCTCCCAGTGCGCTTGGAGTTCGATAAGTTCATCGTGCAGTTGCGAGAGTTGCCCCCGCTGCTGCTCGATACTTTGCTGCTCGGCGAGCATGCTCTTCTGGAGCGATTCAAGCGTGGCTCGCTCGGAGGCGATCTGGACACGCTCCGTTTCCAGATGGGAGCGTTTTTCTTCCAGCGAGGCGTGGTGGTCGTCAGTGGCGCGCTGTTGCTGGGCAGCGGTTTCCTGTTGCTGGGCAACCGTTTGCTGTTCCCGCTCCAGGTCGGAACGTTCGTCCTCCAACGCAGCCGAGACACGCGCTAATTCTTCGGCAATGATCGCATCGATGGTCGCGAGGCGGTCTTTTTGGGAGTCAAAAATATCGCGGACGCGGCTCTGCTGTTCTTCCAGGGTGCGCAGCATGGCCTCGCTCGAATTGCCTTCGGTGGTTGTGGCGAGGTGTTCTTCCATGGCGTTCAAACAAAGGGGCGCATCACTGAGTGCGACCACGTGAGAACCGGCGGCAGGCTCATGGGCGCGTAGCTTCCTACGATTGATATAGGCCACAATCGAAGTTCAGTCAAAACGGCAAAGCATAAGCCGCCGAATAAATTCGGCGGCGGGGCGGCAATGTCTCCCGGGAGCCGGCAGCAGACGTTCTGGAGCGAAAACGACCGTGCAGTCGGCATAATCGGCGCCGGCGTGCGTTTGAATAAACAAAGGCCATACACGGAGGCGATGGTTTTTTGTTCGACGGTCTGGGAAGGCTGTTGTACGGGTCGTCCCGAAAAATCGCGGCATTGGAGGGGTGTGCCGCTGGCCAATGGAAGGGCGTTGTAGGTGGTCTCCACGATTTTGTGTATAAACGACGGAGCAGAACCGCAAGTCGTTGCTCCCGCCTTCGCCTGAAATGTCGCCCCCCGCCCGACCATGCCGCCGCCCGATTCCCCGCCCATGCCGCCACAGCGCCCGCCGCACGAAATGCTTTACCAGCCTCAGTTGGGCTGCCTGCTGTTGACTGGCGTTTTGCTGGGAATGTGCATTCTGCCGCAAGTGGTGGTGGGAATGCTGCAAACCGTGCTGGAAAAATTACACCTCTACCCTATGTTGGCGCCCTTGTTGCTTTTGGGCGTATTACTGGGTGGACTGATCAACATACCTCTGTATCGATTCCCTCGCGACGAGGAACAATTCGTTCCCGGAAGCCCTTTTTTTGGGCTGGTGGGCTGGCCGCGGGCAAGTCGGGCTGGTTTTGAATCAATTTTGGCGGTGAATGTGGGGGGCTGTTTATTCCCACTCGCGATCATGATGTACGAACTAACGATCATGCTCCAGGCGCCGCCGCCGGCGCGTTGGGCGCTGCTGGCCGCCGTGCTGGTGAATATCGCGGTCTGCTACTTCGTCGCCAAACCGATCGCCGGACTGGGAATCGCCCTGCCGGCCTTTACGTCACCCGCCGTGGCGGTGGCCATGACCTGGCTTCTCCTCTGGCACGACGATTACGCCCTCATTCGGGCGCCGGTCGCTTTTATCGCCGGGGTTTGCGGACCTCTCATCGGCGCCGACTTACTGCACCTCCGAGATATTCGCAAAATTTCGGCGGGTTTGGTTTCGATTGGCGGCGCCGGTACTTTTGACGGAATTGTCATTTCCGGGATGTTGGCGGCTTTGGTGGTTTGAATTCTCGACACCGCCCCTTCGAGTCGTGCTATAATCGGGGGTGTTTGCAGCGGCTTTGCCAATTATGCCTGAGCCGCTTGCGGGATAGTTCTCATACCTATCGGTCCCGAGGTCGTAACACTGCGGCGAGATATTTTCCGCAGTGGCATGCGACCGTGAAGGAGTAACACCATGTCTTGTTGTCGCTTTGTAGTTTCCCGCCTTTCGCTAGCCGTGATGATCGCCGGTCTGCTTTCGGCGGGCGTTGTGGCGCATGCCGAAGATGAATCGCTCGCCAAGCATAAACGCTGGGTGACATCGCTGGCCTACTCTCCCGATGGCGCCCTGCTGGCGACCGTTGGCGGCGAGAGCCTGCTTTACCGAGCCGGCGATGTTCAACTTTGGAACGCAAAAACCGGCGCTCGCGTGGCCACGCTCCAAGGCCACGACACCTGTGTTTGGTCGGTCGCCTTTTCTCCCGGCGGCGGCTCTCTCGTGACCAGCGGATACGACGGCAAGGTGATCGTCTGGGATGTCGCTTCCGGCAAGCCGCGCGCCACGATGGATGGTAAAAAGGGTTGGGTGCGAAGCGTGGCCATTTCGGCCGATGGTTCGCACATCGCGGCCGCCGGCGAAGACGGAATCGTTCGCGTTTGGAGTTGGGGGCTTGATGGCCTGGGACCGGTCAAGGAAATCAAGACGCACGACGCCGCCGTGTATGCGGTCGCGTTTTCTCCCGATAGCTCCAAGCTGGCCACCGCCAGCACCGACAAAACCGCCAAGCTCTTTGATGTGGCCTCTGGGAAAGAACTGGCCAAAATGGAAGGCCATGCCGACGCTGTGTTGGCGATCGCTTTTTCACCTGACGGAAAAACCATTGCCACCGGCGCCGCCGACCGCAAAATCAAACTCTGGGGACTCGACGGCAAGGAAAAAGCCACGCTCGCCGGCCATAAAGATTGGGTTGACGGTCTGGCGTTCTCCAAAGACGGGACCATGCTCGCCAGCGCCGGACAAGACCGCACCGCCCGCCTCTGGGACCTCAAAAAATTGGCGCCCTCCGGTATCGACGAATTCAAGACCACCGTCTGGATGGTGGCTTTCTCGCCCGACGGCAAGAATGTTGCCGTGGGCAGCCACGGCGGTCCCATCCGAGTGTTGGATGTCGCCGTTTCCTTGAAAGAGGGTGTGGCAAAAATCGCGGCCGAGAAAAAGGCGGCCCAAGAAAAAGCGGCAGCCGCGAAAATAGCTGCGGAAAAAGCCGCCAAGGAAAAGGCCGAAGCTGAAATGGCCGCCAAGGTAGCCAAGGAGAAAGCCGCGAAAGAAGCCAAGGAAAAAGCCGCGAAAGAGAAAGCCGCCAAGGAAGCTAAAGAGAAAGCGGCCAAGGAAAAGGCGGCAAAAGATAAAGCTGCTGCTGAAAAAGCTGCTGCTGAAAAAGCTGCCGCCGATAAAGCTGCTGCCGACAAAGCTGCCGCCGACAAAGCTGCTGCTGATAAAGCTGCCGCCGACAAAGCTGCTGCTGATAAAGCCGCTGCTGATAAAGCCGCCACCGATAAGAAGACTGAAAAATCCGAATGACGACCGGTGCCTTAGTGGCTGTTCAAGAACTATCCCGTGTTTTTTGGCTGCGGGCTAGGCCAAGGCGACGTCTTTGATTTTATATCCTGAAAGGATAAAAGCCATTAGCCGGTGGTCGAGCGCAGCGAACACCACCGGTGGATGGAGGTCTCGCGACATTCCGCATCCTGAAAGGATGCCAGCGGCGTTGGAGTGTACGCTTCAGAGTGCATCCGGTAAAAACGCGCTGAAGCATGCACTCCAACGGTGGGCGCCGCAAATGACGGCATTGTTTTGAGGCGTTTCTCGCAACCGCCGCCTCTGGCATCGTCGCAGGGATGCACGTTCGTTGCGTGGGGCTACCGGCGGTGTTCGCTGCGCTCGACCGCCGGCTAATGACTGCCAAGCCTCCGGCTTGGTGAGAATCCCCTAACACCACTGCACGGAATAGATCTTGGACAGGTGCTAACGGCTTACAGCGCGCCCACTTTGGCGATGAGGTCGGCGGTGCGGCTGCTGTAGCCCCATTCGTTGTCGTACCAACTCACCACCTTGACGAATGTACCCGTAACTTCCTTATCGTCGGGCTTGGCCAATTCGCCAACAACCTGTGTGAAGTCCTTGGCGAAAATCGAACTGTGAGGATCGCCAATGATATCGGTCGAAACCAGCGGATCGTCGGTGTACTTCAAGATGCCTTTGAGCGGCCCTTCGGCGGCGGCTTTGATCGCGGCGTTCACTTCGCTGGCTTTGACTGCTTTTTTCAGATTGACAACCAAGTCGACCACGCTGCCGGTCGCGACCGGCACCCGCATCGCGATGCCGGTGAGTTTTCCCTGCAATGAGGGAATGACGAGGCCCACGGCCTTGGCGGCGCCGGTCGATGTGGGGATGATATTTTGCGCCGCGCTGCGGGCGCGGTACAAATCGCTATGCGGCATATCTTGCAGGCGTTGATCGTTGGTGTAGGCATGCACGGTGGTCATCAACCCCGATTCAATACCGAAGGTTTCGTGCAAGACTTTCGCCACCGGCGCCAGGCAGTTGGTGGTGCAACTGGCGTTGGAAATACATTTGAGATCGGCGTTGAGTTGGTCGTCGTTAACACCCAGAACGCAGGTCAGATCGGCGCCGTCCTTGGCCGGCGCGCTGAGCACGACGCGTTTGGCGCCTGCCTTGAGGTGCGAATCGTAGCCGGGTTTCTCCTTGGTGGCGCGGGCGGTGAAAAAGCCGGTGCTTTCCACCACGACATCAACGCCCATCTTGCCCCAGGGCAGTTTGGCGGGGTCGCGCTCCGACAACGCCTTGATTTTCACGCCGTCGACAATCAAATGGTCGTCGTCATACGTGACTTCGCTAGCGAACCGGCGGTGCGTGCTATCGTACTGGAGCAGCATGCGGAGGGTTTTGTTGTCGGTCAGGTCGTTGACCGCGACCACCTCGAATTCA
The DNA here is from genome assembly GCA_003233175.1 of Planctomycetaceae bacterium. GTDB lineage: Bacteria > Planctomycetota > Planctomycetia > Pirellulales > Pirellulaceae > SZUA-33. The sequence goes on along the minus strand of QIKY01000329.1, from coordinate 8,612 downwards.
TCACGGCGAGCAAAAAGGTTGCGAAAAGTTAAACGTCCGATACGTCCAAAGCCGTTAATGGCGACTCGAATAGCCAAGGTAAAACTCCTAAAGGGGGGTGATTCAAGCGAGAGCCGAAAACCCACCGGCCGCTCCACTAAAGAGGCAGAAATTATAATCGCCGACCCGCCAACCAGCAACCGGCGGATCTACGGCGTTCGTTCGAAAAAATGGAATTCGCCCGGTTTTTCACAATAAATCGCTGCTCTTGGGCGAGTCATTACTTGAGAAACCAACATGCGGAGCACCGATGAGCGAACTGTCTAGGCGATTGACCCGTGGGGAGCGCGAGGCATTTGCGGAACTCTACGACGCCTGCGCCGACCGCGTGCATCATTACTTGGCGGTCCGGCTTGGTTCGTATGACGACGCCAGCGATGTGCTGCACGAATCGTTCCTTCGTCTGGCTCGTGCACACGAGAAATTCGAGCAGGTGGAAAACCCAATCGCCTATGTTTTCGGCGTGGCCAGAAACGAAGCAGCGCGGCACGCCGCGCGGCGAGAACACGAAAAAAAGAAACGTCAAAAACGCAGTGAACAACAACCCTCGAACCTGTTGCTTTACGAACCGGTGGGGAACGATTTGGAGGTTGGCGAAACGGCGGAGCACATTGCACGGGCGCTGTCGGAATTGCCCGATGCGGAGCGTGAAGTGGTGACCTTAAAAACGTATGCCGGTTTGACTTTTCGAGAGATCGCCGAACTGACGGATGTTCCACAGGGAACCGTCGCGACGCGTTATCGAACCGCCTTGGCGCGATTAAAACGTCGGCTCTCCAAGGAACAATAAGCAACAGTGGTGAAACACTTGAACGACAACTTAAACCACGACTTCAATACCGATCATGAAATCGAATCGTTGCTCCGTCGGCTGACACCCCGCAGCGCCCCGTACGAATTACGTCGCGAAGTTTTACAAGGCGTGGCGAATCAACTCGCCTCGCCGCATCCTGTTAAACAGGGCGGCGTAAAGCAGGACGCGGCAAAACGGCGTCCTGAAAAAAAGGGCTGGGCAAGGTGGGACTTTCTCTCGGCGAGCGCTGCTGCGGCGTTGCTGGTAACGGCGGCGTGTTTCAATGTCTGGACCTGCACCCGCCAGGAGCAACGCTTATCGCAACTGTATGGACCGACGCCCACGCCGCAAGCCGTAGCTGATATTTCCGAGGCCATTGAAGCAGTCGCCGGGGCGGAAGCCAGTCGGTCGCTTAGAGGTCGGCTGCTGGCAATGCAGCAGCGTCGTGTTCCCTCCGTTTCACACAACGAAAAAATCCGGCAACTGCTCGATGAATTAGGTCTTGCTCAAAAGGAACCACCGCATGTTGAAGCTCAAAAAGATCATCAAATGGACCGCGATTCTCGTCGTGAGTCTGATCGCGATACTTCTGAGCGTGAACGGAGTATTGAGTTGGAGAGCCGGTTCACGGCTTGAGCGGCGGTTACAAGCCATTCGCGACGCTGGCGATCCACTCACGCTGGCCGATTTGGAGCGAGAGCCGATTCCTCCCGAAGAGAACGCGGCAACGTTCCTGCGCCGCGCGGATAAAAGTGTAAGGGCGATCCAAAAGGAATTTTGGGCGGAGTTTTACAACACCGAATCGTACAACAGGGGTGTCTTCAGCGAAGAGAACCTGCGATCGATCAAAACAGCCTTTGATGCGTATCCCGATGTTATTTCCTTGCTGAGGCAGGCCGCGAACTGCCCCAACTATGATTTACGGATTGACTACAAAGTCAAAGCAGGGCCGGAGCTACTCGACCTGTCAGACCGCCAAGCCAATCGCAACGGTTTCGATCGCTACACCATCAATGGAGTTAAGCCGCTACTCGACCTGTCAGACTGCCAGGCCAATCGCAACGCCATACAAGTGTTGCGAGAACACGTCATTTTGTTGGCGGCGGAAGGAAAACGCGACGACGCCTTGGAGGAATGCGTAGTCATGTTTCGTTTGACGCGCCACTTTGATCGCGATCCGACGTTGGTCGGCTACCTCGTTTCGATGGCGTGTCGGGGAATAACCGGCGATGCGACGAATCGTGTTTTGCTCGCGGGCGCTGTCTCCGCGGAATCGCGTGCGAAACTCGAAACGGAACTCGCCCAACACGATGCGATGGCTGGTTTTGTCGAGAGCCTGAAATCGGAACGGGTGTTCGGCGCCAATCGTTTTCGAGCCATGTCCGGCGGCTGGAAATCTTTCTTCTTTTGGCAGACCAAGAATTGGCAAGCCAATTACCTCGACCTGATGGCCGGGGAGATCCGACTCGGAGCGGCGCCATCGTATAAGATTCGAGCGGAACTTGATGCGCTGTATGCGCGATCAGCGAGCGCCGATGTGTTAACGGCGATGGTCGAAACGGCGATTAAACCAGCGCGTGGAGCGATGGACCGCACCCGCGCCGCGATGCGCTGCCTGCGAGTGCTCAACGCCCTGCAAGCACAAGCCGCCAATACCGGAAACAACAAGTTGCAAAGTAACACCCTGAAAATTTCCGACGTAAAACTACCCACCGAAATTACCACTGATCCCTTCACCGGCCAGCCGCTGATTCTGAGAAAAACCAGCCAAGGTTTCACGGTCTATTCCGTGGGAGCCAACTTAAAAGACGACGGCGGTTCGTTCGACCAACAACTCGATACCGGCGCCGGCGTGGATCTCACCCCGGAAGATCAATAACAGAAATGAGCCCAGCCGTCCCCAAAACCGTTGGCTGCTAAATCACGGGTTGTCGGATCATTGCGGCGCCGGTTCTAAAACCTGTAACGCGACGCTCTGTACGAGATCTTTCACACGTTGGCGATACTCCAGCATGTGTGGCGCGATCAGATGTTTTTCCAGGGCGTCGAGGTCTTCCCATTTTTCCATGACCGTAACCACATTCGCACGCGGTTCGTTTTGGGCGGGAATGCTGGTTTCGACATCGAGCGCCGGTCCATATTCGAGGCAGCCCTCTTCGGCGCGCACCAGCGGCGTCAGTTTCTGAAACTCCGCCAGAAAGGCGTCTCGCCGGCCGGCTTGTAGTTCGATCGTCGCGACGACAAAAATCATGCGTGGTTTCCTGTTTTCAAAATTCAAACGCACTCGCTGTTTTCAAACGCACGTGCTCCAAGGCGTAGCACTGCAACGTTTTCTTGGAATGGATGTCTTCTGAGTTTTTTCCGCATTATGATTCGGCGAATCTCTCCGGCGGGCCGCTGATTGTACCACACGGCGGCGAAAAAAACTCGTTCTGAAAAAACTTCGCTGTGTGTGAAAAATCGCCCTTGACCGTTTTCCGGGAATGGCTTATTCTCCCGCCTCGTTAAGGAGGAAGGCGTCCTCGATGTTGGTCGACACATTGTGGAAACAGACCTTGACACAGCGAAAGTGAAAGCGTTTGCATGGAAACTCGCCCCGTGGCTTGTTTCGCGAACCGCGTGCTCGTTTTGTTGGAACGGATTCCAACAACCGACGCGTAAATCACCTCGCGAACGGAGGCGGCTGCAAGCAAGGATGCGACGCGGCTGTCGACAAACCAATCGCTCCCGGATCATTGATGACGTCCTTTGCCCCCCTGGGACCCGTCGATTCCGGGAGCCTTTTTTTTGCGCGGGCGGCGCCATAGCACCTGTCCAAAAACTATTCCGTGTTTTCGGATGCGGTCACGGCTGAGAGGTCGGGCGTCTTTGATTTCATATCCTGGAAGAATTCAAGCCTCCGGCTTGGCGAGAATTTCATAGCATCATTGCACGGAATAGCTCTTGGATAGGTACATCGCCGCTGAAGCCGTTCGAGAAACAACGCAGCGCATCAAACCGCTTCATCACCGCGTTCGCCGGTGCGAATGCGAATGCAGTCGTCCATGGGCAGGATAAAAATCTTGCCATCTCCGATTTCGCCCTTCTCGCCGGTTCGCCCCGCCTTGATGATGGCGTCGACCGTCGGTTGGACAAAATCGTCGTTGACGGCGATCTGGAGTTGCACTTTTCGCAGTAAATTCACGGTAATTTCGTGGCCGCGATAGACTTCGGTCTGGCCCTTTTGGCGGCCAAAACCTTGGCAGTCCATCACGGTGAGGCGAAACACTTCCACTTCCGTGAGTGCGGCTTTGACGTGTTCCAGCTTATTCGGCTGAATAATGGCGACAATGAGTTTCATCGCGATGTCAGACTCCAAGATGTGAGGGAAGGTATCAAATCTAGCCGGGGCGGGGTGAATTCACAAGTCCACCTACGCTGTTCATCGCGGCGTGGGCGTGGCGAGATTGGCTGGACCGGGTCTGTTAAAAACACTTGCTGACGGCGACGGTTTTGTTGCCAGACTGCCTTGGGGATGACCGCGCAGTCTTCTATCTGCCGCTCGCCTTAGAGGATCACGCGATGGGAAAAATCGTCGAAGTCCATGCTTCGTGCTCTTCGCGTCGCTTCGTGGTGAACCTGTCTGGCCAAACGATTTCCCTGCCGCCGAACGATCAAGTTCACCACGAAGCACGAAGGGAAGCGTTATACTCCACACGGCTTGCCGTTAAACGAGTCAATGCCAGCCGGGAGCAACATCGAAAACGAATCGCGAGGCGCCGTGAAAGCGGCCCAATCTTGTCACGAAGACTAGTCGAAAATCGTTGTTTCGTTCGACGATAAGAGATATGCTAAGAAGCGGAATCACTCGTTCCTGAAATGGCGTTCGAGAAGTCCGGCTTTTTCAAAAACACTGGGCTTCTGAATCGGGACGTCATTTTCCCGCGCTGGCCAAAGAACGCTCGCCAAAGAGGTTGAGCCCCAGACCGTGAGTCGGGTCGAATTTGATCAACAAAACGGAGTACGAGCGTGTCGCGAAAGACTTCTTCATCAGTGAATTCGTCGATAATACTGCGGCCGCAGGTTATTTGCCCACATTGCTGGTTCAAATTTCCTCCCGAAGACATCAAATGGATCGCGGCGCATCCCGATTTGGTGCATGATCCGCGTTTGGGATCCGACGCCCAACTCCGTTTTCACCCCACGCGTTTCAATGTCGCTGGAAAGGCCATCGACGCCAACGGCACAAGCTGCCGCGAATTGGCGTGCCCGCATTGCCATTTGGTCGTGGCTCACGATCTGCTGCACATGGAGCCGCTGTTTATTTCCATCGTCGGGGCGCCGACGTCTGGGAAGTCGTACTTCCTCACCTCCATGACCTGGCAGTTGCGCAACACGTTGCGCGATCGCTTCGATTTGAGCTTCGGCGACGCCGACCCCACCGCCAATCTGCTGCTGGGAAGTTATGAAGAGCTGCTGTTTTTGAATCCTGAGAAAGATCACATCACGACCCTTCCCAAAACGCAAGGCGAGCACGGAAAGTTTTTTCAATCGGTGAAGCTCGACGGCCGCGACACCCTCATTCCCCGGCCATTCGTGTTTTCGCTGGAGCCGGCGAGCAAACACCCGGCGCATGAGGCGTCTCGAAAAATCTCCAGGGCTTTGTGTCTGTACGACAACGCCGGCGAGCAGTTTATGCCTGGAGGGAGCTTGGGCAGCGACTCAACCACCCGGCACTTGGCGTCGTCCAAGGCGCTGCTGTTCTTGTTCGACCCCACGCAACACGTCCATTTCCGCGACGCCTGCGCCAACGCCGAAAACCTCGATCCTCAAATGGCCGACGCCGTGCGGCTCAACCGGCAAGACACCATCCTGGGCGAGGTGGCCAAACGTGTTCGTTCGGAAGGGCAGATCGGAAACAACAAGAAAGACACTCGGCCCTTGATTGTCGTGGTGACGAAGTTCGACGCTTGGAATTCACTCATGGGCGGCAAGACATTGGATATCGATTGGGTGGTTCGCAAAATGCCGGAGGGCGGCGCCGCGCTCGATGTCGGCATGCTCAAGGCCGTTTCGCGGCATGTGCAAGATTTGATGCTCAAGTATGCGCCGGAAGTGGTGGCGGCGGCGGAAGGTTTTTCCTCGCACGTGATCTACATTCCAGTCAGCGCGTTGGGAACGCATCCTGAAATCAACCCCGACACCGGCTTCCTTGGAGTGCGGCCGCGCAACATCAAGCCCCAGTGGGCGGAGGTTCCCATGCTCTACGCACTGCACTGCACCACCAAGGGGTTGGTTCGCGTGGGCGAATCGTCGGGCGATCGCAATCCTTTTAAGGACGGGCCCTTTAAGGACGGGCCTATTGAACAGAGAGCGGCTCGATCCTCGCACGCTTCGAACACCGCTCCGACTCCGCCGGTGGAGCCTTCGCCGGCGGCCGCGCCGCGCGATGGCGCTGCCGACGAAACAACCGATCGCGATTCCGACGATGGCGGCATCGATCTGGCCGTGTCGCCGAGGACGGCGCCGGAACAGGAAGCTCAAGTTCCACGGAAGAACATTAAGGAGACGGGATCGTGAGCCAAGAGATTCTTTACACCTCCGCTCCCGAAGGCTTGAAGGCGGGCAGCCGGGGTTTTTGCACGGTTGTCAGCACTGCGGGCATGGCTAAGAACCTTGCGGAGCGTTTGGAGTCTTTGAGCGGTTACCGGCATGCCTTCGAAACGCACGACCCCCGCTCCAAGTATAATCCTGTCAATTACCAACACCTGATTGCCGCCGTGGGCGGGCGCAAGCTGCATATTCTTTCTCGCATTTGCGACGCTGGTTTCGACTACACCAAACGCTCGAACAAGCTGGCGCATCATGTCGCGGTCGAGCCGGCTGAAGCGCTGGTCGCGACGGGCGGCCCCGCCTGGGTGATGACCTCTCCCGGTTTTTTTCAAACCGCCTGGGACGGCGAAACAAGAATCCTGCCGGACGGTCGGCCTTTGCGCGCCGACGCATGCCCCACGCGGGTCTGTTCGCGTTGGAAGCGGCTCTCCGCCAAAGCCGGCGACGCGGGCGACGAAGGCTGGGCCGGTGTGTTGGCGGAAAACGCGCGCACGCGCGGCGGCAAGCCGATCTCGGTGATTTATCCCGTCGGCGCGGAGCCGTTGCCGCTGGTGGTCGAAGCGTTGAGTTTGCTTCCGCAAGACCAACGCTGGCAAGTCACGTTCAGCACCTACTTCACCAAACTACCGGCCGGCTTGGAGTGCCAATGGCGGTTCATCTTCGACGGCAGTTCCGAGGCGGATGTGTTGCGGAGGAACCCGCACGCGCAGCTGATCGACCTTTGCAAGCCCTTGGGCGCGGCGCCCGACGGCGAATTGGTGCTGGCCGCCCGTCGGGGAATTGCGCCGCTCACGGCCCCTCCCAAAGCACAAGCCGCAGCGCCAGCCAGCGCTGTTTCTCACGATACGTCAGATTCGCCGCCAGAAGCTGCGTCAGAAGCCGGAGAACTGCCCTTGGCGCCGCCCGAACGCGTCGGCAGGGCGTCGCGGGGCGGCTTGCCAGCGGATGACGTCCTCAGAAGGCGGATGGAATCGGCGGCCAGAAAACGCAGTTCGCCGTTGGTGTTTGTCATGGGCGGAGGGGCCATGTTGCTCTTCGTGGCGGTGTTTGGTTTGGCGGCGTATCTGGTGACGCGCGGCGGTAATAACAATAGGCAAACCGTGGCCGCCGTCGACCCGCCCGGGGCGCCAACCGGTCCTCACGCCACTGACGCAGCCGCCGAAGCGTCGGCCGCCGCAGACAAAAAAGGAGTGGCGCGTGAAAAAGCGCCCCTGGAGAAAACCGACAAAGCGAAAGCCGACAAAGCGAAAGCCGTGAAAGCAAAAGCCGACAAAGCGAAAGCCGTGAAGGCGAAAGCCGACCAAGACGCGGCCGATAAAGCAAACGCGGCTCGGGAGCGGCGGCAACAACTCGCCTTCCCGTTTTCCGCCCTCAAAAAAGACCCCTATCGGCTGGTAATTCCGGAATACAAATCCGGCGGCAGCCTGGAGGGAAACCAGGATAATGAACGCCAAGTTCGATTGGGCCTCGTTTTTAATGAATCTCCCCGGAATGTCTCGATGGAACTGCTCGGCGCCGACCTTTTGAGCGGCGACGTGACGCCGCTGGAAATCAAACCGCTCGACGACAAAAAAGGCGGCTCGCAGCGCGTCTGGCAAATTTTTACGATCTCCTCCAACGTCAGCTCAGACCAGTTGAATATCGCGCGAATCACGCTTGAAGGCGAGGAGCTCTTTTTCCAATGGGCGCCGAAGTATCCCAACAAAAACCTCAGCCAACAACGATCGTTGTTGCGATTTCACGCACTCAAAATCAAGGTGGCTCACCGAAATGACGCACCCGCCGGAAAAGATGTGCCCGCCGCGCCGTCGGCGATACAGGTTTGTCAACTTCTCGAACCCCGCGCCGCGGAAATAGGACAAATTACCTGGCGGACCGGCGATCACGCGTTGGTCAGGAATCCGGAATCGCTCGCCTGGCCCGAAGTGAAGAACCTCATAAAAAATGCGTCGGCCGAAGATAAAGCCATTTTGGAACAGCGTTTCTCGATGCTGCTCGCGTTGGAAAGCTCTCTCCCCAACGATTGGAAAAATGGCGCCTTGGCGAGACAAATGCCTTTCAGCAAAATTAGGTTTGTCACTAATTCTGAGAACCCTCCCGATTTCAAGACCCTCGAAATGGAATGGCGGATGAAACAGACCGAGGCGGGCGTCGAGGTTCATTATAAGTTTTTTGCGTACGCTCCCGA
>QIKY01000137.1 GCA_003233175.1 Planctomycetaceae bacterium | reverse complement strand
GTTCCCACCTACGCGGGAATGACCGTTTGCTGATTCACTCGCTTGCGCTTCGTGCTTGTATTAGGTAAATTTTCATCTGCCGCTCGCCTAAGTAATCGAATACGATCTTTCCATGACACGAGATTCTTGCTCCGGCTTGAACATGGAGATGCGAATTCTCTTCGCTTTGTTATCGTGCGCGCTGTTGTTGTTCGCGCCGCCGGCGTTCGCCCAAGACATACCCGGCGAGACGCCGCTGGTGGTCGATTTCGACGAAGCCAGCGGTCCCGACAAAGCGTTGTTGGAAAATTTCGAGGCGTTGTTAATCGACAAGCAATGGACCGACGCTATTCTCGCGTTGGAAAATTTTATCGGCGATGCCGACCAACGCCTGGTTCGAGCGCCCGGCGTGAGCGCCGACGACGCCTTCGCCCGCTTCATTACTTTACAGGCGTATTGCCAGCAGCGGCTCTTGCAACTGGCACGAACCGCCCCGAAAGCGTTGGCGGTTTATCGGCGGAATGTCGATGCGTTGGCGGAGCGACGTTTTCATGAAGCGCTCGATGCGCACGATATCCTTCAGCTGCGCGAGGTCGCCCGGCGATGGCGGGCCAGCAGCACGGGAGACCAAGCCGCCTACACGTTGGGCGAGTGGGAGTTGGAACGCGGCGGCTACATCGCGGCGCGCGCGGCTTGGGAAAGTTTGAGCCCGTTGTTGCGAGCGCCGGGAGAGTTCGCGCCCTACCACAGCTTCGGCGATTCCGGCCCGCTCTGGCTCGCGCTTCGTAGCGTCTCAACGCCGCTCAAGGGTGAAACGTTGCGGACAGCGTTGGCGAAGAACCAGCAGGAGCGCATCGGCCGCGCGGAGGCCGATACGCAATACGATCTGGCCGAAGTTCGCGCCAAGTTGGCCTGGGTGTCGCTGCTTGAACATTGGCGGGACCGGGCCGAAATTGAAATCAAGGTTTTACAAAGTTTGCACCCTCGCGCCGAAGGCCGTTTCGGCGGGCGGACGGTAAATTTTGTCGAGACGCTCCAAAAAGCGTATGCGGAGAGTCGGCAATGGCCGCCGTTGCGTCAAAACACCGCCAACTGGCCCACGTTCGCCGGCGCCAAAAGTCGGGAGCGCGCATGGAAGATCGCCCTGGAGGAAATCAGCCCGCTGCCGATTTGGGAGCGTCCGCTGGAGCAGGTCGATGTGGAAAACGAAATGTTCGGATTCGGCCGCCCCCGCGTGGCTGAACGGCGCAAACGCGTTTTGAGTTATCATCCAGTTGTGGCCGATGGCCTGGTGTTCGTGAATGATCGTTCGTCGATTCGCGCCTTCCGTTTAGACGATGGTCGTCCGGCGTGGCCCGCGGTGGGCGACGGTTCGGGCCTGATTTATCAAGACGAGGAGTTCCCGCCGCCGGTGAATCGTTTTCGGCGAGGCCCCACCCGTTTTTTCGGCGCGCCCCGATTCACGATGACCATCGACCAAGGGCGGCTGTATGCAAAAATGGGCTCGCAGCAAACCAGCCGCCCGACCGATATTCGCCGCCCTCCGCAAGCGACGGGTTATTTGGTCGGGTTGGATCTCCGCGCTCAAGGCCGCATGCTTCCCGGTTTCCCGCTACGGCTTGAGCCCGATTGGGCGTTCGAGGGGGCCCCCATCGCGGACGCCGGCTCGATTTACGTAGCGCTGCGGCGCAACGGCGTTCGTAGCCAACTTTACGTCGCCAGTTACGACGCCCGTTCGGCGCAGTTGCGTTGGAAACGCAAGGTCTGTTCGGCCGAAACGGCGGGTCAGGGGCGGCTGCCGGAAATCACGCATGCGCTGCTCACGCTGCATGAAAACACCATCTACTGCAATACCAACATGGGCGCCGTGGCGGCGCTCGACCAACACACCGGCGGTCTGCTCTGGGCCGCGCGGTATCCCCGGCAGCGCCGCCTGACGAGCCAATCGGATCGGGTCGACCTGCACTATTTTCGTGATTTAACTCCTTGTTTACTGCATCATGACATGGTCATTACGGCGCCCGCCGATTGCGATCGCATCTTTGCCTTGGAGGCGTCGTCCGGTCAATTGTTATGGGCCACGCCGCCGGAAGGCGCGGTCGACGCGGTGCATATTTTGGGCGTCGCGCAAAACAACTTGTTGGTCAGCGGCGAATATCTTTATTGGCTGAATGTGTATACCGGCCGCATCATGACGTACTTCCCTCAGAACGGCAGTTTGAGTTTTGGACGCGTGCGTCCCCAGCCGCATGGCATGGGAAGAGGGTTGCTGGCCGGAGATCGTGTTTATTGGCCGACCGCCGAGAACATTTTTGTGTTTCAAGCCGCGCTGCGAGAGGAAAAACTCCTGGGCGGCAGGCGAGGCTGGCGCCCCCAACGGATTGACAATTGGCGGCTGAATTTTCACGGCCGGCCCCTGGCGGGCGGCAATATGATATTGGCCGATGGCTTCTTATTGATGGCGGGCGCAGATAAACTAACAGCTTGGAAAACGCTCCTTGGTTCAGACGCCGCCCCATTGTTGGAAGCCCCGCCGCTTGAAGGCCCGTAGCATCGTCCAATGAATCGATGAAGGTTTGCCGATGTACGATTAGAGTGTTTTTAATTGAGACATGGCATCCGGTCTTGGGCTGGATAACGACTAAATATATTTCACCACGTAAAACACTGGGCCATGGCGAGACCGTTGGCCGTAACCCAAAAAAATATTTTAACCACGGATAACACAGATACCACGGATGAAACAGAGTAAGCAAATGGGAAGTGAGAAGGAAATGCGTTGTGAACAGGCCGGCGCGTGACCAGACTCCGCAGCTCTCTGCGTTGAACGGAAATCTTTCGGCTGGCATGGCTTTCTGGAATCAACGAGGAAGAGGAAACGCAGAGTTCGCAAAGGGCGCGAAGAAGAGTGAGCCAAAACTTAATGAATCGCAGACAACGCCCGACGATCAAAATCCGTGAAATCGGTGCTATCCGTGGTTAAAACGTTTTTTGTCGCTCGCTTGTGTTTCGAGAATCATCTAGACTACCGCCACACGTGAATACAGTGATTGACCTTAGCTTAAAGGAAAGACCCTGAATGCACGATGACGTCTCGCACGACGAAAACGATCTTGCCGCTATTGAGAATTTGCAGCGGGCGCGCGATGCCATCGTGACGCAACTGAGCAAGGTGATTGTCGGCCAGCATCGCGTGATTGAAGAATTGTTGATCGCCATGTTTGCTCGCGGGCACTGCCTCTTGATCGGCGTTCCCGGCTTGGCCAAAACGCTCATGATTCGCACCCTGGCCGATGCGGTTGCGTTGGATTTCAACCGCATCCAATTCACGCCCGACTTAATGCCTTCCGATATCACGGGCACCGAAGTCATTCAGGAAGATAAATCGACCGGCGCCCGTGAATTTCGTTTTCTTCCGGGGCCGGTGTTCGCCAATGTCATTCTGGCCGACGAAATCAATCGCACGCCGCCCAAAACACAGGCGGCGCTGCTGGAAGCCATGCAAGAGCAGCAGGTGACCGCTGGCGGTCAAAAACACACGCTGCCCCAGCCGTTCTTTGTGTTGGCCACCCAGAACCCGATCGAACAAGAGGGCACCTACCCGCTGCCCGAAGCACAGCTTGATCGCTTCATGCTGAGCGTGCTCATCGATTACCCCAGCGAAGACGAAGAACTTGAAATCGTCAAACGCACGACGTCCGATATTGAAGTCAGTTTGCAGTCGACGCTCTCGGCAAAAGAGATACTGCATTTGTCGAAGGTCGTTCGCCGTACGCCCATCGCCGAACACGTCGCCCGCTACGCACTCCAACTGGCCCGGCAAACACGCGTCGGCCCAGAGAGCCCGGAGTTTATCAAGCAGTATGTGCAGTGGGGCGCCGGTCCTCGCGCCAGCCAGTATTTGGTGTTGGCGGGAAAATCTCGAGCGGCGCTCAGCGGCCGGTATTGTGTCACGCACGAAGATATTCAAGCCGTGGCGCTGCCGGTCATGCGGCACCGCATTCGCACCAATTTTAATGCCGACGCCGAAGGAATCACGCCCGACGAGATCATCAAAAAACTGCTCGACTCCACGCCCACACTCCCCGCAGCGGACGCCGCCAGTGAAAAACTACCCGAAGTTCTTCGATCCCCAGACTCTGTCTAGCCTGCAAGGCGTTACGCTGCGCGCCCGCCAGATCGTGGAAGGGTTGGTGGCCGGCATGCACCGCAGTCCGTTTCGCGGATTCTCCACCGAATTCGCCGAACACCGAGAGTACGCCCCCGGCGACGACCTGCGGCACGTCGATTGGAAAGTATTTGGTAGGACCGATAAGTACTACCTAAAACAGTACGAAGACGAAACCAATCTGGTTTGTCATATCGTGATCGACGCCAGCGAGAGCATGTGTTACCAGGGGCCCGATAGCCCGCTCTCGAAGTGGGAATACGCCCAGTGCATTGCCGCGGCGTTGGCCTGGATCATTCTCGGCCAGCAAGATTCCGTCGGCCTCACGGTGTTCGATACAAAAATTCGTACGCTGCTGCCGCCCAGCGGCGCCGCCTCGCAACTGGAACAAATTCTGGAAACGCTCGAACAAACCCAGCCTTCCGGCGAGACCTCGCTAGGGCCGATTTTGCATGAACTGGCCGGCCGTTTGCGCCGCCGGGGAGTGGTTATCATTCTGAGTGATATGTTTGATTCGCTCGACGAAACACTGGCCGGGTTGAAACATTTTCGTCATCGTCGACACGATTTGATTGTCGGCCAAGTGCTCGATGCAGCCGAAATCGAGTTTCCCTTCCAGCGGCAAACCATGTTCAAGGGGCTCGAACACGCAGGCCGTGTCAACACCGACCCGCGTTCGCTGCGGCGCGCCTATTTGGCGGAATTCGATTCGTTCCGCAAACACCTGCAATCCGCCTGCCATTCCCGGCAGATCGATTATCAACTCCTGAGAACCGATCAACCATTCCATCAAACGCTCGCGCACTACCTCAACGTGCGTGGGGCGAAGCCATGAACGACAAAAAAATTAGCCACAGAGCCCACCGAGAGCACGGAGATAATGAACCCAGGCTTTCTTGAACGGAGGACAACACCCGACGCATCATCACTCCGAAAACGTGTTTTGAAATGTGAACCTCTCGTACGATGGCCACAACCGAAGAATCGTTTTTGCCACAGAGGGCACAGAGGGCACCGAGAAAGGACAGGGCCATGGATGACGTCCGACGCATTACTTTCTGAATACTCCGTAGCCGCCGTGGCAAAAATTTTGCCTGAATTGTTCGAGCGAGATTTAATGCCTGCCGGCGTTTCAAACACAATTACCACCGCGCTACCATACGAAAAACAAGCTTTTGCGAACTTGCTCTACAGAGTTCACCGAGAAGAGGACCGGCAAATACATCTCTCTTAACTCTGTGGCCTCTGTGGCTAAAACTTCTTTGAAGAACGTTCAAAAAATCCACGACAATACACCAACTCGCTGGACGCCCCGCCTACCAACAGACCCACAAAATGAACGCCAACCAATACTTGGGTGTCATGGTGATGCCCGAATACTATCAATGCGAATCCATCGACAAAGTCATTCGCAATCTGCTCGCCATCGGCGCCACCGCCGTCGCGACCTCTCCCTATGTGATGGAATTGGCCGACGAACAGACCGGCGCCCGCGAACCGCCGCAAGACGCCGGCGCCGGCAAGGTGCGACTGCTCGACCGCCCTCTGTGGGGACGCCGTGAACTCTGGATGCGCACGTCGCCGAGCTTTGTCCCCCAGCAGCAACTCTACCAAGGCTTGCGATACCAACCTCAAGCGGCCGATGCACTCACCAAAACCCAAGGCCCCTTGGTGGCCGAATTCATCGATCAAGCGCAAGCGGCCGGGCTGGAGGTTTTCTTTCAGGTGCAATCGGCCATTCCGCCGGGGTATCGGGTGCAGTTCGGCGGACCCGAGGAAGACGACGCCCCGCGTTTGCCCGATGGCCGCTTGGCCACGAACCGCGTCGATAAAAACGGCAGCCTCGCCAGTGAGCATATTCTTCAATACCAAGACGCCCTGATACGGGAAATTTGTAGCCAGTATCCGCAACTCGACGGCATCCGATTCGATTGGCCCGAATACCCGCCGTATCATCTTGACTCGGTCTTCTTCGATTTCTCTCCTTGGGCGGAACAGGCCGCTCGCCGCTTGGGCTATGATTTTGACGCCCTGCGTAATTCGGTCGGCCAACTGTACTCGAAACTGAACGGCGGCCTGACCAACGAAGATCTGCAACAACTCGCCGCCAAGCTGGAGGCGGACGAGTGGCGAGCCGACTCCGGCGCACTCCCCGAAGCCTGGGAGCAATGGCTGCGATTCAAGGCGGATTTGTCGTCGGAGCTTTTGCAACGCTTTCGCCAAACAATGAACGATGCCGGCGCCGCCCATATGAAAATGGCGCCCAACGCGTTCCCGCCGCCGTGGTCGCGCGTTTCCGGTTTCGATTTCACCCGCGCCGCCCAGCATTCCGATTCCATGAGCGTCAAACTCTACGGCATGCACTGGGCCATGATGCTCCGCTCGTATGGCGATCAAATTCTGGCGGCCAACGCCGGGCTCAATGCATCGCTGCTGGTTCGCGTGTTGGAGCGGCTGTTGGATATTGTCGACGCGCCCAGCGAAAAAGCATTGTCCGAATATCGTTACCCCGCGCCCGACGAACCGCACCCCGCTGGTGAAGCCGCCCAAATCCGCAAGGTCGGCTTTGCACAAAAGGCCGCTGGCGATACGCCCGTTCGGGCGCTGGTCCATTCCTATGGACCGAACGACGATTTCAAACGTCGTGTTATTATCGGCCGACGCGCCAGCCGGCATGGAATCTGGATCAACCGCTACGGCTACCTGAGCGACGAAAAAATTGCCCTTCTGCGCGACTTGCGCGAGGCATAGCACCTGTTCGGAAATTACTGTCGTCATTCCCGCGCAGGCGGGAATCCAGCGATGACAGGAGACCGCCGAATAACGCGCCTAAATGTAAAGTAAATTTGACATTAAGTGTGGTAAACTGTACATTTATTGAAATGAAGTCACATCACGACATCCAAACGTTCGTGCGACGGCGCCGCCTGTTGGCCGACATGACCCAGCAGGAATTGGCCGACCGGGTGGGAGTTACGCGGCAGACCATTCTGTCGATCGAAAAAGGAAAATACACCCCTTCGGTGGCTTTGGCTCTGTGTCTTGCTGAAGTTTTCGATGTCAGCGTGGAAAGCCTCTTCCAATTGAAGAAAGGTGAGAACGATGACTGAACCGAAAGGTCGAGAGCGATGGCGTCCGACGCGAACAAAACTGGTGGCGAGTGGAATCGTGATTGGCGGATTTTGGCTCACTAGTTTGAATTGGTGGTTTCTCTTGCTGGTGGGTATTGGAACATTCGGCCCCGGCGTGCTGCGTGAGATCGGCTGGCTTCATGACAAGGACGAATTCCAGCGCCACGCCGACCAGCGCGCGGGCTACCACGCCTTTCTGACCAGCGGGCTAACGGCCTTCGTCCTTGTGCCGTTTTTCCGATCGGGCGAACGCTCGATCAACGACACCCAAGAGCTTGCCACCTTCTTCCTGGTGCTTCTCTGGTTCACCTGGTTGCTCAGCGCGCTGGTGGCCTACTGGGGAGCACATAAGGCAGCCGCGCGGTTCCTATATGTCTTCGGTTCCGCCGTGCTCGTTTTCACGATCATCAGCAATATAGGCCCAGAATGGACCGGTTGGGCGGCGTTGCTCATGCACCCGTTGCTTGCGGCGCCGTTCTTCGCCCTGGCTTGGCTCTCCGGACGCTGGCCGCGCGTCACTGGAATCCTCCTGCTGGCCGCCTTTATCTTCTTCTTGCAGTTCTTCAGGTTCAACCTCGAGCGCGTTACCGATGGCGTCACCTTCATCCTTTTTCTCGGCCCGCTGCTCGCCGGCGGCATAGCGCTTCTTCTCGCCGGAAAAAAAACGGAGGACCCAGACGATGCGGATGAGTTGCTGATAACCGGGAATTGATAGTCATGCGTTCCAATTTCCCGCGAGTAAGAAAGCAGAACCTCCGGCCGACCCAACCTCCCCGGAGACGAGCCAGCCGCCCGACGACGACAGCCAGGATGCCGACGCTTGACAATGGCCGGTGGGTGATAATTGGTCGGGCTTGGCGATGCGCTCGTTGAAGTTGTTCGTCCTGTCAAAACACGCTAAAGCGTGAACTCCAATCCTTCGCAATAACTCCAACTCGGTGTTATTCGTCTTCTTCTTCGTGGAGCTTGGCCTTGGAAATGATTTCTTGTTGTATGTTGGCCGGCATGATTTCGTAGTGGTTGAATTCCATGGTGAAGCTGCCCTGGCCGCCGGTCATGCTGGAAAGCGTGCGGGCGTACGTGGTGACTTCGCGCAGCGGAATTTCGGCGTTCACCGTTTGCATGCCGCCGCCCGCTGCGTCGGAACCTTGGACGCGTCCGCCACGGCCGGAAATATCGCTATACACATCGCCCACGTTCGCCTCCGGCACCGTGATCGCCATTTTCACCACCGGCTCCAATAAACCCGGCTTGGCTTCCTGGAAAATGTTGCGGAAGGCCATCGAGGCCGCTGTTTTGAAGGCGGCTTCCGAACTGTCGACCGGATGATGCTTGCCAAAGTGAACATTCACGCAGACGTCTTGCACTTGGTAACCCGCAATGACGCCGCGTTGGATCCGCTCCAAAAGACCTTTCTCGACAGCCGGCATGAAGTTGATCGGAATCACGCCGCCGACGACGGAATCGATCCAGAGGAAATTGTATTTTTCGTGGTAGGTGAACCGCTTGATTTGCGGGAAGTTATGCTTGACCGCGAACTCTTCAATGTTGGTGCCGCGCGGCAGCGGCTGCATTTGGATATGCACTTCGCCGAACTGGCCGCGTCCGCCCGATTGTTTCTTGTGCCGATAGGAACCTTCGGCCTTGGCTTGAATGGTTTCTCGAAAGGGAATTTTGGGCTGCTTGGTATCGACTTCCACATGATCGCGGCGGGCCAGCCGCTCTTGAATGATGGCCAAGTGCAACTCGCTCATTCCCAGGATCACGAGTTCCTTGGTTTGCGCGTCGTGCTCGAGAACGAAGGTGGGGTCTTCCTCGACGATCTTATGAAGTGCGCCGGAGAGTTTTGTTTCATCGCCCCGGCTCTTGGGCGTGACCGCCAAGCCGACCATCGGCTTGGGGAATTTTATCGCCGGGAGAACGTATTCGC
Source organism: Planctomycetaceae bacterium (assembly GCA_003233175.1). Lineage (GTDB taxonomy): Bacteria > Planctomycetota > Planctomycetia > Pirellulales > Pirellulaceae > SZUA-33. The sequence goes on along the minus strand of QIKY01000137.1, from coordinate 22,176 downwards.
CGAGCGTATCGCCGGTATGCAGGGCGTCCATTTTTGCCACCGCGACAATATCGCCAGGACCGGCCTGATCGATCGGGTGGGTGTCGTTGCCGAGCACATCCAGCGGCTGGCCCAATTTTATGCTCTTGCGAGACGAAGACGACGTGATCGCCTGATCGCGAGAAAGCGTGCCGGAAAAAACTCGAATGAAACTCAGCTTTTGCACAAAAGGATCGATACGCGTTTTGAAAACGTGGGCCACCAACGGCCCTTCCGGATCGGGTGAAATTTCGAGTGTTTGGTCGTCCTTGACGGCGGTTCGGGCGACAGCGCCGGGCGGCAGCCCGCACACGGCCAGGGCAGCGAGCGTTTCCTCCACGCCAATTTTCCCCTTGGCTGCGGAGCAAATAATCGGCACGAGGCTGCCTTCCGCCACGGCCCGAGAGATCAGCCCCGAGAGTTCTTCTTTTGTTGGCGGTTGCCCCTCGAAGAACCGCTCCATGACTTCTTCATCCACCTCCACGATCGACTCTATCAGCGAATCGTGGATTTCGTTAGGGTCGATCACGGCGCCGGTTGTGTCGTCGGGAACGTTGAGCGTGCTCACGACGCCCGTGAGGCTCTCGCCCAAACCGACGGGAACGTTGAAGAGCACGCACGCCGAGCCCCAAACATCTTGAATGTGGGCGACGAGGGCGGGAAAATCGATGTTGTCGGAATCGAGTTTCGTGATCACGATCATGCGGCCGATTCCGGCCTTGCCGGCTTCGGCGAAGACGCGCCGCGTGTTGACTTCAATCCCGCTGTGGGCGTTCACGGCGATGAGCGCCGTATCGGCTGCGTCGAAGGCGCCAATGGCCTGGCCGATAAAATCGGGGTAGCCGGGAGTGTCGATGATATTGAATCGTTTTCCGTTGTGGTTGAAATGCACCACGCTCGATTCGATGGTGTACTTGTGTGTCTTTTCCTCGGGGTCAAAATCGCAGATGCTCGTTCCGTCGTCAACGCAGGGGTTTGAGGAAACGGCGCCCGCCGCGACCAGCATTTGGTCGATGAGGGTCGTCTTTCCGGCCGAACCGTGGCCACAAACAGCGATGTTACGAATGTCGTCGACTTTCACCTTGGCCATACTATGTCCCTTTTTTCACTTGACGCGGCGCCTGTTGGGAAACAGGCGTGCATAACGTGGAATAAGTTAACTGGTTGTCCTTGGCGCGCATCGCGCACTATTGCATCGTGACTCTCCGAAATTTTCCTGCTTGGTTCGTCTTTTTACTGGATGGTTAAGGCTATGCGTGGTTGGTTTTTCCCTCGCCCGCGGCTTGCAATACGTCGGCCAGCAACAACCCTCCTTCATAAAGGGCGCGGCCGATGATGCAGCCGTCGAGCCCGGCGGCGGCGAGTTGGCGCACATCGTCGGCTGTCGTGACGCCGCCCGAAGCCACCACCGGCGCCGCGGCGGCTTGTTTCATGTCTTGCATGGCGGCCACGTTCGGCCCTTGGAGCATGCCGTCCTGGGCGATGTCGGTGTAAACGATTGCCGCCAGCGGCGCCTGATCAAATAACTGCACGAATTCAATGGCTGATCGATCACTCGTTTTCAGCCAGCCATCCGTGGCGACCTTGCCATCGCGGGCGTCGAGCCCGAGCACCATTTTTCCGGGGTGTTGCTCGCACATTTTCAGAAACCACTCCGGCTCCTTCAACGCCCGCGTTCCCACCACCAAGCGGCTCACGCCGAGTTCGAGCAACTCGTCAATGGCTTGTTCATCGCGAATGCCGCCTCCCAATTCGCAAGGAATATCGAGCGATTCGACAATCGCGGCCACGGCTTGGCGGTTTTCCAGCCGGCCATCGCGGGCGCCATCGAGATCGACCAAATGCAGACGCGTCGCGCCTTGCGCCACCCACTTCGCCGCCATGGCCACGGGGTCGTCGCCGAAAACGGTTTCGCGCGCGTAGTCGCCTTGTTGCAGACGCACGCACTTGCCGCCTCGCAGATCAATAGCGGGCCAAATCTCCATGACGATAACATTCTCCAGCGATTCGAGCGGCGATCATTGCCGTATCTTGAAACGAGCAATATCCCACAGAAGAACGGCCGAAGCAAGCAGCAGCGAAGCTGTGCGCTCTGGGCAAACTTGAACGAATTGATTAAGGCTTCGTTGCCGGTAAGACTTCGTTGCCGGAAAGGCTTCGTTGCAAGCCGGAGGCTTGCCAGCCATTAGCCGGCGGTCGAGCGCAGCGAACACCGCCGGTAGGCCGGCGCAACGGCCGCAGCATCCCGGCGGGATGCCAGAGGCAGCGGTTTGAACCGCAGCCATTGCTTACGCCATTCTTGCCGGCGCATTGGTGGGAACAGCAGAAATCGGTCGATGCGCCGTTGCGTTGGCCTCGAAAGGTTGCCTCTTGCAGGCTACGCCTGCTCGGAATCGACAAAGCGTCGAAACGTATTGCAGCGCCGGCCGAGAGCGTTGCTCGTCGCACATCATTCTTCGTCGGCCATGCACTCCCACAACCCATTCACGTGCAGCCAAATGGGGTCGGCGTTTTGGCGAATGAACCCGTCAATATCCATTCCTTCGACGGTAAGAGGGCGTTTGACCCGTTTCTGCTTGCCGTTGACGAAAATCGTCATGTACTCTTCGCGCCGGCGACGTTTCTCCGCCTTTTGGGCGGGCGTGAGCTTTCGTTTACGTCTTCCCATGATGCAGCCAACCGTCTCCTGCTTCCTTGATATGCTCTCGTCCGAGGCGCGGAAATTTGGCAAGAAGGCGCCGATATTGGCGTCCACATATCCGTCGTTATCGCGGGCCGCGTTTTTTTTGCCCGCGAGGACGCTTCGCCTTGCTTTGCGGCGAGGCAGGCTGGGGCGGTTGGTCGGCCACGAGTTGAAAATCAAGTTGGCGGCGATCAACATCGACGCGGCCGATTTCCACACGCACCATATCGCCAAGTCGGTAAGTGTTTCCAGCCCGCCGGCCAGTGAGCGTGTGCGTTTTCGCGTCGTAATCGTAGGTGTCGTCGCGCAACGAATTGATATGCACCAGGCCTTCGGCGGGCAACTCGCTGCCTTGCACGAAAATACCGAATTCCTCCACTCCGGTGACGATGGCGTCGATCTCTTGGCCAATTTTTTTGCTGAGGAAGGTGAGCAATTTCGTTTTCACAAGCTCCCGCTCCGCCGCCGCGGCCCGCTGTTCGCGGTTGGAGCAATGCTCGCCGAGAATCGTGATCGCCTCCAGATCCTGCACCGGTTTGCGGCCCTGCTCCAAGGCGGTCAGCATGCGGTGGATGGTGAGGTCGGGGTAGCGGCGAATCGGCGAAGTGAAATGGCAGTAGCAGTCGCTCGCCAAGGCAAAATGCCCCGCGTCCTCGGGCGAGTAGACCGCCTTGGCCATGCTCCGCAAAATGGCGTAGTGAACCGCGTAACGCAGCGGGGAGTCGGCGGTTTCGGCCAGCACGCGAATCACTTCGAAGCGGTTGGCCACTTGGTCGCACTCCAGCCCCAGCTCTTTCAAAAAGGCGCTCAGGGCTTCCAGCTTGCGCGGGTCGGGGGCGTCGTGTACGCGGCGAAGGAAGAACAGATGACGCTCTCGCAAATACTCGGCCACCGCTTCGTTGGCCGCCAGCATGAACTCTTCGATGATCTGGTGGCTTTCCGTGTTTTCGACCACATGCGCGCCGCTCACGCGGCCTTGCTTATCAAGATCGATCTTGACTTCCGGCAGCACCAATTCAATCGCCCCGCGAGCCAGCCGTTTCTTCCGCAAGGTCATGGCCAGTTCGTGCATCCGACCTAGCAAGGCATGGACGTCCGGCGTGAGTTTTTCTCGCCAGGGTTCGGCGTCGTTGAGGTAATCGTCGACCTCTTCGTAGGTGAACCGGCGCCGGCTGCGAATCGCCGACGTATGCACTTCGACCGAAACCCGCGTTCCCTCCGGCGTGAATTCGATATACGCCGTTTTCGCGTACCGTACGCGGTCGGGTTGCAGGCTCGCCAAATGGTTGGAGATGGTTTCCGGCAACATGGGAATGACGCGGTCGGGCAGGTAGACGCTCGTGGAGCGGTTGCGGGCTTCGCGATCGAGCGCTGATTTCAGCGGAGTGAAATGCGCGACATCGGCAATATGCACGCCCAGCCGCCAATTTCCGCGGTCATTTTTTTCCAGAGAAATGGCGTCATCGAAATCGCGCGCGTCGACAGGATCAATCGTGACGATCGTTTCGTGCGTCAAATCGAGGCGGTCGGCGCCGATCGATTCATCAAAAGCTTCGGCGCGACGGCGGGCGTCTTCGAGAACGTCTTCGGGAAATTCCTCGGGAAGCTCGAATTCGCGAATCACGGAAAGCGTGTCGACGCCCGGTTCGCCGCGAGCGCCCAACACTTCGGTCACCACGCCTTCACCCTCATGGGCGTGCGAGGGAAAGCGGATCAGTTCGAGCACGACTTTGTCGCCGGCCAGCGCACCCTTGGCGGCGGCGTCGCCGACATAAATAGGATCGCTGAATATCTTGCCGTCAATACGCACATAACCGACGCCGTTACGCTGGCTGTAAACACCGACAAAGGTTTGTGTTTGACGTTCGACGATATCGACGATTTCGCCTTGAACGCGGCCGCCGCGTCCCGGCTTGCTGCTCAAACGCACTTCCACGATATCGCCGGAGGCGGCGTCGTGCGTTTTACGGCGAGAAATATAAATATCGTTTTCCCTGCCGCGCGAGGGCGCCCCGGTCGGACGCACAAAACCGAAGCCGCCCATCGCCCTTTTGAACACTCCCGAGACAAGCTTGGTTTGCGAGCTGGAGGCTTTTTCCGATTTGCCCTGGGGCTGCTCTTGTTTGGGCCGCTCTTGTTTGGGCCGCTCTTGCTTGGAACGTTTTTGCTCGGAACGCTCCTTCTTGGCGGGGCGGTTCGTGTTTTCCGCAGCGGCGTCTTTCGACATTGCCTGCGGGGCGTCGGCGGCTGGAGCGGAAACCGGCAGCACCAAATGTTTATCGCCGTAGGCCAGCTTGCCGGCCTTGACCAACTTTCGGACGGCCTTACGAACGTCTTTCTGCAAGTCGGGAGGAAGGCCCAACTGTTTGGTAATGGTTTTCGGTTTGACGGGGTGATATTCCGGACGCTGTACGTGCGTCAATATCAACGTGCGGAGGCTGGGTGTGTTCATAAATGAGCCGGGCGCTCTCAACGCTGGTCGCTCGGCGGGTTACGCCGGAGCGGGCTACGGAGAAATGGCGCCCTTGTAGATCTTTCGTCCAAGGTTGGGTTGGTAGGCGGTCCAGCGACTATCGGCGACAGGGTCTTCGCTGATCAGCTGGCGGAAATTATGTAGTCGGGCGTCGATATTATCGAGGTGGTGCAGCACGACGGCTTCCATGGTCATGGGAAGTTTGGGGCTGCCATATTCGTATTGCCCGTGATGGCTGACAATCATGTGTTTGAGCCGGTGGGCCAGTTCGCTGGGGAACGGCTCGCCGGAGAGTTTTTCAACTTCGCCCAGTTTGGCGTCGAGCAGGCCGACGCCCATCACCAAATGGCCGACCAGTTGGCCTTCGTCGGAATAGCCGAGTTGGCGGTCGTAACAAAGTTCGTCGATCTTGCCGGCGTCGTGCAGAAACGCGCCCATGAGCAGCAGGTCGGCGTCGACGTCTTCGTAGCGCGGCGCGACGATCGCGGTCAGCTCCATCACCGAAACGATATGCTCCAGCAAGCCGCCGCGATAGGCGTGATGGTTCTTCACGCCCGCCGGCGCCCGCGAGATTTTGTCCATGAACTCTTCGTCGACCAAAAAGCACTCCGCCAGATTGCGCAAATGCACGTTGCTCTGCGAGCGCAACATTTCCGCCAGCCGGGCGCCGAGCGTATCGATGTTGGCGGTGGCGAGCTGGAAGAATTCGCTTTCGTCGACGGTGCTGGGGTCGACGCGGTCGATCCGATTCACGATCACTTGCAGGTTGCCGTTGTAAATTTGCGTGGAACCCTGCACATTGACGAAATCGCCGGTTTCAAAGGTGCTGGAAAGTTTTTCACTGGCGTTCCACAACATGCCCGAGACGACGCCGGTGCGGTCGGCCAATCGGACATGCATATACAGATTCCCGGCGCGGTTGGCGCGGAGTTGCTTATCCGCCGCCAGGAAAACTTGATCAAGCTCGTCTCTTTCGCTTAAATCTCGAACGTAACGGCGCGACATACGAAGAATGCTTTCAAGGAGTGACAAACGAGAGGTGAGCCGTTTTTTTCGCCCAGGCGAACCGGCTCGCGGGAAATCTAGATGACTTTGCGCTGGGGCGAAAGTAGAACAGAAGAGGGAGTGAAACTCGCCTCTGCCCAAACGACGCGCTGCCATGGAGCGAGTGTCGTTTTCCCAATCCGATTAGATTTCAAGACCTCAAATAACGCTAGTGGCTCATTCTAGAGCCCAGCGGTGCAACGCACAAGTCGGCGCGTGGCTACCTCTTTACCCGTGAGCGGAGCGGAGCACAAAAAGCGGCGCCCCTGCCGCGGATGAATGACGTCGCCATGCTGGTCGCCTTAAACAATTGCTCGGCACTCGGTTAGAACATATACTACGGGTGTGAATTCCCGCTGCGAGGCGTCGGCGAAGTGCCTGAGGCGCCGCCGGGCCTGTTGCCCGTCCAGACAGGATCTCTAAACAGGATTTTTTCTTATGCCCGGTTGGTCTCTTAATCTCTGTTGGTCTGTTGTGTTATTGACGGCTGCCGGCTGGGCGATGCTTTCGGCCGACGGTTTCCAGCCGCCCGTTGGCGTGCTGCTGGCCGATGAAAAGGCGGCATCCGATGGAAAGGCGGCATCCGATGGAAAGGCGGCATCCGATGGAAAGGCTGGCGAATCTGCGGAAAAAAGTAAGGAGCAGAAGCAGAAGGATGAGAAGGAGTATTACGAACTGCTGAAATTGTTCGCCGATACCCTCGACCAGGTGGAGCGGAATTACGTAAAAGATGTTAGCCGCCGCGAACTGCTCGAAGCCGCGATAGACGGCATGCTCACCAAACTCGACCAATACTCCGATTACATCCCGCCGGCGGAAATCGAACGCTTTCGCAGCGGCGTGGAGAATGAATTCGGCGGCATTGGGGTGAGAATCTCGGCGGAGAACGGCGGGCTCACCGTGAGCAGTCCGCTGCACGGCACACCGGCTTACCGCGCCGGGTTGGCCGCCGGCGACCGCATCACCAAAATCGACGGCCAGCCGACCAGGGGCATCACGATCAATGAGGCCGTGAAGCGGCTCAAGGGGCGCGCCGGCGAGGAAGTGGAGTTGACCATTTTCCATCCGCTGCGAGGAAAAACGGAAACCGTCACGATCAAGCGCGAAGTAATCCATGTCGCGACGGTGCTGGGCGACCGGCGCGCGGCCGATAACCAATGGAGCTTCATGTACGACGACGAAGAAAAACTGGCCTACATTCGCATTACCGGTTTCGGCCGCCGCACCGCCAAGGAGTTGCGCGTCGTGTTGGAGCAGTTGGCGAAGCAAAAGATGCGAGGCTGCATTCTCGATTTGCGGTTCAATCCTGGCGGTTTGTTGTCGTCTGCGATTGAAATCAGCGATCTGTTTATTTCCCAGGGACGCATCGTGAGCACTTCCGGCCGCAACATTGAGGGGCAAACCTGGGACGCCGAAGCCCAAGGCGCCTTCGAGGGTTTCCCAATGGCGGTGCTGGTTAATCATTACAGCGCCAGCGCCAGCGAGATTGTCGCGGCGTGTCTGAAAGACAACCTCCGCGCGGTGGTCATTGGCCAGCGCACCTGGGGCAAGGGCAGCGTGCAGAATATTGTCGAACTGGAGAGCGGCCGCAGCGCGTTGAAACTCACCACGGCCGGCTACTTGCGGCCCAATGGAAAAAACATCCACCGCGCCAAGGGCGCCGGAGAAGACAAAGAATGGGGCGTGCGGCCGAGCGAAGGATATCAGGTCGACTTGAGTAGTGATGAACTGGCCTCGTACCTCAACTACCGCCGCAAGCGCGACGTGCTCCGCCGCCCCGGCGATCAAACATCCGAAAACCCGTTCGTCGATCGTCCTTTGGAAAAAGCGTTAGCGTATCTTCGCGGTGAACTGGCCAAGGAAAACGAAGACGCTCCGCAAGGCGAGCCGTCGAAATAAGCATGAAAATTCTCACCCTGGAAACCACCTGCGATGAAACAGCCGCGGCCGTCGTGACCGATGAGCTTGAAGTGCTTTCGTCGGTGGTCGCGTCGCAGATCGATCTCCACAAGATGTACGGCGGCGTTGTGCCCGAAATTGCCGCCCGGGCGCATGTGGAGCGTTTGTTGCCGGTGGTCGATGAAACGTTACGCCAGGCGGACGTCACCCTGGCCGATCTCGACGCCGTGGCGGTGGCCCACACACCCGGCTTGGCGGGTTCGTTGTTGGTGGGGCTTTCGGCGGCGAAAGCGTTTTGCGTCGCGGCCGATTTGCCGTTGGTCGGCGTGAATCATTTGCACGCCCATATCTACGCTTGCCGTTTGGCGGCCGGCAGGGATGTGTTTCCGTGTCTGGGATTGATCGTCAGCGGAGGGCACAGCAGCCTTTACCAATGCCATACCGCCGGCGACTTCCACTACCTTGGCGGCACGATTGACGACGCCGCCGGCGAAGCCTTCGATAAAGTCGCGGTGATGCTCGGCCTGCCGTATCCTGGCGGGCCTTCGGTTTCTCGCGCTGCGGTCAATGGCGACCGGCGGGCGTATCAGTTCCCTCGTTCATTCCTGCGAGAACCCGACAAAATCGCCTTCAGTTTCAGCGGCCTGAAAACAGCGGTGCGTTATGCGATTGCAGGACCAGGACGCGTCGACTTTTCCCAGTTGCATCTTCCTCCGCAACAGGTGGCCGATGTCGCGGCGAGTTTTCAAGAAGCGGTGGTGGAAAGCCTGGTCGGAAAAACGATTGCGGCGGCGGAAAAAACCGGCCTTTCCACCGTTTGCGTGGGCGGCGGCGTGGCGGCCAACCAACGACTGCGGGAGGAACTGGCTATAGCGGCCGAGCAGCGCGGCTGGGAATTGCACATCGCGCCGATGGCGCTCTGCACCGACAACGCCGTAATGGGCGCCATCGCGATCGAAAAAATACGCGCCGGCCAATACGACACGCTCGAACTCGATATTGTTCCCGGACTGGTTCGGCAGTAACAGAACGAGCCGTCGCCGCCGGTCAATTCCCCGCTGCGCCCAGTTCGGTGAGCAATTCGCTCATTTCGCCGGCGGCGTGTGCATCGCCTTGTTGGCGGGCGTTTTCGATGCCAAACCGCAAGATTTCACGCGATTCATCAATACGGCCCAGTTGGGCCAGTTGTTGGCCGGTCATGAAACAGGCCGGAATGTGTGGCGGATCTGCGCTGGTCAGCGTGTTTAATTCGGCTAGGCTGCGTTCATGCTCCCCGGCTTTATTCAGCTCCATGGCCAAGGCGTAACGCAAAAACGCATCGTCCGGCGTTTCGGCGAGCATGGTTTCAATTTTTTCGCGGCGCGTGGGTGTGTTCATCGATTGTTGTGTAGATAGGTCGTGTAGATAGATAGTGGAGTGACCGGCCAGCAACCACGATGGCCCAACGCAACGGTGGTTGCAAGCACCCACCCTACGCTACCTGTTAGAATGATAGCCGATTTTGGCCGCCGGGTTTTTGGCGGCGGTTGTTTTTGAGAGCGGCGGCCGAAGTCGGAACACATCGTCTTCTCTCTTTATCATCGATTCGCAACACGTTGAACAAGCCCATGCCCTCCATGTCCGCACCGGAAAAGTCCGCGCGTCCCACGATCATTCGGCATTGGGTGGTGGCCTCGACGGCGCTGATGTCGGTTTTGTTGTATTTGGATCGGTTCTGTATTTCGTTTGCGGAAATATTCATCAAGGAAGATTTGCGGCTGACCGATTTGCAAATCGGCATGATGCTCAGCGCCTTCTTCTGGACCTACGCCCTATCGCAAGTTCCTTCGGGCTGGCTGACCGACCGCTTCGGCGCCAGAATCATGCTGACAACGTACATATTGTTGTGGTCGCTGTTCACGGCCTTGACCGGTCTGGCCAGCGGTTTTTTGATATTGCTGTTGCTCCGCTTCGGTTTTGGCGTGGGGCAGGCGGGGGCGTATCCCAGCAGCGGCAGCTTGCTGAGTAAGTGGGCGCCGTTCGCGAACCGGGGAATGGCCAGCAGCATCGTGTCATTTGGAGGCCGGGTCGGCGGGGCCATTGCGCCGCTCTTGACGGGCGTTCTGATCGTGATGTTCGTGGGAACGAATGTCTCTTCGCAATTGAAGCCAGACGACCTGCTCGATGTGGGCCGCTTGTGCTACGAACTTTCTTACGGGAGCGATGTTCGCCAACCTCCGCCGGAAAACGACCGCAACAATGCAGCGGCGCGCGTGGGGTTTCTCGTGGTGGGCCGGCTTTCGCCGGCGGGCCGGCGAGTTGTGAATACGATTTCCTCGCAATATTCCGCAGCATTGCAAAAAAAGAGAAAGGCCAGCGCCGCGCACGCCGGCGCCGACCTCCATCCTGCCGCCGACGCACTCTCCCATGAGCCCGCGCAGGTGCAAATTCTGCTCGACGATTTGAATCGCGTTCTTCGCCAGCCCAATTTGTACGACAAAAAAGCGTTTGCCGGCGCGACTCTCGAAGGCGAAGCCAAACGACTGCTCAATACCGCCGCCCCGCTTTCCACCACGCAAACCGAAAGGTTGAATCGGCTGTTGTTGGAATCGGCGTACCGAAAGTCGATCAAGAAAATCTATGGCGCCGGCTGGCGGCCGGTGTTGCTGGCGTACGGCTTGGTCGGCGTGCTGGTGGCGGGGTTATTCTGGTTTGTCTTCCGCGATGAGCCGTCGGTGCATCCTGGCTGCAACGCGGCGGAAGTGGAGTTGATCGAATATGGCCGGCCGGCCAGCGCTGTGCCTCCACGGGGAAAAGCTGGCCGAGCGCCGCTGGCCGGACTCGTGCGCAGCCGCAGTATGTGGTTGAGCTGTCTTTCTCAATTCATGACAAATATCGGCTGGGTGTTTCTGGTCACTTGGCTGCCGCGATATCTGGACGATGTACACAAAATTCCCGTGGAGCAACGCGCCCTGATGACCTTCATCCCGGTTGCCGTGGGCATGGCGGGGATGCTCTTCGGCGGCATTCTCACCGACCGGCTCACACGGAGATTCGGTTTGCGTTGGGGACGCGCGTTGCCGATGTCGGCCTCTCGATTCCTGGCCATGGCCGCTTATCTGTTTTGTCTGACCGAACCTTCGCCTTGGGCGGCGGTGGCGGCTTTTTCCGTGGTCGCGCTGGCCACCGACCTGGGCGTCGCCGCGACCTGGGGCTTCATGCAAGATGTGGGCGGAAAAAATGTCGGCGCCGTTCTCGGCTGGGGAAATATGTGGGGCAATTTAGGCGCTGCAATCGCGCCGCTCCTGGTCATTTGGATTGTCACCGGAAGCCGAGAATTTTTGCCCTCGTTCCTGGAGTGGACCGTCGCCACAGGACAGGCCTCGAACTGGACGCTGGCCTTCCTGGCCTGCGCGATGTCGTTCTTGGTGGCTGGAATCGCGGCGGCGGGAATAGACGCCACGGTTCCTATTTCCGATGGCGCCGAGGCATAAGGCGAGCGGCAGATGAGGATTTACCAACCGCATTTTTCTCAGTCGCCAAAAAAACCGGCACTTTCAAAACACCGGGCTTTTAACTCGGCAAATTCTCATCCACCGCTCGCATAAGCAGACCATGCTGGATGCCGCACTTTAACCCCGCACTAGAGGGGGGTAGCGGTGTTTTTTTTAGTGGAACCGAGGCGGCAGGCGGCAGAATGCGGCAGTCGGTTCTATCGAGGAACAAAAGGAAAGGCTATTATTGAGTAAGCAACGAAACAGCGGGGGGAGGAGTCTCGACGAATCGTTGGCGCCCAACAGCCTATTTGCATTTGTTGGAAGCCACCCACGCTATTAGAATTAACACTGGGAGACTGGCGAGTGGAGTTCGATATTTCAACGCGGCATGGAGCCCTAAGCTCCGAAACACAGCAGCGCATTCGGGAAAAAGTCGCTAAACTTCCTCGTTATCTGGACCGCATCACAGCGGTGCATGTGACGGTTGATGTTGCCGACGCGGCTGCCAACGAGGTCGAGGTGCGCGTCTCGGCGGAACACGCCCCCGATTTCGTGGCCCGGGAAAAAGCGGGCTCTGTCTCGACGGCCCTGGACGGCGCCCTCCATAAGTTGGAGCAGCAACTTCGAAAACACAAACAAAAGAAAACGGAACACCGGGCGACGGGGCTCAAAGACGTCGATGTGGAAATATCTTCCGCAGCGCCGGATAGTGAGTCGCTGGAACCTGAGTCGGAAGGCTGAGTCGCCTTCTCGGCCCCGCGACATTGTTAGAAGGCAACAGGAAATTCAGGTATGAAATTTTGTGATTTTATAGACGCCGACGCCATTTCACCCGAATTGGCCGCCGTCGACAAAGAAAGTTTGATTGAAGAAATGGTGGGCGTTTTGGTCGCCTCCGGAAGTGTCAAAGCCGACGACAAAGAAAGCATCGTCCGCGCGATCATGAATCGTGAAGAGCTTGGCAGCACGGGAATTGGCCGCGGCTTGGCCGTGCCCCACACGAAGCACCCCAGCGTCGACCGTCTGGTGGGAACGGTGGGAATCAGCGAGGAAGGCGTCGATTTTCAAAGCCTCGACGGCGAAAAGGTCCACCTGTTCTTCCTGCTGATTTCACCACCCGACCGTCCCGGAGATCATCTCCGGGCGTTGGAGAGTGTCTCTCGGCAACTTCGCGATGGCACGTTCTGCCGATTCCTCAAACAGTCGAAAACTGCAAAAGCGATTCATCAACTCCTCGAGGAAGCCGACAACAACCAGTTCGTTTCCTAAAAGAGCGTTCGAACAAATGAGCGTCGCCTAGCGATCCGCGAAAGGCGACTATTAAGACAACTATTTCTCGAACGCGCCTAAAAGATTGTTTGCAATTGCTTGTGATCATTACGGCGTGGAATCATTACCGCTTGTGATCATTACCGAGCGTCAGAAGCGAGTTGCGCGATAACATGGCTCGCTTCCACTGCGCGGGCCTCGCGATTGAACTGTCGTCTGGGATGGAAAAATGCCAGCAGCCAAAGCCAGTCGAAACGTGGTCATTGCAAATACCCAGGGGATGCACCTGCGCCCCGCCGGAGCGTTTGCCAAACTTGCCAGCCAATTCAAGTCGCACGTTGAACTCATCTGCAACCTCGACCGCGTCGACGCCTCCAGCCCCATGATGTTGATGTCGCTGGGCGCCGCCCAGGGAACCAAGCTCACCATTGAAGCCATTGGCGAAGACGCCGCCGAAGCCGTCGACGCCTTGGCGGAGCTTGTCGACAGCTTTACCGCAATGGATGCGGAGCTGTCGCTGGCCGAAGAGCCATCGCCCGACGAAGGCGCCCTGCCCCCGGCAGATTGACTTACAGCTTGTCGGGTGGTTGCTGGCAACCACCATCGCGCCGCATACGCCGTCCGTTTTGACAATCGCGGTTGCTGGCGACGATTCCGTGTTTTCTGATGCAGGCTAAGGCCGAAGGGGCGGGCGTCTTTGGTTTTGTGTCACGGAAAGATAATAGCCATTGCGTGAAATAGATCTTGGGCGCGCGACTCAGTGTTTCAAGACAATCACGGGGCACGAAGCCAGCCGCACGACGCGGTCTGCAACGGAACCCAGAAGAATGCGAGCGATTGCAGAGCGGCCGTGCGAGGGGATTACGATCAGATCGGCCTTGGCGTGCTGGGCCAAGTCGGCTATCTGACTGCCCGGCTCGCCGATCGATACGTTCACCTCCACGCCGCCGCAACCGCGTTCGTTGAGTTGTTTTTGCAGCGACTTTTTGGCGTGGTCGATTCTCGATTCGTCGCTGACGTCGCCCCACACGACGCCCGGCTCCACGGGAGAGAGTTCCGGCAGAACATGCACCACATGCACATGCTCCGGCTTATCGGCGATTTCCAGCGCCACGGTCACGGCGCCGAAAGAGGCATCGGAAAAATCAGCGGGAACAATGATATTGCTCTTGGGCAGCCAAGGCATCGTGCGTTTTTCTCCTGCGTATGGGGGAGGTTTTAGGCGTTGCATTCTCTGGTTTGCAACATCCTCAGAATAGCGGTTCCCCCGCAGGCCGACAACATACCGCCCGCTTTAAGCATAGTCCTGAAAGAGTTACCGGTGGTGGTTCAGAAAAGCCCGGCATTTTGAAAATGCCGGGCTATTAACTCGGTGTGTAAATTCGGGACGAGTCTTGCCAATCGCCCGCTTGCCCTATTTGGCGCCGATGAGTTCTTCCTTGCGGCGTTCCTCGACGATTTCCAGTTGGATACTAGCGGGCACCTTGCGGTAGCCCGACAATTCCATGGTGAAGGTGCCCTGGCCTTGCGTTTGGCTGCGGAGGTCGGTGGCGTAGCCGAACGTTTCGGCCAAGGGAACTTCACAGATGATGCTCGATACGCCGTCGTCGCGCATTTCAGTCGTGACGATCAAACCTCGCCGGGAAGTGACATCGCCCACGATAGCGCCTTGAAACTGGGTGGGGCATTCGATTTCAACCTTCATTATCGGCTCCAGGAGAGCGGGTTTTGTTTTCTTGAAGGTTTCGCGGAAACAACCCCGGGCACAAGTGTGGAAGGCCATTTCCGAACTGTCGACATCGTGGTATTTGCCGTCTTCGAGCTTGATATAAATGCCCACCACGGGGTAACCGGCCACGGGCCCCTTCTCGATTGAGGAGCGAAAGCCCTTTTCCACCGCGGGAATGAACTGTTTGGGAATGCGGCCGCCAACGATTTTTTCCTCGAAGAGGAATTCTTCCTCGGCATCGTTCGGCAACGGTTCCATGTAGCCGACGATATTCGCGAATTGGCCGGAGCCGCCGGTCTGTTTTTTATGGGTGTAGTTGTACTCGGCTTTCACCATGGGCGCTTCTCGGTAGCTGACCTTGGGCGCGCCAACTTCCACTTCCACCTTGTATTCGCGGCGAATGCGTTCGACATAGATTTCCAGGTGCAGTTCGCCCATGCCGGCCATAATGACTTCGCCGGTTTCCCGATCGGTGGCCACTTGGAAGGTGGGGTCTTCCTTGCGGAAGCGTTGCAACGCCTTGCCCAGACGATCGGCCGAACTGCGATCGGTCGGATTCACCGCGACTTTAATCACCGGCTCCGGCACGAACATGTTTTCCAGCGTACACATTTTAGGTTTTGCGGCGTAGGTATCGCCGCTGGCGCAGTCGATGCCCATAATAGCCACGATATCGCCGGCGCTGGCGGTGTCGATTTCGTCGCGTTTGTCGGAGTGCATGCGCACGATGCGGCTGAACCGCTCCTTGCGGCTGGTGCGCTGGTTGTAGTACATCTGGCCCTTCTCAATCCGGCCCTGATAGATTCGCATGAAGGTGAGTTGGCCGTAGGGGTCGTCGACGATTTTGAACGCCATGCCGACAAACGGTTTTTCAGGGTCGGCCGCCAAGGGATACGACTTTTCGGCGTCTTCGTAATCCTTGGCCGTCATTTCGCGGTCGAGCGGGGAAGGCAGGTACCGCGTGACAGCGTCCAACAGCGGCTGCACGCCCTGGTTGCGGAACGCGGTTCCCAGGAACACGGGCGTGACGTCCAGGCCTTGCACGGCCGACTTCAACACCGAATGGATTAAATCTTCGGGAATGTCTTCTTCCGAAAGCAGGCGTTCCATGAGGTCGTCGCTGTACATCGACAACGATTCCAGCATGTGGCCGCGGGCTTCTTCGGAGGCTTCCTGGTAATCGGCGGGAATATCTTCGCGGCGAACTTTCTCACCGCGTTCGCCATCGAAACGAATGGCCTGCATGGTGATTAAGTCGATCACGCCGGCAAAGTTGTCTTCGGCCCCGATCGGCAACTGCATCAGAATTGCGTCGGCGCCGAGTTTCTCGCGCACCGCCGCCACGACTTTGTGAGGATCGGCGCCGGTGCGGTCCATTTTGTTGATGAACGCCAAACGCGGAATGTGATAACGCTTCATCTGGCGATCAACCGTGAGCGATTGCGACTGCACGCCGCCCACCGCACAGAGCACCAACACGGCGCCATCCAGCACGCGCAGGCTGCGCTCGACTTCGACCGTAAAATCGACGTGCCCCGGCGTGTCGATCAGGTTGATGGTGTGGCCGTCCCACTCGACGGTGGTCGCGGCGCTGGTGATCGTGATGCCACGCTCTTTTTCCAGCTCCATGTGGTCCATCGTGGCGCCGCTGCCACCGCCGCGAACCTCCTCTATTTTGTGGATTCGCCCAGCATAATAGAGAATGCGCTCGCTCAGCGTGGTTTTGCCGGAGTCGATGTGAGCGGAAATACCGATGTTACGTACTTTGTCGAGATTCATCTTGCATTAGGGACAGCGCCCTATTCACCAATACCAGGGACACGAAATTGTGGGGGAACGATACATTAAAGGGACAGAAACGATCGCCATAAAAAAGGAGCCATGCCGCCGAGTAAACGACGCCGAATTCGCAACACAGCCGAATTCACAACACAGCCGAAAGCACGATGGTTTCTGTTCGTTTGAGGTTCGCTTCGCTTGAAGTTCTTTCGGCCAGCCGCTCTGGGGTCGCCTCCAGAACAAAACATGAAACCCGCAGGAGCCAACCTGAAACAAGGCCTGGGGAAGACCTGTTTCTTCCGGCCCGACAAACGTTATGCCGGAAAACAAGCTAACTATCGGTGCATCTTAAACCCATTTCGTCGTCTGAGGAAGGCCAGATCTAGGCGGATTCGGTCGGTTTGTCGATTTTCACAAAAATATCGGCGGCTGCGAGCGTCTCTCCATTTTTGCGGAAAATGTCGCGAGAATTGATTCCTGCCGCTCACCGCCACGGCGCCGACCACTCCGCTGTGTGCAATCCGCTGCGAATCCTCCATTCTCGCAAGACATCGAGCAACTCCTGTTTTTTTGCCGCGTGGGCTGGGTCGGACCAAAGATTTTGGACTTCGTTTGGATCGGCTTGGAGGTCGAACAGTTGCCCGTGCGGCTGATCGAGAAAGTGGACCAGCTTCCAGGCGTCGTCGCGGACCATGGTCATAAACGAACAGCCGGTGAGAATGCCGTCGGCCGCCTGTTCGGCAAACACATAGTCGCGTCCGGCCCAGTTGTCATCCTGATTGGCTAGCGCGGGCAACATGCTGATGGCCTCCAACGTCGGCGGAGGTTCAATACCGGCCAGTTCAAGAATAGTGGGGCCGAGATCCATCTGTTGGCAGAGGGCCTCGATTTTTCGGCCTTGGCCGAATCGCTCGGGCGCACGCACGATTAACGGCACGCGGGTGATGGCGTCGTACATGGTCCATTTTTGGCTGTGGCCGTGGTCGGTGAGGCAGTCGCCGTGGTCGGAGGTGAAAATGACCACCGAGTTTTCCAGATAGCCCTGTTCTTCGAGCGTGTCCAAAATTTCGCCCACCTTTTCGTCAATCATCGTGACATTGGCCAAATAGAACGCCCGCTGCCGGTGGCGCTGTTCCGGCGTGGGGTTCGGCAAATGCACGACGCTGTCGTGATCGATCTCGAAATTGTGCTGGCGCAATTCCTTGAAGGCCGGCGGCTGGTTTTCAAGCTCCTCCGGCGTGACCTCCAACAGCGGCAGCTCCCGATTCATGTACGGCTGGGAGTAACGCGGAACAGGATCGTACGGCGGGTGCGGCCCCGGAAAACCGATCTGCAAAAAGAGCGGCTCCGTTTTGGGATACGACTTCAACCACCACACCGCCATATCGCCCACGAACGTATCGGGGTGCGTATCTTCGGGCAGCTTCCAGTCGAAGGCGCCCAGCGATTGATTGTAATCGGGCAGTTTTCGATACTGCTCGCGCTGCTGTTTGACCAATCCCTTGAAACGCAGGGCCTTATCCCATTCGTCGAAATAATACCGCCCCTCCAGGTAGCGGTCTTTGTTTTCGACGACATACCGTTCGTCGAAACCCAACTCCGTTTCAAACGGCCAACTGTGCATTTTGCCGATGTTTGTGCAGTGGTAACCGGAATCGTTGAGCAGTTCGATCCAACTGCGGCGCCAAGTATCGGCGTTCTTCAAAATGCCCGTGGTATGCGGATAGTAGCCTTTGAAAAGACTGGCCCGCGCCGGCGCACACGAAGCCGCCGTGATATGGCAGCCGCTGAATGAAACGCCTTCCCGCACCAAACGATCGATATTCGGCGTATCGACATAATCATGGCCCAAGGCGCGAATCGTATCGTATCGCTGTTGATCGGTAATGATAAAAATAATGTTAGGACGCCGATCCGCCATGCTTGGAGTTCCTGTCTATATGTGTGAAGGCAATTCGCCGGGGAAAACAACCGGGCCTGCTACATTTGCAAACCGCCGCCGAATCGATTGACAAAATCATCGAGCGATACAACGGCGTTCGTTTCCACGGAGTGTTCGGCGGCCAAGCAGAGCAAGGTCGACCAGCGGCCGTCGTTTCCGCTGCACGGCGGCGGGGCGCCTTGGCGAACACAAGCCACCATGGCGGTCATTTGGTCGGCCAGTTCAAGCAGTTCGCCAGTCGATTTGTCGAAGCTGACGGTTTTGATGTCGTCGCCCAAGCCGTAACGCAAACCGAATTGCGGTTTCTCGCTGCGGGCGTCGGCGGCGCTCCAATGCGCTGAAATGGCGCCGTCGGTTCCTGTAACCACAGCCGACACATGATGCTCAAACGCCGACAGGGTTTGAGAAACAACCGCATAAGGACCGCCGGGATAATTCACAATGGCCGAGAAGTTATCGTGCAGTTCGGGGTGATCGGCCAAGCGTGCGTTGGCCCGCGCGTAAATCGATTCGGGTTGGCCGGCGGGCTCCATCCACCAGCGGGCCAAATCGAAAAAGTGAATCGGCTCTTCCAGAATCCAACTCCCGACGCGTTCGCGGTCGTAACGCCAGCCGTCGGTTCCGCTGCGATACGGGAAACGGGTCAGGTTGATGAGCACATGCAGCGGTTCGCCGATGGCGCCGTCGGTGATCAAATCTCGCACGCCGCGCCACAACGACGACAAACGCAGTTCGTGGTTGATCGCCAAGATACGATCGTGTTCTTGCGCTAGGTCGAGCAGTTCATCGCAATGCGCCAAACTGAGCGCCATCGGCTTTTCCAGAAACAGATGCTTGCCGGCTTGCAGCACTTCGGCGCCAATTTCATGGTGCAGCGTGTTCGGCGCCGCCACCGAAACGATTTCCAGATCGTCGCGGGCCAGCATCTGGCGAAAGTCGCTGTAGACCTCCACGCCAGGATGCGCCTCGCGCGCCTGCTGCTGCCGTTCGGGCGAACGTACGGCAATCGCCGTTAGCCGCGCGCCGGGCGTTGAAGCGATGGCGGCGGCGTGATGGGCGCCGAACATGCCGTAACCCACTAATCCAAACGAGACGTCGGCTGCACTCATGGTGTTGTGATACTTCTTTCTTTTGTTCGAATGTTCGACGCGCAACATCGGCGATGCGGACCGCCGGTTACGTGGGCAGATCCTTGCCTTTGGTTTCCGTCGCAAAGAGCGGTATGATGATTCCAAGAACGAACAGTAGGCATAAAATCGACGCCGCATCTTCCATGGTCATGAGGCCCCCTCCCGTTTCAACTTTGCGCAAGAGTCCGCGTATCACCAGAATAGGAGCGGCAATAATTCGGCCGAAGTTAAAGCAGAAACCGGCGCCGGTGCCGCGAAGCCGCGTGGGAAACAGTTCTGGAAAATAGATGGCGTAGCCGGCGTGCATTCCCAACGTTAGGAAACCGAAGATCGGCAGCGCGATGATGAGTACGGTGATCCCCTCCAGCAGTTGGAAAAGAATCAGCGACGCAACGAGGGCGCCGGCGTGAAAGGCCATGAACGCGCCGCGTCTGCCGATGCGCTCGCTGAGCGGTCCGAAACTCAACAACCCCGCGCCGCCGCCGGTCGTGACGAGAAACATACCCAGCATTTCCCAACGCACGATCGATTGTTTGTATGGCTCCAGCAGTATGGCTCTGTCTTCGGGAGAGACGTTCAGGTTACCGCCGTTTTCTTGAGCGATGTACGACTTTTCCACATCGCGGCGGAGCAGGTCTTTGCCATAAATGTGTGCTCCCCAGAACGTCGCCAAACCAACGGCGGCAAGTGTGACGCCAACCAGCGTGCTGCGCAGTAGTGTTCCGCGAAACAGTTCCGTGAAATGACCCAGCGGCTCCGCAGCACCATCGGCAGCGCGTTCTTGCGCTTGGCGCCAACTCTCCGGCTCCCTCAAAGAACGCCGAATCCAGATGATCAAGAGAGCGGGAAGCACGCCAATACCGAAGCCGATTCTCCACGGCGCGGTCGGATACCCCATTTCGCTTGCGAACGCCTGGATCGATTCGTTTCCGATCAGGAAGGTTGCTACAAGAATAGCCAGCCAGGTTCCGAAGATGCTCGACGCATGAAAGATTCCCGACACTTTAGCGCGAATACGGGTGGGAAACTCTTCCGCCACCATCGAACTGGCGACCGCCCATTCGCCGCCGACGCCCATCGCGACCAGAAATCGAAAGATCGCCATGTGCCACCACTCCTGCGAAAAGGCGGAGAAGCAGGTGAAAAATGAGTACATTAAAATCGTGAGCGACATCGTTTTGGTCCGACCGATGCGGTCGCTCAGCATGCCAAAAAAGACCCCTCCGGTAGCGCCTCCCAGTAGGAACATCGCCAGAGTTATCTGGTAATAGTAGTCCATCGTTCCATCGGAAGTGCCTTCAGGAACCAGCGAGGGCATGGCCTCTCTCATGCTGGCGACAAAAATCTGCCCCTCGAAAACATCGAACACCCAACCGAGCGAAGCGATAAGCAGCACCAGCCATTGGTACCTTGTGACACCGCTGAGACCGGCGTCTGGGTCTTTATTCTTGATTTCGTTCACGATGTTCTCAATTCGGTGATTGTCGCACTTGCACGCTTGCACGCTGAATCAGACACTTCGGCGCGCCGGGAATTCATGAGGATAATCGGTCGCAACGCCCCGCGAAAGAGCGGGGGCCCGCCAACAAGTTACTTCTTCGATGGCGCCGGAGTTGGCCCAGTCACTATTCCGTTTCGGTGTTTGCTTCGTCGTCTTCCATTTCACGAGCTTTCGAAAGTGCTGACGCCACAAGGCCTGCGGGTATGGATACAATGCCCAACCCCGTGGCAAGAACAAAAAACGTAAAGATCTTCCCGCCGGTTGTTACCGGATAGACATCGCCGTACCCCACGGTTGTCAGCGTGCAAACAGACCACCAGAGGCTGTGAAATACCGACGAAAACACTTCTGGCTGGGCTTCGTTCTCAAAATAATAAATGCCAACAGCGGAAAGGTAGAGAAGCAGAGCGGCCACGAGACCGAAGAGAATGATTTCCTCTTTTGCAATAAGTAATGCTCGATGAAATCGTCGAATAGCTCGACTGTATCTGACGACCTTGAGCACTCGGAATAGGCGAAATAGTCGGACGGCGCGACATGCCCGCAGGTCTACGCCTGTAGAAACATAGAACGGTAGAATGGCGAGAAGATCGACCAAGCCGAAAAAACTGAAGATGAATGATCGCTTTCGGTCCGCGACGTACAACCGAAGGAGATACTCCAGGGTGAAAACGAGCACCGTGAAAATTTCGATAGAGCGGAGAAGACGGCGTTCCGGTTCCGATAGATTCGGCAGCGTCTCGATGGAAAACGTGACGAGCGAAACAACAATGAGAAACTGGATGCTCAGGTCAAAGACGCGGCCCCATCTGGTATCGTTGTTCTCGATAATGTGTTTGAGTGTTACCATTTTTCGTTGTGTTCTCTTCTCTGTAAAGCAAGTTCGAAAACACTTGTTATTTCAATAATCTTTGTGATGATTCAGCGACGAGCTTCGATCAGTACTTGCTGAAACCACGAATGAACACGAATAGACACGAATTCTTGTGGCGAGCTGTCCACGTAATGGCACGGCTGACGTCGCTTGTTTCCAGGAGAAAACCTGAACGCCCGTTGAAATTCAGTAGTTCCAAGTTTGGCCGAATTTCGTTGGTCGCCGCAAGGCGAATACCCCGCAGGGGTTGTATACCATAGCCCAGGGCAAGCGGCATTGCCGCGCTACCCTGGGAAACCGATGATTCGAAACAGGCAGAACCCCACAGGGGTTCCACAACGTGAAACCTCCCGATTCCT
>QIKY01000138.1 GCA_003233175.1 Planctomycetaceae bacterium | reverse complement strand
AACGTCGCAGTCAACGCCCCTCTCGGCCTCCGAAAGGGACGACGTACTACGCCCATCTTCAGACCCTTGGTCTGCGGAATTTGTGAACGTCGCATGATTGACATTTTGTGCATGCTTACGATTGAATGTTTATGGGTAAGCCTTATGGGTAAGCCGGATGCGGGAAATCCGCACGTCCGGTTTGATGAGGAGGAGGGCTCCGGCCACCGCCGGACCCTCCTTACTCGACTGGTAAATATTTGTTCAAGCGAAACGAATAGCCGCTAACGCTCCATAACGAAAGCCGCCGAAAAGCCTTGGGGCAATGCAGGGTGCTTGCTTGCAACCGCCCCGCATTGCTGGAAATTCGGCGGAACTTCTTGAGATCTTCATGCCGAAGTGTTTGCCGCGCTGGCGCAACCCGGGTAGATTACAGTCTGATATTCACCGACGTTGATGGGTCGGTGTTGTGGCGTGGTCCCCCAAGACAGCGAAAACACGCCTGATCTTCGTAAGAAAACAACTTTTGATAAGGGTCAATGAGTCGATGAAACGTATCCGATTATTTTCCACCGCAACCGCGCTTGGCTGTGCCTTGTTGTTCGGTTGCGCGCCAGATAGCAGCAGTCAAACCTCACAAACCGTTTCGCCTCCAGCAGGCGACGTGGGATTGCCCGGTATGTCGCCGGACGAAATCGCCATGACGGAAGCGGCAGAAACCGCTCCAGAAGCGGCAGCAGCGCCAACGCCCGAACCAGAGGTGAAACCGGCGCCTGAAGAAAACGCCGCCCCGGAAGCAAAACCGGAACCAGAGCCTGCTCCGGAACCAAAGCCGGAACCAAAGCCGGAAGCAAAGCCGGAAGCAAAGCCGGAAGCAAAGCCGGAAGCAAAGCCGGAAGCAAAGCCGGAAGCAAAGCCGGAAGCAAAGCCGGAAGCAAAACCAGAAGCAAAACCAGAAGCAAAACCAGAAGCAAAACCAGAAGCAAAACCAGAAGCAAAACCAGAAGCAAAACAAGAAGCAAAACAAGAATCTAAGCCTGCTCCAGAATCAAAGCCGGCGGCGGCTGCCTCAACCGTTTTACTCGGCTCTCCCGAACTCACCGCTGGCATTCCGGGCGAAGGGCCTTTGGCAACCGACGACATCAACAAATGGCTGGCCAACCCCGCCAACCACCAGCCGTTGGACGTCCAACTCCCGCAGGGCTTATCGCTGGGGGCGGGACAAATCACGGGCTTGGAGGAGAATCCTCTAACGCGGGCGAAAATCGAATTGGGGCGCCAACTGTACTTCGACAAACGCCTTTCTTCCGACAACACCGTGAGCTGCGCCGATTGCCATCATCCTGAGGAAGGCTACGCGCGGCACACGCAGTTCGGCATTGGCGTCGACGGCCAAGAGGGCGGCCGCAATTCACCGGTCAGCTACAACCGCATTCTCAGCGGCGCCCAATTCTGGGATGGACGAGCGCCTTCGTTGGAAGCGCAGGCCGTGGGTCCGATCGCGAACCCAATCGAAATGGCCAACACGCATGAAAAAGCCGTGGCCACGCTCCAAGGCATTGAGGGTTATCAACTGCAATTCGCCAAGGTTTTTTCAGACGGAGTCACGATCGATAACGTCGGCAAGGCGATCGCCTCGTTTGAACGCGTGATTGTTACCGGAACGTCGGCCTACGATGTGTACGAACCGCTGCGCGTGTTTGAAGTGGCTTTCAAGGACGACCTGGAAGATCTTGAAGCCCTGAAAGAAGACGACGCCGATCTGTACGATGAATACCAGGCGTTGCTCAAGGCCAGTTCCGCGCAGCCGATGTCGGCCAGCGCGCAACGCGGCCGCACGATCTTTTTCACCGACAAGGGTGGCTGCACCGCTTGCCATGCGGGCGCCAACTTCACCGATGAAAAATATCATAACTTGGGCGTCGGCATGGCGGCCGAGAAGCCCGACCTAGGACGTTTTGAAGTCACCAAAAACGAAAAAGACAAAGGCGCCTTCAAAACGCCCACCATTCGCAACGTGACGCTCTCCGCCCCCTACATGCACGACGGCAGCCAGAAAACACTGGAAGAGGTTGTCGAGTGGTACGCCAAGGGCGGACACCCCAATCCTCACTTGAGCGAGAAGGTCAAGAAGCTTGAGCTTTCCGCCCAAGACAAAACCGACTTGGTGGAATTCATGAAAGCCTGCACGGGCGATTTCCCGGTCGTCGAAACAGGACGTCTGCCGTAAGGAGGCGGGCAACAACGAGAGCCAGAATTGGCGACGCAAGAAGCCCGGCATTTTCAAAATGCCGGGCTTCTGATCTTGGTAACCGTTCACGATGGCGCGGCAAAAGGTGAGCGTAATCTTGTCCAGCAGCGAGTATCCCACAAACGTTGCGAAGAAGGGAAACGCAGAGTTCGCAAAGACGCGGAGGGCCGCAGAGAAGAAGCAATGTAACAACTCCGCAATGATCGCACGATGCTTTTTGCGAGAACCACGAATGGACACCAATTCACACGAATGAATTTCAACGGGCTCTCCGGTTTTCTCCTGGAAACAAGCGGAGACGTCAGCCGTGCCATTGCGTGGAGAACTCGCCATAAGAATTCGTGTCTATTCGTGTTCATTCGTGGTTCCATTAAGCACCGATCAAAGCTCGTCGCTGAATAGTTACGAAGCAATGATGATATGAAAGAAAAAAAGAAATCTCGGCGATGGTCATCGGCGGCGCCATTGCACCACGTTCTCAACCAGGGACGAGATGACTGGATTCCGTCCTCTGCGGCCCTTCGCGCCTTTGCGTTCTCTGCGTTAGAAAGTTCGCCCGAACCCCCTCAAGCAATGTCTGAATTTCCTCCCTGCGGGAACGACGATAATGCCGACGTTGTTTGGAGGCGACTTTCCGGCCGTAGCGCGACGCAAGAAGCCCGGCATTTTCAAAATGCCGGGCTTCTGATCTAGAGACCCTGTCCTCCGAATCAGACGGCCAAAATGCGCTCCCACATGGAGTCGCTCACCATGAGGCCTTCGCGCGTGAGCCGCAGTTGGCCAGCGGTTCGCGATAAGAGACCCCATTCGACAAACTGCGCCACGGCCCGGCCGGCGATTTCTTCAATGGAAAAACCGGTTTGGTTCTGGAAGGCGGTTATGTCGACGCCCTCCATCATGCGCAATGCGAACACGAGCCGTTCGCGAGCCAAGTCGGGCGGGGCCAACCTTTCCGATTCCGCCACCGGCGATTCCCCCGCCAACACACGTTGCAGGTAGGTCGTGGTGCTGCGGTGGTTGGTCTCCCGCCGCCCAGCAACATAACGCGCCGCTCCAGGACCGGCGGCGAAATAGGAACCGCCCCGCCAATAGGTTTCGTTGTGGCGGCAACGCGCCCCGGGCTGGGCGAAATTCGAGACTTCATAGTGCTCGAATCCGGCTTGAGTTAATGTGTCGATGGCTTGCTCGAACAGCCTCCGTTCGGCGTCTTCTTCCGGAGAAGCGAAGACGCCTTTTTCGCGGCGGCTCCAAAACGTCGAACCGCGTTCGATGGTCAGCCCGTAAACGGAAATGTGCGCCGGCGAAAGCGACAGCGCTTGTTGTAGGTCGGCCCGCCAAGCGGCGGGGGTGTCTTGCGGGGTGGCGAAGATTAAATCCAACGAAACATTTTCAATCGACTCTCGCGCCAGCTCAAACGCCTGGTAGATTTCCCCGGCCGTATGATCGCGTTCCAGAAACCGCAGTTTTTCCGCGTTGAACGATTGCACGCCCAAACTCAGCCGGTTGACGCCATACTGCCGCAGCACCGCCATGCGCGCTGCGTTGATATCAGCCGGATTGGCCTCCAAACTGCATTCGTAGCCGTCGGCCAGTTGGAATTGTTTCCAAACAATTTCAAACAGCCGCTCCAACTGTTCGGCTGGGAGATGCGAAGGCGTGCCGCCGCCGAAAAAGAGCGTGTCAATTTCCTGCCGCGCTCCCAGCAAGGAAAGCTCGCGTTCCAAGGCCAGCAGGTAGCGGTCGATCAAGTCGTCGCGATTGGCCAAGAGCGTGAAGGTGCAATAACCACAACGGCGGCGGCAGAACGGCACATGAATATACGCCGCTCGCGGCGGAGGAAACTGACGGGTTTGAATCGGCGCGGTATCCGACATGAAAACGATTGCTAAAACCCTCCCACCGGCTCACCGCCAGCGTGGGTGAGTAGGGCTTTCCATATTTTGGGATCAATCGTGTCGGCAATGAATCGGACCGAACCGTCCATGAAGGCGACGTTCATGCCTCCAGGATGATAGCTACCGACGCCCGTGGCGTTCTTCCCGCCTACCGCGTTCGGCCACAAGGCTGCTTCACTGAAGGGAATATCAGTTGGCTCCAACCAGTTGACGTTTGTACCTTTGACTTCCACGAACATAATCGTGTTGGCGGTTCCGTCGGTAATATCTCGGAAACGACGCCATTGCCCTTCCTCAAAAGGCGTTTCCGGCCCCACGACCAGCATGTAATTCGTGACATTGGCGGGGTCGGGCGACGAAGGGCACTTAAAAATGGCGGGCATTCGGTTGGCCAGGGCTTGGTTGGCGGGGCTATCCCAGGGTTCATCGAAATGGTAGGCGTTATAGAGGTCTTGCCGTTCGAGAAACGGCAGCAGGGCGACGCGCCAACTATGCATCGGCTGGCCGTCTTGATCGAGAACAGAAGACGCCGGCAGCGACTTGTAGGCGTCGTGGTAGTTGTGCATGGCCAGGGCCAGCTGCTTGAGGTTGTTGGAACCTCCCATCCGGCGGGCGGCCTCGCGCGACATCTGAACTGCCGGCAGCAGTAAGGCGGTCATGATGCCCGCACAGGGAATGAAGAGCACTAGGCAAGCCACCACCACAATGGCGCAGGTTGACATCCCGCCGCCGCCGGCTTTCCGTGCTTGCGGTTGGCCGCCGGGAATGGTGATGATTTGGTTGCACTCGGCGCAAGGCCCCGTTTGCCCCGCAAATTGCTCCGAGACACTTTTTTTTGCTCCGCAATGGGGGCAGGTAAATTCGATCGCCATGGGCTGCCGTTCTCAAAGTCAGAAAGAATAAGAGGTCTATTTTCGACACTCGAATCGCTAGAACGCCCCCACCGTCTCACCGCTGGCGTGCGTGAGCAGGGCTTGCCAGATGGTGACAGCAATCGTGTCGGGAATGAATCGGACGGAGCCGTCCAACATCGAGACGTTCATACCTCCGGGGTGATAACTGCCGACGACGCTCTGATTCGGCCCCGCGACGGCTGTGCTGAAGGAAACATCGGTCGGCTCCAGCCAGTTGACGTTCGCGCCTTTGACTTCCACGAACATAATCGTATTCGAGGTTCCGTCTGTAATATCTCGGAAACCTCGCCATTGCCCTTCTTCAAAAGGCGTTTCCGGCCCCACGACCACCATGTAATTCGTATCGCCGTCGGGGTCAGACGACGAAGGGCACTTGAAAGCGGCCGGCATTTGGTTGGCCAGGGCCTGATTGGAGGGGCTATCCCAGGGTTCGTCGAAATTGTAGGCGTCATAGAGGTCTTGTCGTTCGAGAAACGGCAGCAGCGCGACGCGCCAACTATGCATCGGCTGGCCATCTTGATCGGCAATGTAAGGCGCCGGCAGCGAACTGTAGGCGTCGTGGTAGTTGTGCATGGCCAGCCCCAATTGCTTGAGGTTGTTGGAGCATTGCATTCTTCGGGCCGCCTCGCGCGCCGCCTGTACCGCCGGCAACAACAAAGCCGTCATGATGCCCGCACAGGGAATAAAGAGCACCAGGCAAGCCACCACCACAATGGCGCAGGTCGACATACCGCCGCCGCCGCGGGTTCTCTGCGCAAGCGGTTTGCCGCCGGGAATGGTGATAATTTGATCACACTCGGCGCAAGGCCCTGTTTGCCCGGCGAATTGCTCCGAAACACTCTTATGCGCGCCGCAGTGGGGGCACGTAAATTCAATCGCCATGGGCCGCCTTTCTCAAAGTCAGAAATAAGGATATTTTCGTCGCCAGCAGGAATGAGCCCGTTGTTTATACACAAATGCGCTGCGGCAACGTATGCGGGGCAAGAATTCCAGCATGTCGTTCGTAAAAACAAAGCTGATATTGGCATCGCCCGCCCGACTTTTTTCGGCCCTTTTTTCGATCAAGCACCGCGACGCCGCGCTGCGGCCCTTGCGGATCAGAACCGCCTAGTGTAATTTCGGGAGATTTTACACTGACCAGAGTGGCCTGAGATAGGTTGCTGGTCGGAAATATGAAAATGAATTGGAAGGACGAAAACCAGCGTGCCGCGTCGAGACGATCTAAAAAAAATCCTGCTTATCGGTTCCGGCCCCATCGTTATTGGCCAGGCCTGCGAATTTGACTACTCCGGCACGCAAGCTTGCAAAGCCCTTCGTGAAGAGGGCTACGAAGTGGTGCTGGTGAATTCGAATCCGGCCACGATCATGACCGATCCGAACACCGCCGAAACCACCTATATCGAACCCCTGACATGGGAGATTGTGGAAAAAATCATCGCCCAGGAGCGGCCCGATGCGCTGCTGCCCACATTGGGCGGTCAGACGGGGCTGAACGTCGCGATGGATCTCGACCACCACGGCGTGCTGAAAAAGTACAACGTCGAGATGATTGGCGCCCGGGCCGATGTGATCGCGAAGGCGGAAGAGCGCGACCAGTTCAAGGCCGCCATGGAAAAAATCGGCCTGCCGGTTTGTCGCGGCGAAACGGTGCATTCGGTCGATGAAGCCCGTCACACGCTGGGGGAAGTCGGCCTGCCGTGCGTGGTGCGGCCGAGTTTTACGATGGGCGGCAGCGGTTCGGCCATTGCCTACAACCGCGACGAATTCGACGTGCTGGTCCAACGCGGCCTCGACCAATCGCCCACCGGCGGCGTGTTGCTGGAGGAATCGGTGCTGGGTTGGAAAGAGTTCGAAATGGAGGTCATGCGCGATCTGGACGACAACGTGGTGATCATCTGCGCGATCGAAAATTTCGACGCCGTGGGCGTACACACCGGCGATTCCATCACGGTGGCCCCCGCCCAAACGCTGACCGACAAAGAATACCAGCGTATGCGCGACGCCAGCCTGGCCGTGATTCGCGAAATTGGCGTGGAAACGGGCGGCTCGAACATTCAATTTGCGTTCCATCCTCACGACGACCGCATGATCGTGATCGAAATGAACCCTCGGGTCAGCCGCTCGAGTGCGTTGGCCTCGAAGGCCACGGGCTTTCCGATCGCAAAAATTGCCGCCAAGCTGGCCGTTGGCTATCGGTTGCACGAATTGCAGAACGATATCACCCGCAAAACGATGGCCTGTTTCGAGCCCACGCTAGATTATGTCGTGACGAAAATTCCTCGCTTCGCGTTCGAGAAATTTCCCGAAGCCGACGCCACCCTCACCACGCAAATGAAGAGCGTGGGCGAAACGATGGCCATCGGCCGCACGTTCAAGGAATCGTTCCAGAAGGCGTTGCGAGGTTTGGAAGTCGGTCGGTTCGGCTTCTGCGGCGACGGCAAGGACCTGTGGGAATCTGACTCGCGGCCCACGCGCGACGAAATCTGCGCCAAACTCGCCACTCCAGGCGAATACCGTGTTTGGTATCTGGGCTACGCATTCAAAAGCGGCATGACGATCGAGGAAATTCACGATCTTTCGGCAATTGACCCTTGGTTTCTCGACCAGCTCCAGCAGATCATCGAAATGGAAGCGCGTTTGCGAGAGGTTCCCGGCTTGGCTGAAGTCGACGACGCCCTGCTGCGAGAGGCCAAACAATACGGTTTTTCCGACCGCCAACTGAGCGAAATCTGGCAGACCAGCGAAATGGAGGTGCGGCAGAATCGCAAAGCACGGGGCATTGTCGCGACGTACAAGTCGGTCGACACCTGCGCGGCCGAATTCGAGGCCTACACGCCCTATTTTTATTCCACCTATGAAGAGGAAGATGAGTCGCCGCCGAAGCCGCCCGGCGGGCGGCGGGTGATGATTCTCGGCGGTGGGCCCAACCGCATCGGCCAGGGCATTGAGTTCGATTATTGCTGCTGCCACGCCAGCTACGCCTTGCGTGAAATGGGGATTGAGTCCGTGATGGTGAACTCCAATCCCGAAACCGTCAGCACCGATTACGACACCAGCGATCTGTTGTTCTTTGAACCGCTGACCACCGAAGACGTGCTCAACATTATCGACCGCGTCCAGCCCGACGGCGTGATTGTTCAGTTCGGCGGCCAAACTCCGTTGAATTTGGCCCGGGCGTTGGAATCGGCCGGCGCGCCGATTATCGGCACTTCGGTCAACACCATTGAAGCCGCTGAAGATCGGGAAAAGTTCCAGAAACTGCTCAATGAATTGGGCTTGAAGCAACCAGCCAACGGCATTGCCCGCACGATGAACCAGGCTCGCGCCGAAGCGGCCAAAATCGGCTACCCGGCGCTCGTGCGGCCAAGTTTTGTGTTGGGCGGCCGCGCCATGGAAATTTGTTACGACGACGCCCAACTCGAACGCTACGTGGCCGAGGCGTTTATCGTGGCGCAGGGCCAGCCGGTGTTGATCGACCGTTTTCTGGAAGACGCCACCGAAGTGGATGTCGACGCCATTTGCGATGGCCACGACGTCATCATCGCCGGCGTGATGGAGCATATTGAGGAGGCGGGCGTCCATTCCGGCGACTCCGCCTGCGCGATCCCGCCGTATAGCCTGCCGGGCCCGGTGGTGGCGGAAATTCGTGAAGCCACGCGCACCCTGGCCCTGCAGTTGGGCGTCGTCGGACTGATGAACGTGCAATACGCCGTCAAGCAGGAAGACGGTCGGGCTAATGTTTATGTGCTGGAGGTCAATCCTCGCGCCAGCCGTTCGGTGCCGTTTGTCGCGAAGGCGACCGGATTCCCCGTGGCGAAAATCGCGGCCAAAGTCATGGCTGGAGAAAAACTCAAAGCGTTAGGTTACGAGCACGACCCCATCCCGGCGGACGTCTCGGTGAAAGAAAGCGTGTTTCCATTCCGCAAGTTTGTCGGCGTCGATATCGTGCTGGGTCCGGAAATGAAAAGCACGGGCGAAGTGATGGGGTCGAGCGAGCGGTTCTCCATCGCGTTCGCCAAAAGCCAGTTGGCGGCCGGCGTGCTGCTGCCCCAGAACGGGCGCATCTTTTTGAGTGTCAACGCTCGCCACAAGGCGGCCGTGGCCGAGATCGCCCGGCGTTTGGCGGCGATGGGCTTCGAGTTGCTGGCCACTTCCGGCACGGCGAAACGCATTGAAGAAGAGGGCATTCCCGTCGAACGCGTGAAGAAAATCGCGGAGGGGCACCCCAATTTGCTCGACTACCTGATCGATGGAAAAGTCGCGCTCGTGATGAATACGCCCAGCGGCAAGGGGGCGCGCACCGACGAAGGCCGTATTCGCGCCGCCGCGGTGCAGCACGGCGTGCCCTGTATCACGACGTTGCAAGCCGCCGAAGCGGCAGTCGTGGCGATGGAGGCGCTGCGGGAGGGAGAAATGGAAATAGAGTCGCTGCAAAGCCGCCTTGCCAAATAATGGCAATAACGCAACTTCAGCTCGCCCGGAAAATTAAAAGCCCGGCATTATGAAAATGCCGGGCTTTTTGTGTTTTCAAACGGCAATGTATTCTTCCGCGTATTCTTCCGCGTATTCTTCCGCGTCTTGAGCCGGCTGGATCAATTTTCAGCGTCATCCGGTTCCGCCGACTTTTCAGCAGCGGCATCCGCCGACTTGTCATCTTCGCCCGCTGTTGCTTCGTCGGGTTTGGCGGCCTCTTTTTCCGCTGGCTTTGGCGTCTCTTTGTCCGCAGCCGGTTTTTCCGCAGCCGGTTCTTCAGGAACGTCTTTGGCTTTCTCGCCCGTTTCCTTGGGCGCCTCTTGCTTGTTGGATGTTTCGCCGTCCGGTTGTGTCTCGGGCTCTGTTGCTTCCGGTTCGGAGGGAACGCCGGGCGAAAAACTTTCTTGAACGGTAACAAGCTTATGCAAGACAAAATCTTGCGGGAATTCCTCGCCCAGTTGGTCCAGCAATGTTTGATACGAACTGATCGACTTCATCAAGTCTTCGGCCATATCGTCGGTCATTAATTCGGGGAATTCCTTGAATACCTCGTACCAGCGATCAAACGCCAAATCATAATTCTTTTTCGCCAGGATCAGGTTCGAATCTTTCCGCAACGCTTGGTCCGCGTCGTAGACGAGTCGCCGGGCCAAATCCGTGTTTTCCAACGACTCCACTTCGCAGCGTGTCTTCCAGTAGTTGAAGTTGACGATGCTGCGGTAGCTGTTGATGCGTTGTTGGAGTTTTTCGAGGTCTGAGATTTTCGCGGCGATCAACTCACCTTTTTCGCGGACGTCCTCTGGCAGGCGTTTGACAACATCTTGCAGGCTGACCTGCAATTTTTGCTGGCCCCGCATGGCTGCCGCATGTTCCTGCGGCAATCGTTCCACGGGGTGCTTGGCGAGCGCCTCGGCCTCCTCCTGGCTGAGCGAGTTCTGTCGCTCTTGTTGAATTTTCTCTTGTAAGCCGCCACTGAGTTTTTGAAATTCCTCCCGCAGGAGGCTCACCCGCCGGACGACTTCTTCTTCATCATTGAGTCGCAGGTTGTGGCCAAACGAAGTGGGAATGTCACGGCTGCCGTATTCAATCCATTCGGCCAGCGCTTCGCGCCAATTTTGCACCGCGCGCCCGCCATGGTAGCCGTCTTTTTCATTGGCCATGCAGTAGTTCATACGCGCTTTGGGGGTATTGGCGTAGAAGAGCAATGGGCTGTCGCCGCGAATGGGCACGCCTTCGGTTTGCACAAGTTTTTCGGCCTTGATAAAGAACAAGCGGCCGACGAGCCAGTTATCGGGATCGTTGCTTTGGCCGATGGCGTCGTCAACGTTCACATATTCGGAGAAGCTCCGATGGAAGTCGTGGTCTTTGGCAAACAGGCGGCGGAACTGCTTGGTTTCATCGGAGCGGCCAATTTTCTGGCCGAAGTAGCGTCCGGCGAACACCAGCAAGCGGGGCTCTTTCCGGTTGTATTTGGCGCCGGTCAAGAGAAAGGTAATGCCCTTTTTCACCCAATGGTAACGGTGGCGATAGTCGTCAAACTGGGCCGAGATATTGTAAGCCAGGTTGTGGGCTTGGTAGTCCCAGACCTTAACGAAATTCGGTTGCAGCTTCGTGATCTGATTGAGCGTGGCGCTGAGGCTGTCCCAGTTTTCAGTTTTTTTGTAGTGGACGGCCTGCCCCCAGAGCAAGTTCGCCGCCACGCCGCGCATGCCCAGCGTGGCCAGTTTCATGGTCTCGCCGGCTGGGTCGATGGCGCCGAGTTCGGCCTGCGACAGGCCGTGCTCTCTGCGCATTTCCGCCAACACGCCGCCTTTGTTGCTGGACGATTCCGGTTGGCCAATGCGAGCAATGACCAAAAGCAAAAGCACGATGCAAATGGAATATGCCACTTTGCGATTAAACGCAGCGTTGCGGTTCATGCCGCCAACTCCCGTGATTTGAGAGCGAAATACGCGATGATCGTCACGGCGAGGCCGTATGAGAGCGTCGTCGCGATATGTGTCGCTAGAAGGTCGCCGTTGATATTAAAGCCATACGCCACGAAATGCGATGTGCCGAAGTCGCGATAACTTGGCAGCACATAGACAACCGATTGCATGGTCTGCATCATCACTAAATCGATATTTTCCATTGCTGAAGCGCTTGCCGAGGGGTCGAGTTCCGTCGACACATTCTTTTGCGAGAACAATCGATAAAACGATTCCATTGGCCCGCCGCCGAGCACTTCGCCAGTCGCGACCTTGACGACGAACGAGGCGAAATAGCCCAAAACCAAGCTCGCCAGCGTGGCCAGCATGGTCACCGAGCCACTCAGAAACGTGCTGAACATCACGCCAAAGGCAACCACCAGCACCATCTGCAACCAAATGCTCACATAGCCCTTGGCGAAGTTGAAAGCGAACGTTCGCTCGGCCGACCGCAGGTAAACGTCGGGCTGTGCCATGCCAAAATACTGCCCCGGTTCGGCGCACTTGACCCAAACCTCGAGCCGGCCGTCCTGGCTGACCAGATCGGTGAACAGGTCGCCGTTTTTCTTCGTCAGGCCGGTATCCCGATCAACAATATTCAGTGTTCGGGGAATCAGTTTCTGATCAGTGCCGTACTCCACCGAGGTGAAGAAATCCGACTCGCTGGTGATGTTTTTGTCGGGGTTTTTCAAGTACAACTCGCCTAACACGCCACGTTCAATATCGCCCTTATGCGTGCGAAAAACGCTCAGCGTGAGCTCAATGGGCAGGCCGTTGGGGAAGCGTTCGGGAGTCACGTTGTTAAAGGTCCACCAAGTGGCCGCCTGGCTGCCGCCGCCGATATAACTGCGGTAGGTCCATTCGTTGCCAACATTGATGCCTTCCCGGGCTTCTTTGCCGGCGCGGTCCAGGAAGCGGAGCTTGCCATAAATGGGCACCTTGGCCTGCAATTGGCCTTGAGGCGGCCCCAGCACCAGTTCGCCGCCGTTATCGGTGACCGCGTGGGTGTGTCCCATTTGTGAGTCGACATACGCCGCGCCGGCGGAGTCGCGGGTGATAATGTGCCGATGGTGCGAGTTAAAGGTCGTTTCCCAAACTTCTATTTGGTTCTTGCCCTCACCCTGCACTTGCCGGCTGTCGAGAATGACGGCGTGCTCGTGGCTGAGGCCGCGCGTGACAAAAAAGTAGCTCACCACGCCCATCATGGTGAGCAACATCGTGCCGATCACGACAAACCCGATAATGCGCCCCATGACAATTTCCGAGGCCCGCACCGGCTTCGTGACAATCGTATAAATCGTGCGGTTCTTGATGTCGTTCGGCAGACTGAATGCACTGAGAAACAGAGCCAGAACCAGCACCAAATACGTGGACGCGGTCAGCACGAAACTGATGTAAATGCGCGCCGGGTGATCGCTTTGAACGTCGAGAAACCAACCAGCAAATAGCAACACAACCACGAACACCGCGAACGCGATCAGCACGCGCCGGCGAATCGCCTCCTTGATCGCCAACGAAGCCATCGCGAACACGCGCCGCGGCGACGTATTCGCGAAATCAACCACGCCCGTGTAAACACCTCGCGCTACCGCGAAAAATCCTTCGGCCGGGCCTCTGCGCACGGCGCAAAATACGTAACTCACCACCAAACCCAGTAGCAACAGAACCACCGAGACCACCAAAAAAGTGAGCAGCCCGCCCGGCCCTTGGTCGGTGGGCAGCAACCATTCGAAAAAGGTGAGGAGTTCCTTTTTTTCAATAACCATGAGCAAAACACAAAAAACAGGGACGAACGCGTCCGGTAATGATAGGGGAGAAGAAAATAATGGGGCCGAGAGCCTGCGGTAGGGCGCCTCGCTGCAAAAAACCGCACTGCAAAAAACAGACGATCAGTTATCGGCGCCGCCCGACGCACGCCGACCAGGACGCGCTTCGCTATCTTGCACAATGGAAAGAAACAGCTCTTCCAAGGTGCTGGTCGGATTATCAATTTCGAGCAGCTCGGCGCCGTCGTTTTTCACGATTTCCCGGATCTTATCCTTGGCCTTTTCAGAAAGGCGCTTGGTGCGGATCTGGGTGACGTCCTGCACGGTGAGTAATTTGTCGACCCGGCCCAGTTCCTTCAATTCGCCGTGATGCAGAATCGCGATGCGGTCGCACACATCTTGAATGTCGGGCAGCAAGTGGCTGCACATGAGCACGGTTTTGCCTTGGTCTCGCAGTCGCAAGATCATGTCTTTCATTTCTCGGGTGCCGATCGGGTCAAGACCGGAAGTGGGTTCGTCGAGCAGAATGAGGTCGGGGTCGTTGATCAGGGCTTGGGCCAAGCCAATACGGCGGGTCATGCCCTTGGAGTATTCCTTGAGTTGCCTGCGTTTGGCCCAATTCAGGCCCACTTCGTCGATCAGCGCGGCCACGCGTTCCTTGCGAACCGCGGTGGGCATGTCGAACAGACGGCCGTAGAAATCGAGGGTTTCCTCGGCATTGAGAAACTTGTAAAGATACGACTCTTCCGGCAGGTAGCCGATTTTTTCTTTGTTCTTTACCGACGTGGCGTCTTCGCCGAAGACCATCGCCCGCCCGCCGGTGGGGAACAGCAGACCCAGCAGCAGTTTGATGGTGGTCGTTTTCCCAGAGCCGTTGGGGCCTAGCAAGCCAAAAATCTCGCCGCGGCGCACTTCCAAGTCGAGCGCTTTAAGCGCACGAACTTTTTGACGTCCCCAAAAGTCGCGATAAACCTTGGTCAGGTTCTGGGTTTCGATCACGACGTCTGATTTATCAGTTGGAGCGGCCGATGCCTCCGCAGGTTGCGCGGTGGTAGCTGCCATGAAAAATCTCCCGACCTGACACCGAAGGTGTTTCAGGCAAATAAGTTAGAATGATATGAATCCAGCCCACCGCCCCCGGCGGCCATTTTGCCGCCGCTGGCCGAAAGGCTTGCAAAAAGGCTCGCGGCGGTTGGGAGCGGGTGTTCCCTAAAGAATAATGTAATAAAGACTCTACGCTCAATGCCCCATTGGTGTTCAAACCCACAGAAAAATATACCTGTCTTTCGGCCGGCGGCAGCGCACCTCGCGGTTTGTGTGTTCAATTGTACACGGTGTCGTCGGCGCGGTAGGCGTACACGGCGCGGCGAGATCGGCTGGGCCGAAGGATCTGGTCTGTTAAAAACGTCGGCTGACGGCGACGGCTCTGTTGCCAGACTACCTTGGTGATGACCGAGCAGTCTTCTATTCCGACGCTCTTCCGTTCGCCGCTCACGCAATGAGAGAGATCTTGCATTCCTTGCTTCGTGCTCTTCGTGTTCTTCGTGGTGATCCTATTCGGCCAAACGATTCTCAATGCGTTGAATGACGCCGCCGAACGGCCAATTTCACCACGAAGGACACGAAGAGCACGAAGGAGAAGGGTTGGGAGTCGGAGAGCAAAACGTTGGGCGCCGTCCGGCAATTTGGCGTTGTTGAAGGCGTGTAATCGGCAAACCGGCAGCGAACCAGAGGTGGTTTGCTCGGAAAATGGTCATTCGTTATCAGAGAGGTTCAAGTCTTCTTTATCCGTGTTCATCAGTGCCATCCGTGGTTCCTCTTCCGTGGTTCTCCTTTACTTGATCTGGGATGCGGTGTACGTATTCTTATTCTTAACCACGGATTACACGGATAGGCACGGATGAATCCCGTCGTTCACCACGAAGGACACGAAGAGCACGAAGGAGAAGCGTCGGGAGGTCGAAGTGCAAAACGTTTGTCCATTGCCAACTTCAAGGTGCGCTCGCGGCGGCCATGCGGGGCGGACGAATTGACTTCAAATTCGCCGCAAACTAACTTGGTTGTCATGCACACCCGCCATAATTGGTTTCATCTACAACATTTCAACGGCAATTCAAATACGAAGGCAAACCCGATGTCACGTCGAACCCACTGGCCCTTGTTTTTCTTCTCGGCGCTCTTGTTTTCTTTTGTCTGGCAGTTCGCCGCGACGAACATCGACTCTGCGAATGCCGCCCCGGCGAAAAAGAAAATCGTATTCGTGGCTGGAAAGAAAAGCCACGGTTACGGCGCTCATGAACATTACGCCGGCTGTGTTTTGTTGGCCAAAGCCTTGCAAAATAGCGGTTTGAACATCGAAACCGACGTCTACCGCGATGGTTGGCCGAAAGATCCGCATGCCTTCGACGGCGCCGACGCCATCGTCATGTACTGCGATGGCGGGGTGCGGCATCCGATGATTGGGCATCTGGATGTTGTCGATGCGCTCGTGCGGCGGGGCGTGGGCGTGGTTTGTATTCATTATGGGGTCGAGGTTTCCAAGGGCGAACCCGGCGACCACCTGTTGGATTGGATTGGCGGTTATTTTGAAGCCGATTGGTCGGTGAATCCTCATTGGCGGGCGAAATTCACCACATTCCCCAAGCATCCGATCACGCGGGGCGTGCAGCCGTTCGAGATCGACGACGAATGGTATTACCACATGCGTTTTCGTCCCAAAATGCAGGGCGTCACGCCAATTCTTAGCGCTATTCCGCCGGCCAGCACGCTTTCTCGCCCCGATGGTCCGCATTCGGGGAACCCGGCGGTTCGCAAAACAATCGGCCAGCCGCAGCATTTGGCTTGGGCTTCGGAAAACAAGCACGGCTCGCGCGGCTTCGGCTTCACGGGCGGTCATTTCCATTGGAATTGGGGCGACGAAAACTTCCGCAAGGTGATGCTCAACGCACTAGTTTGGGTGGCGCACGGCGAAGTGCCCCAAGATGGCGTGAACGATAAACCGGTCCGTTTTGAAGATCTGGAAAAGAACCAAGATTTCAAACCGACGAAGAAATTTGATCGAGAAAAAACGCGCCAACGCATTTTCGGCGCGGCGTCGGCCCAGCCGAAGGAAAATTCGGACGAAGCTCGCCACGACCCCAAAAACGCGGTGGCCAGTTTCGACATGGCTGAAGGCTTGGAAGCCACGCTCTTTTCCTCCGAACCGAATACGCTCAGCCTGACGAATCTCGATATCGACCATCGCGGCCGGGTGTGGGTCTGTGAAGTGGTGAATTATCGCAAGCGTTTGGGCGAACGCCCCGCCGGCGATCGTATTCTGATTCTCGAAGACCTTGACGGCGATGGCCGGGCCGACAAAACCAAGGTCTACTACCAAGGCCAAGATATCGATTCCGCCATGGGCATTTGCGTTTTGGGCAATCAGGTGATTGTCACGGCGTCGCCGAATATTATTGTTTTCACCGACGAAGACGGCGACGATAAACCCGACCGCAAGGAAATTCTCTTCAGCAACACCGGCCAACCCCAACACGACCACTCCGCACACTCCGTTTCGTTTGGGCCAGACGGCAAACTGTATTGGAATTTCGGCAACACGGGAAAACAGGTCTGCGACCGCGAGGGAAAAATCGTGGTCGATAAAAGCGGCAACCAAGTCGTGGACAACGGCCAGCCGTATGTCGGCGGAATGACCTTCCGCTGCAATCGCGATGGCGGCGAATTTGAAGTGCTGGGCGATAATTTCCGCAATAACTATGAAGTCACGACCGACTCCTACGGCACCATTTGGCAGTCAGACAACGACGACGACGGCAATCGCGGCGTGCGCATCAACTATGTCATGGAGTTCGGCAACTTTGGCTATCTGGACGAAATCACGGGCGCCGGCTGGCGGGAGTCGCGAACCGGCATGCACGAAGAAATTCCGCTGCGCCATTGGCACCTGCGCGATCCCGGCGTCGTGCCGAACCTGTTACAAACCGGCGCCGGTTCGCCCACCGGCATCACGATTTACGAAGGCCGTCTGCTGCCGAAAGTATTTTGGGATCAAATCATTCACTGCGACGCCGGTCCTCATGTGGTCCGTTCCTACCCGGTGACGAACGACGGCGCGGGCTACAAGGCGCGCATCGTGAACATCATTGACGGCGCCCGCGACGACTGGTTTCGTCCGGCCGATGTTTGTGTCGCGCCCGACGGCGCTCTATTCGTCACCGACTGGTACGACCCCGGCGTGGGCGGCCACAACATGGGCGACGCCAGCCGGGGCCGTATTTTCCGTATTGCGCCTCCGGGCCATAAATCGAAAACGCCGAAGTTCGATTTCAAAACCATCCGCGGCGCCGTGGCCGCTTTGCGCAACCCCAATTACGCCGTCCGCGCCATGGCCTGGACGTCTCTCTTCGAGCAGGGCGAAGCGGCCGCGCCGGCGCTGTGGGAGGAATTTGGCAGCGCGGAGAACCCTCGCATCAAGGCCCGGGCTCTCTGGCTGTTGGGTAAGATTGCCGCCCGCGAGGGCGATTTGAACGCCGTCGTGGCGAAGGCCATCGCGCACGACGATCCGAACTTGAGAATCGTCGGTTTGCGTTTGGCTCGGCAATCGGAGGCCGACGTTTTGGACGTCGTGGCCAAGCTGGTTGACGACGCTTCTCCGCAAGTGCGGCGCGAGTGCGCCATCGCCTTGCATCATCGCAAAGGTCCGCAAGCGGCGCAACTGTGGGCGCGTTTGGCCGCCCAGCACAACGGCCACGACCGCTGGTATTTGGAGGCGCTCGGCATCGGCGCCGACCAACACTGGGATTCCCACCTTGCCGCCTGGAAAAAGCAGGTGGGCGGCGAATGGAAATCGGCGGCGGGGCGCGACATCGTGTGGCGTTCGCGAGGCGAAAAAACGCCCCGGTATTTACAGGAGTTGATTCTCGATCAGTCGGCCTCCACCGCCGATGTGCTGCGATATTTCCGCGCGTTCGATTTTCTCGGCGCCGGCGGCAAGCAAGATGTTCTGGCAAGTTTGGCCTTCAACACAAAAGGCCAGAGCGAGCGAGATAACCTGATTGCCGCCGAAGCGGTGCGGCGCGTCAACGGCAGCGTGCTAAAACGCAATCCCGAATACGCCGCCGCGTTGGAAGGCATTCTGCGCCGCGTGCGCGGCACGGGGAGTTTTGTTGATCTGGTGAAAAAATTTGGTCTGCAAGATCAAGACGCTGAACTGCTCAAAATCGCGCAGGCAAAAGCGACCGAACAGGCGGGCATCGAAGCGGTGCGGTTGTTGTTGTCGCGCAAGCGTGGCCGGTTGTTGAACAAGGCGATTCGCTCCCACGATATCGCCGCCGCCCAACAAACGGCCATCGCGGTGAGCAACGCCGCCGATGGGCGGTCTGCAAAGATTCTGCTCGCGATCATTCGCGATGACACGGTCGATTTGGAAGTGCGCCGGCAGGCCACGCGCGGCGCGGCTAAAATCCGCTACGGCGCGTTAGAGCTTCTGGCGATGACCAAGCGCGGCCAATTGGGCGAAAGCCTCAAGCCGGCGGCGGCGTTCCAACTCCATGCGG
The DNA here is from genome assembly GCA_003233175.1 of Planctomycetaceae bacterium. Lineage (GTDB taxonomy): Bacteria > Planctomycetota > Planctomycetia > Pirellulales > Pirellulaceae > SZUA-33. The sequence goes on along the minus strand of QIKY01000138.1, from coordinate 12,760 downwards.
CCCCATGGCGCGATGTGCAGGATGAAGCGATCAAACTTTTTCCGCCGCCGCCGGCGCGGAATTCCAATCCGCTGCCGCCGATCAGCCGATTGATCGACATGCAAGGCGATGTCGGCCGCGGCGAACAGGTGTTTGTGAAAATCGGCACGTGCGCCAAATGTCATGTGGTCAACGGCAAGGGCAAGGAGGTGGGGCCGAACCTGAGTGAAATCGGCTCCAAGCTCAGCCGGGCGGCGTTCTTTGAATCAATCCTCTTTCCCAGCGCGGGAATCAGTCACAACTACGAAACCTACTCCCTGATTTTGGAAGACGGCAATGTGGTTTCCGGAATTCTCGTCAGCAAAACCGGCGCCGCCGTAACGCTCAAGGACGCTGAGTCGTTGGTGCGCACGATTCCGACCGATGAAATTGAAGAGATGCGAAAACAAACCGTTTCGCTGATGCCGGCCGATCTTCAAAAAACGATGACCGCCGAGGAATTGGTCGACGTCGTTCAGTATCTGGCCACCTTGAAAAAAGCGGCCGGAAAATAGGGCGAGCGCTCATGGTCGAAAAACTCGGTCCTTATAAAATCGAAGGCATTCTCGGCCGTGGCGGCATGGGAACCGTGTTTGCGGGGGTGCATGAAGAAACGGGCGAGCGGGCGGCGGTGAAAGTGTTGTCGTCGGCGTTTGGTTCGGAAGACACCTTTCGTGGTCGCTTCAGCGCTGAAATCGAAACCTTGAAGAAATTGCGGCATCCCAACATTGTGCAACTCTTGGGGCACGGCGTGGAGGATGGCCGTCTGTTCTATTCGATGGAGTTGATTGAAGGCGTCAACCTGGAGGAAGAGCAGCAGGCCGGCCGGAAGTTTTCCTGGCAAGACGTCGTTCAGATCGGCGTCGATGTTTGCAAGGCGCTCAAGCACGCCCACGACCGCGGCATTGTGCATCGGGATCTCAAACCGGCGAACCTGTTGCGCGGTGAAGACGGCCGCATCATGTTGGCCGATTTTGGCATCGCGAAGCTGTTCGGCGGAACCGGCTTCACTGCGGCGGGCGGCGTGATCGGCACCGCCGACTTTATGTCTCCGGAGCAAGCCAGCGGGCAGACGATCAACGCCCGCTCCGACCTTTACAGCTTGGGCAGCGTGTTCTATTGCTTGCTCGCGGGCCGGCCGCCGTTTTTAGGCAAGTCGTTGCCGGAGGTCATTCATGCCGTGCAGTACGACGCGCCGACGCCGATCCGCCGGCTGGCGTTCGACGTGCCTCCCGCGCTGGAGGAAATCATCGAGGAGTTGCTCAAAAAAGATCCTCAAGACCGCATCCCCACGGCCATTGCGTTGAGCAACCGGTTGCAGTCGATGGGCCACGCGATCAAGAAAAAAGAGGCCTTGTCGGACGAATCGCACCAAGCCGCGACACGCGTCGCCACTCCTGAAACCGGCGAATACACGATCGCCCCGCTCGATTCCAACGCCACGGCGCCTCCAGCGGACGAAGCGCCGTCTTCTGCGGAACAACCGACCCCGCCCACCAAGGCGAGCGGAGGGCGGAGCCAGAACACCGCCTCGGCCGCGACGTTCGACTTCAGCCCCGACGGCGCCACCCAAGCGGTTACCGGCGATGACGAATTCGACCTGTCGGCGGCGGAAACCCATTTCACGCAAGTCGACAAAGAAGAATTGGGTATTTTTGAAAGCGCCATGGCGGCCAGCGAGCCGGGCGCGATGGCGTCCGTAAAAATCGCAGCGATGGCGGTGGCCGTGGCGATGATCGGCGGTTTGATTTGGTGGTCGCTCATGCCGATTTCGGCCGATGCCTTGGCCAATCGTATCGAACAAGCCGCCGAACGCGGCGAAATTATTTCCGCACAGGCCGACATCGATACCTTCCTGGGGCAATATCCCGATGACGCCCGTCGCGAACAAATGGAAAAATACGCCGGCCAGATTTCCACCGAACGCATGCGCAACCGCCTCGACCGCAAAGCTCGCCGCCCCGACGGCATTGAACTGCTCTCTCCGGCCGAATCGTGTTATCTCGACGCGGTGCGAGTTGCTTCGTCCGACCCTCAGGCCGCCATGGCCAAATTACAGGCGTTGGTCGACGTGTTCGGCAACGGCAATGCAACCGGCAACGGCAATGCAACCGGCAACGGCAATGCAACCGGCAACGGCAATGCAACCGGCAACGACAATGCAATCGGCAACGACAAAACCGATCGCCCCACGCGCCAATGCGTAGAACTCGCCCAACGCCGGATCGCGAGCCTGAAAGAGGTGTTGGCGAAAATATCGAGCGAACACCTGCCCGCGATCCGCGCCCGACTCGATCGGGCCGACGCCCTCAAGGGCAAGGAGCCGCAAACCGCCGCGAAGATTTATCGCGGCGTGATCGCCCTCTATCAAAACAAAGCCTGGGCGGCGGCGTTAGTGGCTCGCGCGAAGGCCGCATTGGAGAATTCGGCTGCTGAGTCGCCGGGTGGCCCAGGTTCTTAAAGCGGCGAATCGTTCACTTGTGGCGTTTCCAGAGGTCGGACCATCAGCCCCAGCAACAGCAGCGTGGCCGCCGTGAGAAACACCGCCGAAAGGCCCCAGATATCGGCCGCCCAGCCGACCAACGGCAGCGCGGCGGCCTCGCTCAGCGAACGGGCCTGGCTTTCGACCGACAGCGTCGTGGCGCGATGCGGCTTGTCCATGACCTGGTTCAACGCCGCGACAAAAACAGGCCGCCGCATGTTTTGCAACACGGTTAGCAGAATTACGGCCAACAAACCGGGGAGCAACATCGCGGGCAACCCCCAGGCGCACACGCCAATAGCCACCGTGGCCGCCGCCGCCAGCACATAAATGGCGTTCAACGCCCTCGCCCGATTATGAAACCATCGCTCCCAGGCATTGCTGGCCTTGGCGCCGAATCCGCCCAGGGTGTCGCGCACACATTCATTGAGGCCGATCCAAACCGCGCCGCTCGATCTGGCGGCGCCTTCCGCGCCATTGGCCGCAATGAGCGAGATGCCGACCGCCTGCAAGCCCACGTTTAAGAACGGCTGCACATAGTATTTGAGCACGATTTTGAGCTGGCTCTCAAAAACGATCGATTGCAAAAACAGCCGAGCGAACCCAGGATGATTGAACCACTCGAAAAAATTCCACTTCCCGGCCTCTGGCCCCAAGGCTGGTCCGCTCCGCATTCGCCTTCTCGAAGCCTCCCCTTCCAAACTTTGGGGGTAACTCATCATGAGCGCCACGCCCGCCGCGGCGGCAGCCGCCGAAAGCCAAAACAACAACGCGTAACTCTGAAGAAAGGCCAACGCCAGCCCACCGGCGAGCGACGCCGCGCCGGCGGAAAAATTCGAGTACGAGCGGGCCAGAGCCACAACCTCCGTGATGCGGTCGCTCTGACCGGTGTGGTCGAGGTAGTCGAGCATGATCGCCTTGTGACACCCGGAACGCAAGGCTTCGCCAAGTCCGAAGCAAATCGCGCAGAGGTAGAACCAGAGCAGCGGCGGCGCTTGGAGCATGCTGGCCGCCCAGCCAAACATGGCCAGGGCGAGGGCGTGAAAAACAAACGCCAAGGCCAGCGTGCTGCGGCGGCCCCAACGGTCGGCTAATACGCCGGAGGGCGTCTCGCAAATGGCGGTCGCCAGATGCTGGCAGCCGAGCAGTTGGCCGATCTCCAAATACGAAAGGCCCAAATGCAGAAAATAGAGGACCAAAAAAGGAGCAGAGAATCGGAGGTTCTTGATCACCGAGTACAGACAGAACCTGCGAATCATTGGAATTCACGCTCTCCTGTGAGACGAGGCGAGTTGCTGTGGAGTCGGCTGAAATCAACGTGCCGAATTATACGTCAAGGGCTTGCTTGAAATTACGTGGTGAAGAAAAAGCCCGGCATTTTGAAAAATGCCGGGCTTTTTTGTGAATCGCCGTTGGAGTGTACGCTTTAGCGTGTTTTCATCTCGGAAGCACGCGAAAGCGTACACTCCAACGGTGGGCGTCAAAGTGCGCTGCCGCACCCGCCGCTGGGCTTAAAAGATGCCCAACGCGGTGAGGCTGAATTTAACGATGAACCCGGCCGTGACCACGCTGACCATGCTCATCAGTTTGATCAGAATGTTCAGGCTGGGTCCGCTGGTGTCCTTGAACGGATCGCCGACGGTATCGCCCACGACGCCGGCTTTGTGGGCGTCGGAGCCCTTGCCGCCATGGTGCCCGGCTTCGATGTATTTCTTGGCGTTATCCCAGGAGCCGCCCGCGTTGGCCATGAAAATCGCTACGCAGAAGCCGCAGGTCAGCGTGCCGACCAATAGGCCCAACACGCCGCTGACGCCGAGCAATAGTCCAGTCAGGACGGGCATCAGTAGGCCCAAGGCAGATGGCAGAATCATTTCTCTCTGGGCCGCCTTGGTGCTAATAGCCACTGGGGCCGTGTAATCGGGCATTTCGGTGCCGGCCATAATTCCCGGCTTTTCCCGGAACTGCCGCCGCACCTCCTCCACCATGCCCTGAGCCGCACGGCCCACCGCTTTCATCGTCATGGCGCAGAAGACGAAGGTCGACATGCAGCCGAGGAACATACCCACCAATACCTTGGGGCTCATTACGGAGCTATCGTAGTAGGTGGCGAAGTCGGGCAGGGTGGCGGCGTGAACGCTGACCAACTCTTGGTCGGTGGCTTTGAAACGGGCTTGGCCGGGGTCGTTTTCGGTCTTACCGGGAATAAACTTGATGAAATCATTGGGCAGCGCGACCGCAGGGCGAAAACTGATTTCCTCCCACGTTTTGGCGATGCGTTTATCAAGCAGGGTGTGCGGCATGACCAGAAACGTATGCGATTTTGGCTCACCGCCGACCGTCGTTTTGTAGACGACAAAACCGTTCGAGACTTTATAGAACGTATCGTTTTCGATCTCGTCGCGCTGCACGACCTCCACGCCCCAACGCTCGAAACCCACGCGGACTTCTTCCACGTAAGCGGCCATTAGGGCCAAGGCGGTCAGTGCGGCCGAACCAATGGCAAAACCCTTGCCGGTGGCCGCCGTGGTATTACCCAGGCTGTCGAGGGCGTCGGTGCGTTCGCGAACGATGGGATCAAGGCCGGCCATTTCCGCGTTTCCGCCCGCGTTATCGGCAATCGGTCCATAGGCGTCGGTCGCGAGGGTGATGCCCAGCGTGCTCAACATGCCAACCGCCGCAATACCCACTCCGTACAGACCGAGCGCGAAATAGCTCACATCATCAAAATTCCAGCCGGTGGCGAAACCGAAGGCCAGCAGCGTTCCGGCACAAACGACCAGCACCGGAACCCAAACGCTCATCATGCCGTCGGCAATACCGCCGATGATGATCGTGGCTGGTCCCGTGACTGCCTGTTCGGCGAGTTTTCTGGTGGGGGAGTATTCGTCGCTGGTGCTGTATTCGGTCCACCAGCCAATCAGCCAACCGGCGCCCAGCCCCACGGCGATACTGAACGAGACGCCCGGAATAAAGCCAAGGAACACGGTGTCGGGTGAGCGCGGCATGAGCACGAGGGTCAGCAGAAAAGCCAACACCACGACCAAGCCGGTGGAAAAGTTGATGCCCTTGGCCAGCGCGTGCAGCAGATTTTTCTGGGTGGCTTCGTCATCGGTTTTGACCATGAAAATACCGGCCACGGAAACAAAAATACCGACCGCAGCAATCGAAAGCGGCAGAAACAGCGCTTGCAGCGCGGCGGTGTCTTTGTTCATCCCTTCCGGCAGGAGCTTGGCGGAAGAGGAGTAAGCGGCGACGCCCAAGGCGGCGGTGGCCAAAATGGAGCCGCAGTACGATTCGTACAAGTCGGCGCCCATGCCCGCGACATCGCCCACGTTATCGCCCACGTTGTCGGCGATGGTGGCCGGATTCCGAGGATCGTCTTCGGGAATTCCTTGTTCGACCTTGCCCACCAAGTCGGCGCCGACATCGGCCGCCTTGGTGAAAATACCGCCGCCCACGCGAGCAAACAACGCCTGGGCGCTGGCGCCCATGCCGAAGCAGAGCATCGTGACGGTAATATCAATCAAATTGAGTTCCTCGCCGATCATCGGCCAAACCCAATACAGGAAGGCGAACCAGAGAGTGATATCGAGCAGCCCCAGACCGACCACCGTCAGGCCCATGACCGCGCCGCTGCGAAAAGCGACTTGCAGCCCCTGGTTGAGCGATTTCTGGGCGCCGGCCGCCGTGCGGCTACTGGCCCAAGTGGCCGTTTTCATGCCGAACCAACCGGCCAAACCGCTGAAAAAACCGCCCGTAAGGAAGGCAAACGGCACAAACGGACTTTGAACGCCCATGTAAACCAATATCAGCAGCAGCAGTAAGATGACAACGAAAAAAGCCGCCACCACCATGTATTGCTGTTTTAGATACGCATTGGCGCCGTCGCGCACAAAACCCGCGATTTCCACCATGCGGTCGTTGCCGGGGTCGGCCGCCATCATTTCCTTGAAAAAACGACGGGCCTGCCAAAGTGCGAAGATGGAAGCTCCCAAGGCAAACAGCCAAAAGAAGCCGATCTTCACTTGCGTGCCGGTCGAGATGCCGCCTTCGGCCGCCAGCAGCGACGATTGCGTCAGCAGCGGCAAAATCGCCGCCATGCATGCCGTCGCCAATCCTCGCCAGGACGCCCCGCGCAACATGGCTTGGCGCAATTGCATCCAGCCGGTGCGATTGTCGGACTTTCGGCCGCTTGAAGTAACATTCATCCTGAGCACGTTCTCCGGGAAACTGGGCATCGTTTCTTCCTGCCTTTACTGCTTAGGCATTGTGTGGTTTGAGGGGGAGCGATGGCGAATGGCCTTGCATTGGAAGGCAATCCAAACGCCATGGGCGCGGAGAAAAAGAGAAACGGAACGACGTTCGACAAAGAGGTCGCCGGCATGGGTATTGCCTTCCGCGCTCCGGTTAGATGTCATTTCGATCGGCGGTCAAGGAGAGTCCCCGCAAAGAGCAAGGGAAGAAGATCGTCGGAGCAGACGTCGAAACCACGCATGTGTTTCGACAAGGAGTCGTTAAGCGAGGGAGTCTAATGAATCGACCGCATCTGTCAACCGGCGCGCCGCCCAATTCATGCAAATGGGGTCGTAAAAGCCGAGTTGCAGCACGCCGGCGGATCATCAACGATGCCGAGCGGGCGTTATTCACCGGCAAAACGTCGGAGAGCTTCTCGGTTGAGTTCGATTCCCAGGCCGGGTTTTTCGGGGATTGGCAAGTAACCTTCGGCGTCGAGAACGAACGGTTCCGCGACGATTTCTTCAATGTAAGGCGCGGGCGTCAGATATTCCACGTGCGAGGCCACGGGTATGGCCGCCGCCAGATGGAGGTCGGCGGCCAGCCCAACGGCGGTGTTCCAGCCATGGCTGACAAAGCGAATGTTGTGGTCGTAGGCGCACCAAGCGATTTTCCGAGCTTCCGAGAGCCCGCCGCACTTGGTGGTATCGGGTTGGACGATATCAAACGCCCCCCGCTCCAGCCAGGGCGTGAACGCTTGGCGGCGGGTGAGCACTTCGCCGCCGGCAATCGGCGCCGGCGACGCGTTTCTCAAACGCACATACCCTTCGAGGTCGTCGGGCGGGAGCGGCTCCTCGAACCAACCGATATCATATTGCGCCAGCATTTCGGCGGTTCTCAAGGCCCATTTGTAGCCATGGGGCCAGAATTGTTCGCTGCCGCCGGCGTCGACAAATAAAGCAACCTCCTCGCCGACCGCTTCGCGGGCGGTTCGCACCAGCAGTTCGTCGAAGGCGTTGTTTCTGCGTCCAAACGGACGCCAGCCCATTTTTATCGCTCGAAATCCCCGGGCGACCGTCGCCTGCAAGCGTTCCCGCAAGACGTCCGGCTCAGCGAACAGCAGAGAAGCGTAGGGTCGAATCCGCGAGCGGTACATGCCGCCCAGCAGCCGGCCAACGGGCTGCCCGCAGGCTTTGCCGAGCAGGTCCCATAAGGCGATGTCGATGCCCGAAATCACGTGTTCCAACGTGCCGCCGCGTCCTTGCCAAAAACTGGCTTGGCGTAGTTTCTCGCTCACGCGTTCCGGCTCCAGGGCCGATTCGCCCTCCCACAGCGGCCGCATGCATTCAATACCGGCGGCCGTTAGGGCCGACGAAGTAAACACACTCCCCACGCCGGTTGGACCGTCGTCGGTCAATACTTCCACCAGCGTGTGGAGGTCGGCTTCGGGTTCGTGGCCATCGGGCCAACCGCCGTCAACGGTCCCGCCCAACAGGCGATGTATTTTGATATCGCGTATGCGCATGTCGAAATACTCCCCGAATTATTTCCAGACTCAACACGCTTGGCCAACGCTTCTTGCGGCAGCGCATAAAAAAGCCCCGAATTTGCAGCCGCCTGCCAAAAATGCCAGATGATGCAATTCGGGGAAGTGACCCCTACGGGACTCGAACAGCATAAACAAACACCGAGAAAAATGCAACTTTCAGAATCGCGCGGCACAGAATCCGGCACAGTTGGCGCCGATTTGGTCGTGGAAGACATACGCTTGCGGCAGATTATCGACGCATGGCCGATGCTTTCGGAGGGTGTCAAAGAGGGCGTGGCGGCCATCATCAAGGAGGGGAGCAGAGAATGATTACCCCCAAACAGCGGGCCTTTCTGGCGGCGTTCACCACTTGCGAGAATATCGCGGCGGCTGATTCGCTCGAAATCGCACTCCCAAAAGATAGGGGCGGGTGTTTTTCATTGCGTCGATGCCGGGTTGAAGCAAACCTATCGAAAGACCCTCCGAAGGCTTCCCGAAGGCTTCCCGAAGGCTTCCCGAAGGCTTCCCGCACACGCCCCCCGGCGAGAATCGTGAGGTGGCGCCGCTTTCACGGACAGGTGAGTTCCCCGGTAGAGCCTGCCTTCCTTAATCGCGAGAAGTGCATCACCGCCTGTTCCGCAGGTTTCCCTTTGACGGCGGCAATGTCCGCTTGTGTGGCTCCCTTGGCAATCTCCACCAGCGTCAAGCAAGGCGTCGTGAACCTCGGCGCGCTGTGCGTTGCGCTTGATCGTTGGAGTAGAGACACCGAGTTCGCTGGCTACTTCGTCGGCGATTTTGGGGAGCTCAATTTGATCCCCCGAAAAATCCCTGCCCGATCTTCTGAGGCAGCTTTCTTCCTCCGGTTGTAAATCCGGCCTGAGATAATCCGAAAGTCTTCGGGCGACAAATTCCTCCGGCCAATCTGGTTTCGATCAATCCGTTCAAGAACCGCGTCGTCGTCGGGAATGTCGGCCTGTCTCAGTGTGTAGAGTTGGTACGGCAGTTCGAGAGCCGTGCAGATAGCGTAGCGGTGGTGTCCGACTGGCGGAACTTCTGATTACAAGCAAATTTGAAATGGAAGAGTGAGGGGATGACTCTGAGCGGCGTTGAGCATGCCTTGCGGGGCGTTGCGCGGCGAGTGACTGGTTCGAGTGGCACAAAGAACACCGCCTCTGTGCGGTGCGATTCTCCGGCCTTCCCGCGTCGCAAAGGGGGTGCCGGGTTCCCATTCGCGCACCAATCAGTATGTACCTACATGCCCTAGATTTTTTCACTCAAAACGATGGTGAAAATAGGTAAGGCACTGTGTTCATGCTTGTCGCTGAATGGTTTTCTGCATTCTTCGTGAGCGGACAACAGTCTGAGGCAAACAGGAAGCATGCTTGCGGGCGTCGGCGGCCATTGTTCGCATCTCTTCTTCAGCCGTAAACGCGCCTGCCAAAACATGACGACTGGTCGCCCCGTGGGCGTGGCCCATGAATGTTTCTTCTGTTACGAAAAGACCAACAGGCCAATGTCGTTTACACTGCTGTTAAGATGATTTAATAATTAACTTATGGCTTATGTAGCAAATTCGTTTAACGGCAAGCCGAAGGCGGCTGTGTTTTGAGCCCACGCGTTTGGGCAATACCGAAAAACGCAGTCGCCTTCGGCTTGCCATTAAACGATCTATTACTAGCCGCGTGAATTGTACACTCAACACGCAAGTTATGTAATATTTAGGGAAGTTGTGAAAAAAGTCTCTAACGGTTGTTTGGATTTTCCGCAGGCAGTTCGCCAATAACGGTGAAAGGCCTGAACCAAATGCCGGGCGCGGAAAAAAGAACAACCGTTCAATGGGGCCGCGTTCGTTTGAACGCGGAAAGTTTTGGGCTTCCACCCAAAATCAAGGAAACACTCAGGCTTCAATGCGGCCGCGCACGTTGAAAACCGCAGCGCGGAATGGCCTTATTGAAAGGCTCGATAAGGTAGGTTATCATGCCCGATCAACAAATGCAACACTTATCAATGAAACTCTCAGTAAGCGAGAATGTTGAATGGCTCATCCGTTAACTATGTAGAAGCGGTCATTTTTGAGTCAAAAGGAGAATTCTGATGTGTGTTTACCTTGAATGTGTTGGCGGATTCAAGAAGGACGAACTCGACTCATTCCACGATGCTTGGATCGAACTCCACTCGAAGTACGGGGGAAATTTGCATCCCGGCGCCTTGCGAAATCGCACAAAGCAACGAACACGCGACGCCCATCGTCGCAGTAACCGAATTGAATCTTTTTCTCCTCAGGAGAATGTACTGGAAGGCCATCCCGAATTACAGCCCCAAAACCAGTTCCTTAAAAAAGAGCGCACTCAAATTCTGCAGGAATGCATCGATGCGCTTCCAGCGATTAACGCCAGGATCCTGCGAGCGGATTTGGAAGAAAAGACTACCGGCGAAATCGCCAGCGACCTTGGGCTCTCGGCGAAAACGGTGTACCGCCGAAGAAGCAATGCTGAAAAAGCTCTTGCCGCGCAGCCGCGTCTGCGTAAGTACGTTCAGGGATGAATTGAGTGCACCCTTCTGGGAATTTCAAGATATGGACACCGACGCCCTCCGCGACACTTGGCTGATGTTTCAACGCGAGCATAACTGCTCGCTTGATAGAATGCTGTGATCCACAGTTACGAGAGGCTTTTGTGCCAAGCGCTATGCAGGTGTGCGCCGATATGCCTGATCAAACATCCGACGACAAAGTCTGCAACGGTTGTTTATCTTCTCGCCAATCCTCATATTGGTTGCACAGACGACCGGTTATTGAGAGGGAAACATCCGATGAATGAATCCAGCTTCGCCAACGATTTCGCTGCCTTGACCGGTCATGCTCCCTTTCCGTGGCAGGAAACATTGTATGACCAGTTCGTTTCGGACCGGGACGACAATATCCCCGCGTGTTGCGATATACCAACCGGCCTGGGCAAAACATTGGTGATTGCCATTTGGCTGATTGCATTGGGAAAACAGCGCAGCAAGATACCTCGCCGACTTGTCTATGTTGTCAATCGGCGCACGGTCGTCGACCAGACGACCGACGAAGTCGAAAATCTCAGGTGTAATCTGAAGAAACCGGAACTGAAGTCTTTACGAGACCAACTCGGAGGGCTTGCCATCAGCACGCTCCGCGGTCAGTTCGCCGACAATCAGGAGTGGTCCGCCGATCCGTCGAAGCCGGCGGTGATCTGTGGAACCGTCGACATGATCGGCAGCCGCTTGCTGTTCGGAGGCTATCGCATCGGCTTCAAGAGCCGTCCGTTGCAGGCGGGCTTTCTCGGTCAAGATGTGTTGCTCGTGCATGATGAAGCCCACCTGGAGCCGGCGTTTCAAAGCCTGATCGAGTCAATCGCAAAGGAACAGCAGCGGGAAAATACGGATGGCTCTCGTGTGACGTGGCCGACGTTGCGAGTGATGGCCCTTTCGGCCACCGCGCGAAGCAGGCCAAGCGAAGACGCCAATGCGCAAAAGAGCAACGTCCTTGGCCTTTCTTCCGAAGATCGCCAGCACTCGGACGTCAAGAAACGAATCGAGGCGACCAAAACGCTCACCTTTCTTCCTGTTGACGACGAGAACAAAAACAAGAGTAAGGAATTGGTCGACGAAATCGTAGAGCGCGCGTTAGGACACGAAAATATTGGGCGAGCCGTGCTTGTCTTCGCTCACATGGTGGAAGTCGTCGAGGAAATCGTCAAGAAGTTACCGAAAAACGCAACCAAACAACTGACCGGTACGCTGCGCGGTCTGGAACGGGAGCAGTTGGTCAAATCGCTCGTTTTTCAACGGTTCCTTCCCGAGGCGAATCGAAACCCGGAAACCGCCCTGCCCAAAGAAACCGTCTATCTCGTTTGCACCAGCGCCGGAGAAGTCGGCGTGAACATCTCGGCCGACCATCTCGTTTGTGATCTCTCGACATTCGACAGCATGGCCCAGCGTTTCGGCCGCGTGAACCGTTTTGGTGAGCAAGATGATACCGAGATTCATGTCGTTCATCCCATATCGTTTGGGAAGGACGGCAAAACCAGCGAACGCGACGAGCGGCGGCGGAAGACGCTCGCTTTGCTCAAGCAACTCGACGGCGACGCTAGTCCGCATGCGCTTGAGCAATTGAATGCGGAAGCCCGGCGTGAGGCGTTCGCCCCGGAACCGACGATCTTGCCGACGAGCGATATTCTGTTCGATGCATGGTCGCTGACCACGATTCGCGAAAAAATGCCCGGCCGCCCGCCTGTCGAGCCGTACCTGCACGGCGTCAGCGAATGGGACCCACCGCAAACTCAGGTTGCCTGGAGGAAAGAAGTCGAAGAAGTCAAGCGTGTCCGGAGGGAAGAAGTCGAAGAAGTCAAGGTTGATTTGGTTGCGAGATTCCCACCAAAAGATCTGCTCGAAGCTTATCCGCTCAAGCCTCATGAATTGTTAAAGGACCGCAGCGACCGGGTCTACAAAAGACTCGTTGCAATCGCCAAGCGTTG
>QIKY01000011.1 GCA_003233175.1 Planctomycetaceae bacterium | reverse complement strand
CCCACGCGCAACGAGACGCCGTCCAACGCCCGGACCTCGCCGTTTTTCGTCGCATACACTTTGTGTACGTTCTCAAGTTCAATCATTGCCGCTCAACAAATTAGTGGCCTCGGAACATGAAAAACGTGGCGCCAATTAACAAAAAGAGCGCGAGCGCCACGCCCGCGCCAACGATGAGAAACAGCGGCGTGTTGAGCGAGTAGGAGACCATGACGGGGCCGGATAAAATAACATGCTCGCCGCCGTTGGAATCGGGATTCATGGCGGAGGGCTCTTCCATCGCGGTTTCATTACGATTCGATTCTTCCTCGGTTTCGACCAAGGCGATGTTTTTGGACGTTTCGGTTGCTGGTTGGGCGGCCAACGAGGAGCTTTCCTCGGATGACGTCTCCGACGCGGCGGCTTCAATTGAAGAATCTGTTTCGGTTGACGCTCCCTCTTCAACCGCTGGGATTTGTTCGGTTGGAGCGGCGTCGGCCGGTTCGCCATCTTCGGGAACTTCGCCCGCGACAATCAACTGCGGGAATAAGTCGAGTCCGCCGAATTGGCTTTCGTTGCCTTCCTCGGAGCCAAACTTTTCCTTCAGGGCCAGCGCGGCGTCGTCCCAGTTGTAGGTTAGGAGTAAATCGACGCCGGGGTTTTCCTCTTTCACGGTGCAGGAGCAGGCGCCGGTGACAAATTCAATGCAGTCTTGCAGGTTGTCTCGCGTGATGCCGGCGGCAACATACGGCGGCAACGCGCGGGCCCGTCCATAAACGCCGAACACCATCGGACCAGAAAGTTCGGGCAAATCCGACTCGACCGCCAACAGCGAATCGATCAACCAGCGTTCCTTGGGGTCGTCTCGCCGGACCACCAAATAGCCCACCTTCACTTTCTGCGAAGAGGCTTCTGGATTGGCGGCGTCTGTGTCTTCCCTAGACGCGTTTTCGCCCGATTCCGAACCGACCGGCAAGGCGGAAAGCGGCGAGGTGTAGAGATCAATCTCACCGCTGTTGACATCTTTCACGACACCGGCCAGTTCGCGTTCGGCAATCTGATTGGCGGCTGCGTTGGCGCCTTCCAGCAGTAGGAACACCGCAGCTTCGCCGCGCTCCAGCCGTTCGCCGAGCGCCTGCCGCACCGGCGACTGAACCATATCGGCCACGTCGGCCTTGGTAAGCGAACCGGAGTGGACCACGAACCCCATCGGGTTTTTCACCAAATATAGCGGCGGCTGGCGGTTTTCCTCGGACGTCCACCATTGATGCACATCGGGCGGGACGCGTTCAATCGCATTCTCAACCGAAAGGTCGATCTTGATCAAGGAAACGTTCGCCCACTCTTCGGCGGCATCTTCCAGAGCTTTGTGAACGTCGGCTTCCGCAGCGCTGCTTTCACCTTCGTGGAAGTAATAAACCTCATACGGCTCTGGCGCCCAGCGATACATTGCATACCGATAGACCGGCGTTTCGCAAGCCAAAAGCACGGCGCCGGCCAACGTGAGCATCAATATGCAAAGGCCCGCCACGGTCCGCGTTCGAAATTTACTGGCCAACATCGCCCGCTCCTTGTTGGTGTTTGGAGACGCAGTTTGGTGTATGGAGACGCACATCCGCAACAGGACCTCGCCGTTGCACGCCCGCTACGATTATAGCGAATCGAGCGCGGCGCCGCAGGGAAATCGGCCGCCGTTCTCCAATTCGCCGGGGTATGCCTCAAAGGGCTCGTTTAACGGCAAGCCGAAGGCGGCTGCGTTTTGAGCCCACGCGTTCGGGCAAGACAGAAAAACGCAGTCGCCTTCGGCTTGCCGTTAAACGAAAAAGCGATGCGATTGTGTCAACCGATACCGGACGCCCTCTTATTCGTCGGCCACGACGATGGTCTCCATGATGTCGCCCTGGGCGACGGCGTCGACCACGTCTTGCCCTTCCAGCACGCGGCCAAATACGGAGTGTTTGCCGTCCAGCCAGGGAGTCGCGACATGGGTAATGAAAAACTGGGAGCCGTTGGTGTCGGGGCCGGCATTGGCCATCGAGAGAATGCCGGGGCCTTCGTGTTTCAGTTCGGGGTGAAATTCGTCGGCGAATTTATAACCGGCGTCACCCGTGCCATCGCCACGGGGGCAGCCGGCTTGGATCATGAAATCGGCCAATACGCGGTGAAACGTCAGGCCGTTGTAGAATTCTTCGCCCGCCAGTTTCTCAAAATTGGCAACGGTGTTGGGGGTTTTGTCGTCGAACAATTCGATTCGAATAACGCCCTTGGCGGTGGTGATCGTGGCGACTTTCATATTGCATCCCTTTTTTATGCTACGGAAGGTTTTTTTAATAATCTTCAAGCGGCGCCGCGCCGCGATTTCGCACGGCTGCGAATAGCCCTGCATCCTACCGACAATTATCGAGGGCGGGAACGGGCCTCAAGCTGGAATTGCCGACGCCAAGGAAACCGCCACGGAGATGGAGGCGGTTTGAGCAGAAAATTGTCAATAGTTATTTGTCAATCGTCATTTGTCATTGGAGGGAGGGATGGCAACTGCTGTGTTCTGGCGCATCGCCAGCGCCGAAAGCAAGGCTGGCGTTGTTCGTTACGCAAAGATCGTTTTAGGTTGCCCCCGAATGACAAATGACGATTGACAAATAACTATTGATAAATGAGCTGCAAGCTTCCTCAACCAACTGGTAACTGGCGGGACGCCGGCCATGCCCCTTGAACCGCCGCCGGCGTTATCGGGCGAGAGGGATATGAGGCGCGGGGAATTTCTCGACCTGCATGACTTCCCCCGCGACAATATGCAGTTTTACGTCGGCCAGGGTTTCGGCTTCCGAGCGATTATGCGTTACGTGCAAAGCCGTAACGCCGGTTTCCCGCTGCACGCGTTTCAACAGCTCGACCATCTCATGGCGGGTGTCGTCGTCCAAGGCGCTGAGCGGTTCGTCGAGACATAAGGTCGCGGGGCGAAACGATAACGCACGGCCCAGCGCGACGCGTTGCCGCTCGCCTCCGGAAAGCTGATGGGGCTTGCGTTTCAAAAGCGATTCAATTTGCAGCAGGGCCGAGAGTTCGTCGACCCGCCGTTGCTGGTCGGCCGCCGACCAGCCTCGAACGCGCAAGGCGAATTCCAAATGCTCCTTGACCGTCAGCATGGGAAAAAGCGCGCCGTCTTGCGGAACCAGACCGATGCCCCGCGCGCCGGGTTTTAAGGTCGCGACTTCGCGCTCGCCGACGATAATGCTGCCCGAAACCACTCGCTTCAAACCGCAAATCGCCTCCAGGAGCGTCGTTTTTCCCGAACCGGTTTTGCCCATCAGCACGCCGTACTTGCCGCCGGCAATGCGCAGGTTGGCGTCTTGCACGGTGAACTCACCGTTGCGAACGACTAAGTTGCGCGTCTCGATCATGTCTGGTCAACTCCGAGCTACGCGTTCAGAGCCGGCCAACAGGCGAACCACCACCAGCACGATCAAAGCCACCACGACCATCAGCAGCGAAATACCGACCGCCCCCTCGATATTGCCGATGCTCAATTCCAAATGCACGCTCACCGGCAGCACTTCGGTTTTGGTGCGGGTGGAGCCGGCAAAGACGAGAATGGGGCCAAACTCGCCCAGAGAACGGGCCCAAGCCAGCGTGGCGGCGGTAAGCAAACCTCGCCAAGATTCCGGCAACACCACCAACCAAAACGCTTGGCTGCGGCTACAACCCAACGTGAGTGCGACTTGTTCCCGTCGCGGCGAGATTTCATCAAACGTGGTTCTGAGCGTGCGTACGGCGAATGCGCTGGCCACGGAAAACTGGGCGATAATCACGGCGGGAATATGCAGTGCGATCGGGAAGCGGTCGTCGAGATATCGCAGCGGCGTTTGCCGGAAGAGTATCAGGAGGCTCAAGCCGATCACCAACGGCGGCAGAAAAATGGGGATGTCGAGAATGGCGTCGACCAAGGCCTTGCCCGGAAAGTTCGTTCGCGACATCAAATAGCCGACCGGCGTGGCCACCCACAACGACAACACCGTCGTGATACTGCATGAAATCAGGCTGAGCCAAATCGCGTACTTGATTTCCTCGGTCAACAAGGAGGCCAACGCCTTGCGCCATTCGGCGGCCGCGAACGAAACATCGGCCGCCAACATGGCCATGATCAGGAGCACATAAAACGCCGCAAGAATACCCAGCCCGGCAAAAAAAGGCAGGTCGGAAGGCGGCTCGCGCCACTTGCTTGCGGCCGCTTGCGGCTCGGTGTTCGGAATCAACTCAGACGTCATCAGCGGGTGGGATCTCCGAGCCAATCGAAACCGAGTTTCTTGAATTTGGCCATCGATTCCGCCGAGCGAATGTTTTCCATCAGGCGGGAGGTAAGCTGTTTGAAATCGCTTTGTCCGGAAACGGCGATCGGCTGCGTGGCGCGCGCCGCGACGTCGTCGATCGAAAGCACCGTCAGTTTGTCTTTTTGCATCGTGGTGTTGGCCCGATAAACAATCGCCGCTTCCAAGCTGCCAATCACGACGTGCTCCACCAAACGATCCGCCGTGGCGGGCGTATCCTTAACGTTCACAAACACCTGATCCCACAGGCTGTTTTTCTCCAGCAGCCGTTTGGTGAGCGCGCCCAAGGCGCTCTTCTGGGGATGGCACACGCCGACCTTCAAACCAGATTGCGCCAGATCTTTCATGGTTTTGATGCCGTGCTCGTTCTTTTTGGAGGTGATGATCACCATGTCGGTGGCCGATACGTTCACCGGGTGGGGGAACTCTTCGGAAACCTGGGTCATGAAACTGGTGTCGCAGGAGAAGTAAAGATCGGGCACGGAGCCGGTGCGAATCTGGCCCACTAGAATACCACAGCCGTTGTAGGAATCGAGCACCGAAACGCCTTCACGCTTCTCGAAGTCGCGGATGGTTTGCTGGATAGCCGGCCGATTCAAGCCGCCGGCGAAAACCATGATTTCAGGTTTATCGGCCCAGCGGTCGCCCTCGATCACTTCATAACCAAGTTTCTGGAACGACTTCAGGCCACGATCTCGGGCGGTCATGAAACGCAGAAAATGCAAGGCGCGGGTCGGTTGCTTGGAGTCGCTCAAAACTCCCGCGGCAATTTGCTTGGGCGCGGCGTCGAACTCCGGCACACGCACCACCTCGACATTATCGTACTGCTGGGCGGTGGCGTCCCAGACGATTCCGGCATCGGCGGCGTTCAAACTCACATCGTTCGCCACGCGGTTCACCGTATCGACCGAAACCAATTTCGCCTTCCAAGCCTTCGCCCAGCGCTCCTCGCCAATCGCTTTTTTGGCTGCGCGGGCAATTGCGGCAACGCCGGGGTCGGCCAACGAAACACGCACGCCCTCGCGCGAGAGGTCGTCAAACCCCTTGATTTTCTTGGGGTTTCCCTGGGCCACGAGAATCACGGCGCGCTGCGAGGCGATCGGAAAGACTTCATCAACCAACTGGTACTGGTTGCGAGCGTCGTCGAGGTAGGTCATCGAAGCGGCAATGTAAACGTCGCCGGCGCCCGCCACGCGGAGGTCGGACAACAAAGCTCCCGAACCGCGAAAAACGAACTCCGCCGGTACGCCGAACTCTTCCCGGTAGGCCTTGGCCACGGCTTCCACCGGCGTGCGCAAACCGGCCGCGCAGTAGATCGTTAAAGGCTGACTTTGAGCGCCTCCTCCCGACGACGAAAAAACGGGAGAAGAAGACGACCCGCCCCAGCTCAATGCGAAAACCAGCCCGGAAAGGAGGGCCAGCGATAAGACAGCAATAACGCCGAATCCAAATTTCATCGTGTTCACCTGAGGGCGGTTGGCGGGACGGGTTGGCAACTCTTCAACGTTGCCCCATCAATTTAGCACGGATAAAGCCGTGTCGCACTCTCGATCCCCATTCTTAATGAAATCTTCATAAGGAGCGATCGAGAAACAATCGCCCGATAGCCGCATTGCGATTCGCGAAAGAACGCTACTTTCGCGGAGAGGCTGTGAAGGAATTCGCGAAAGGCGACACTCATTGCTCCAACGGTCGTTCACCCAGCGCGGGCTCACACCAAGCCCTTGCGCACCGCCCACACTGCGGCTTGGGTGCGATCGGAAACTCCCACCTTCCGCAATATATGCTGCACATGCTCCTTCACTGTTTCGTAGCTGATGTGCAACGTTTGCGCGATTTCCTTGTTGGTCAGCCCCAGAGCCAACTGTCGCAAAACTTCGCTTTCGCGTTGGGTTAGCGGAACTTCAACATCGGCATTCAGACGCGGCGTGGCCAACGCGCCGGTAACGCGGCGCAGTTCTTCACGCGTCCAGGCGCTTTCGCCCTTGGCGGCGGTGCGAATGGTCGACAAGAGTTTGTCGCGGGTGGCGCCTTTGAGCACATAGCCGGCGGCGCCCAAGGCCACCGCGCGCGCCACATACGTGGGATTATCGTACGTGGAGAGCATCACGACGGGCAAATCGGGCCGGTCGAGTTTGATGCGCCCCAGAGCATTCAAACCGTCGCCGTTGGGCATTCTGACATCCAACAACACGACGCCAGGATTCTCGCTGAGCGCTTTTTCAACCGCCTCATTCCCAGACGTGGCTTCCGCGATGATCTCGATTTCCGTGCCGGCAATGAGGTTACGCAACCCACAGCGCACAACTTCGTGGTCGTCGGCGATAAGAAGTCGGATCGTCATGAGCTTCCCCTGGGAAAAGATCAGCTGGCGGGCGTGGCGGCTGTTTGAATCGCTGGCGCACAGCAAAACATGGCCGGACCGAGCATAGCTCAGCCAGGGGGGGAAAGCAAGTACCACCCCCTCCCCAGGTGATCAAGAGGTTGGGTTCGCCAGCACTTCAGAATTACGGGTAACCGTGAAGCCCAGGTCTTCCAGCATTTGGTAATCTTCGTCGGGCGATTGGCCTTCGGTGGTCAGGTAGTCGCCCACGAAAATGGAATTCGCGGCGTAAAGCCCCAGCGGTTGCAGGCTGCGTAAATGCAATTCACGGCCTCCGGCAATACGAATTTCCCGGTCGGGATTGGCAAAACGGAACATGGCCAGCGTTCGCAAACAGTCGCGAGGACTCAACGCGTTTTGTGTTTCCAGCGTGGCGCCTTCGATTTCGATGAGAAAATTCACCGGAATCGATTGCACGCCCAGATCGCGCAACTCGAGCGCCATTTGCACCGTGTCTTGCGGCTTTTCTCCCATTCCGACAATGCCGCCGGAGCAGATTTCCAGCCCTGCTTCCCGCACGGCATTCAGTGTGTCGACGCGGTCGTCGTAGGTGTGCGTGGTGCAGATGTTGCCGTAATGCTCGCGCCCCGTGTTGAGGTTATGATTCACCCGGTCGACGCCGCAGTCTTTCAAGCGGCGAGATTGCTCCGCCGTGAGCAGTCCCAAACACGCGCAAATTTTAAGGTCGTACTGCTGCTTGATTTCAGGAACGATCGTTTCAACCGCCCGCATTTCGCTCTCGCTAGGACCACGCGCCGAAATCACGATGCAATACGTTTTGGCCTGTCTTTCAAATGCCATTCGAGCGCCGTCGAGCAGTTTTTGGCGATTAAGCAGGTTGTATTTGGGAATTTCCGCGTCTGAGTTCTTCGATTGCGAACAGTAAGAGCAGTCTTCGGGGCAGAGCCCGCTCTTGGCGTTCATCAAAAAATACAGTTGGACGTCAACGCCGAAATAATGCCTTCTGAGGCGAAACGCGGCCGCCAGCAGGTCGAGAATTTCAGCGTCCGACGACTCCAGAATCGCCAAGCCCTCTTGGTGGGTGAGTCGGTGTCCGGCCAAAATGCGTTGGGCGAGCCCGTGCCAAACGCCGTTTTCGTTGGCGGCGGCTGGAGAATCGGAATTGGGGGTGAGGGTCGGTTCGATCATGAGAAGTTCGCGTCGGTGTGTGGGAGCGCAAAGCCGGTGGGTTCGTTCACATGAAGTATCGTAACGAGAGCAGCGATTGTTGAGAATAGACGGTCTTGCCGTTTCTGGGCCGATATTCGCCGCTTTCGTGAATCGCCGCCTATCGGTTTCCGGTGGCGGACGGCCATCACGGCGGGTATGATCGGCGGTGTGGATGGAAACCGGGTGAACGTCGGGGAGATAATAGAATTCGTGTCACAATTGCACTTGGTGAGAGTTGGCCTGTTGGGCTCCGTGGGGCGATTTCAAGCTTCCGGCGCCGAGCGGTTCGAGCGCGGCGCGCGGGTTGTCTGCCAAACCGACCGCGGTCTTGAAGTGGGCGAAGTGCTAGCCGCCCTAGCCCTGGGAGAAGACATTTCACGAGCCGATGGCCATTTGCTTCGCGGACTGACCCCCCAAGACGACATGCTCTTAGAGCGGCTGACGCGGCACAAAGAAGAAGCGTTCACCGCTTGTGAGCGGCTGCTGCGCGAGGCCAATCTGGAAGCCACCCTGATGGACGTGGAGCATCTGTTTGATGGCCGCGCACTGTACTTTTATTTCCTCGGCCAGACGCCTCCCGAAGTGGAGTTGCTGACCGCGCAATTAGCCCAAACCTATGAGGCCCAAGTGCAATTTCGGGAGTTTTCCGAAACACTGGCTCAGGGCTGTGGACCGGATTGCGGCGTCGGAGAAAAAGAAGATTGCGGCGCTGGCTGCATTTCGTGCCACATCGCGGCGGCTTGCCCTAGCAAAAATTGAATCGGTCCAAGGCGGCAGTCGGGAGGAAGAGATAGCCCGCAGGCTGCAACAGAGCCGAAGTGGTCGCGCCGGTCCAAGAAACGCTGTTCCAAGAAACGCTGTTCCAAGAAAAAAAGAAAGGGGACACCGGCGGGGCAGACGCCGGGGACCCCCTCTGTCCGGACGATTTCTCGCCCTTAACAGAAGTTTCATCGGAATTTTCACTAATAAAGGTGAGTTTTTTAAAGCTAATGCGGATACTCACAAGCCATTAGCGGCTGTTTCACGCAGCCTTTTTCGATCAGGCAGGTTAAACGCGGAATAACTGGGTAGAATGGGGTGTTTGGCCAAACAGGAGAACGAAAGACGCATGTCGATGTTACGGATTTTGCTGCTTGCCGCGTTTGTGTTATGCATTGTACAGCAGACTCAGGCCGAACCTGGTGTCGCCGTCTCGCCGGTGCGGGTTGACGAAAAACAAGGGCTGGACTGGCGCCGTGCTCAAGATATCGGCCTCAGCGGACAAGGCTGGGCGAACACGAAGGCGCCGTTTGATCGCCTTCCCGCAAAAGCGGAGAAAATCGTCCGCCGACCGGTTTGGTCGCTGAGCCGCCATTCGGCGGGAATTCACGTTCACTTCACCACCAACTCGCCGAAAATCAGTGTGCGTTGGAAGCTCATCGGAAAAAATCTTGCTATGCCACACATGCCGGCTACCGGTGTGAGCGGCGTCGATTTGTACGTCCGCTGGCAAGGCAAGTGGCGTTGGTTGGCCAATGGCCGTCCGACCAAGTGGCCGGTGAATGAACAAGAAATGGTGGCCGGGCTATCGCCTGAAAATCGGGAGTACCTGCTTTTTCTGCCGCTTTACAATGGCGTCAGCGAAGTCGAGATCGGGGTCGCGGCGGGGAGTCAGATCGAGCGCACGGTTTCGGCCAGCAAAAAGAAAAAACTCCCCATCGTGTTTTGGGGCACCTCGATCACCCAAGGTGGCTGCGCTTCCCGACCGGGAATGGTCCATACCGCCATATTGGCCCGCCGCCTTGACCGGGAAACGATCAACCTCGGTTTCTCGGGCAACGGAAAAATGGAACTCGAAATGGCCGGACTGTTGGCGGAAATCGAGGCTGCCGTTTATGTGCTCGACTGCCTGCCGAATCTCAATGCGAAAGAAGTTGCGGAACGCACCGAACCGGTGGTGCGCATCCTACGAGCGGCGCACCCCTATACGCCGATATTGCTGGTTGAAGATCGAAACTACCCCAACGGTTTTCTGGTAGCCAGCCGGCGAATCCGCAACGCCACCGATCAAGCGGCGCTGCGCGGCGCGTTTGAGAGGCTTCAAGCCGCCGGAGTTGGTGATCTTTTCTACCTGGAGGGCGAGAAACTTTTGGGCCCAGATGGCGAAGATACGGTCGATGGTTCGCATCCGACCGATCTCGGCTTCGTGCGCATGGCCGACGCTTTTGAAAAAGTGCTGCGTCCGCTGCTCGAAGAATGATCGATCTGAAATAGGACTCGCTGAACCAATGTTACAACGTTAAAAAGCCCGGCGTTTTCGAAATGCCGGGCTTTTATTTCTAGAACCAAAGTCTATTTCTTTTTCGCGGCGGTGCGGGCCTGATGCAACGCCTCCACAAACTGCTCTTCGGTGTAAATGCGACCGGTGGGGCGGCGAAGGTTTTTCACCTGCGGCGACTTGCCAGAACGCCCCTTGGGCAAAAATTCCTCCATGCTCGGTGCGCCCTGATGCACTTTCCACTTGGCGTATCGGTGGCCGTCCGGAAGACGCGCTAAATCGTGGATGAGTCGTTGTCCGCCGGTCATTTTTCCGATGCGATCGAGTCGATCAAAAATGAGTCGGTAAGACGCCGTCTTGCGCATGAACGCTTTCCCCTTGGTGGTTCGCATCTCGCGGACCAAAAGATGGTTTGCGGGCAACATCTCTTCCAGCAGCGGCAATTTCGTTGCGCCTCGCCAACCTTTTTTTTCGAGTTGGGTCATTAGCGCCGAAACGTCGTCCCGCGAAATGAGGTCGCCCTTACGGTAACCTTTCAGTTGGGAAAAGTGGTCTTGCACGAGCGCGTCGATCTTCGCCACGCTCGGCATTTTGTGTTTTTTTCGGGCCGCGAGTGAAATCGTCGGCGCCACAAACAGACACGCCAAAATCGCGGCTAGGAGTCGGCCGGGGCGGCGCAGCGCGAGGGAGGTCATCTCGATCCTCTCAAGAGTGGGACGCAGTCAGGATAGATATCGAAAAAACACCGAGAAAATTCGCGTCTATTTTAGCCGCGTTCTCTTGGAAACAACTTCAGCGATTGATTCCAGCAGCGGGCTCGGAATCGGCGCATACGTTATTCCACACTTTCCTAGCTATCGAGCCGCCGTGCGTCGGCACTTCAAGCCTGTTAAAAACGACGGGTTATAACGATTGCTCCCGGACAATGGGATGCATCGTTCGTTGTGCTGGCGGACCGGTGGTGTTCGCTGCGCTCGACCACCGGCTAATGGCTGGCAAGCCTCCGGCTTGGCGGGAATACCTACAACGAACTCGTAACCGCGTTCCGCTACGAAAAGAACACGCGGGCGGCGGTTTTGCGCAATAGCCACTGGCGGTCGCCGGCGGAGAGGTCGGGGTAGTGTTTGAGAATCAGGTTGATGGAAGGGCCGTAGTGGTGGCCGTTCACAACCTGGAACGGTCCGTCGCTGGCCCACATCAGCCGTTCGGGACCGAAGGCGTCGAGCAAGCGGCGAATCATCGGCAACAGATCGGTATAGGGCGCCTGTTTTTTGCCCAACGCATAAAAGGCCGATGTTTTTACCGAGACATTCCGATGCCGCGCCAAGTTGCAAAGCGCCTGAATATCGTTCTCCCGCACGACGCCATCGATGCCGATGCGGGCGAAGTGATCGATCACCACCGGCGTATCGGGGTTTTCGCGGCACATGCGGTCGACCGACGGCAAATACTTCGCGTCGATCAAATGGCACATCGCCAAACCATGTTCCGCCCCGCATTGCCACATCGCGCGCATGCCCTCGCTCCGCAGCCACTGTTGCGGTGAGTTGCTTTGGGGACGAATCCTAAAACCTCGCACGCCCTTGGCTTTCATTTCCAGCATGGTTTCCGCCGGACGGTCGTTTTCATCGATCACCGCGACGCCCGAAAACACGCCGGCGTGTTTGTGCATCATGTCGAGCATGTAGGAGTTGTCGTAGCGGTAATAACTCATCTGGATGAGCACGATCTTCGACACGCCCAACGGGCGGGCGTGCGAAAACAACTCTTCGGGCGTAAAACTGGGCGGCTTCATATCTTCCCGAACAAAACCCTCAGCCAGCGGGTAGTTTTTCAGGTCGGGCGTCCAGACATGCACATGCGCGTCGATATACCCCGGATTTTTTTGAGGTGCGGCCATCAGCGAACTCCGGACAGTGGCCGCCGTTGCAACAGTTGCCGCGACGCTCCTGGAAATGAAGCCACGACGTGTCACGCCGGTGAGGTTGTTGGTGTTTGCAGTCATGCTGGATTCTCAATAATGATGTCGTTCGGCCTTGGCTGCATATCAGGACCGCCGGGGAAATGAGCGGCGCCTGTCGCTTCGTGAAAGTAGTATTCTAGCACGGAGCGAACGGCGACTCTAAGACAATTATTTCCCGGAAATGCCCGGCGTTTTCAAAATGCCCGGCTTTTAATTCGGGGCACGCTCTTAGGCTGGCCCCGCCAGTTCGGTCAAGGGGCCGACCGAGAGGGTTGTGTTGACCGCCAAAGGAAAACGGCGGGCCATGGCTTCGATGTCGTTTTTTGTCACGGCTTGGTAGGCTTGCACGGTTTCCTTGACAGTGCGGTATTTGCGACGTTGGATCCAATTCGAGCCCAGCGAAAATAGCCGATTCCCCGGCCGTTCGCTCTGCAACACCACGTGCGCACTGGTTTTGGCGACGGCCCTCCGCAGTTCATCCTGGCTGACGCCGGTCTGGGAAAAAGCAACTTGCATGTCATGCAGGCGGCGTACGTTTTCTTGGGTGTCTTGGGGGGCGCAGCAGAGGAAAGTCATGAGCAAACCGGCGCCTTGGTATTCGTAGGCGCCGCAGCTCGCATACTCGGCCAGCCCCGATTCAACGAACTCCCAATACAGGCGGCTGCCGCAGTCGTCGCCGAAAATGGTGGCCATGATGCGGCTGGCGTAGCGGGCTTCGTCTTCGGCCGCCGGGCCGTTGCTCAACTGCACGGTGTATTGTTGGGCGGCTTTGTCGTGGGCGAGAAAATCGAAGCTTTGATGCGCTGGCGTGGGCGGCGTTTGGCGAGACGTTGGGAACGCCCGCCACTGGCCGCACTGCTTTTCCGCCTCGCGCACGAGGGCTTCGAAATCGACATTGCCGGCCGCCGCCAGCACCATCCCGCCGGGGCTGTACCGCTGCTCGAAGTATTCGCGCATGGCGGCGGGCGTCAGCGCCGTGACCGACTCGACCGAACCCAATATATTTCGCGCCAACGGATGCTCGCCGAAGTGGGAGGCCATGCATTTTTCATGGGCGCCGAACGGCGGTTGGTCGTCGTACTTATAGATCTCTTCGATGATGACTTTTTTCTCGGTTTCAAAATCATCTTCCCGCAACGAAGGACGCATAATATCGCACAGCAGCGCCACGGCCCGCGTTTGCAGGTCGGGCAACACGGTGGCGTAATAAACCGTTTGCTCTTCACTGGTGAAGGCGTTGCAGTGCGAGCCCATTTCGTCGAGTTCGCGATTCACCTCGGCGGCCGTTCTGTGCGGCGTGCCCTTGAACGCCATGTGTTCCAGGAAATGGCTCACGCCGGAGTTGGCGTCGTTTTCATCGCGCGAGCCAGCCTTGACAAAAAACGCTATCGCGGTGGAGTACGCCGCCGGATTGCACTCGGCAATCACTTCCAGGCCGTTTTCCAGAATGTGTTCACGAAACTCCATCGGGCGGCTCCAAGGGTTGTTCGCCAAGCGTGACGACGGTGAAGTCCGCCGGCGGATGCTCCGCCAAATACGCATTGATACTCTGGCAACTCAGGCGGTCGACATGCTCGCCCAACTCCGCCAGCGTTCTCACCCGATTCAAATGATGCCATTCGGCGGCCACGCCGCCGCTCCGCGCCTGGCTCGATTCCTGTATCATGATCAGGGAGCTTTTGAGCCTAGCCTTGAGGCGGTCAAGTTCGCCTTGCTCCACGCCTTGGCCCAGGCGAATCAGTTCGGCTGTCATGACATCCAGCGTTTCTTGCGCCCGTTCGGTGCTGGTTCCGGCGTAGCAGAGCACCGCTCCGTGCCGCCGATGCGCGCTGCCCATCGAAGCGTAAACCGTGTAACACAGGCCCCGATTCTCCCGCACTTCGGTAAACAGGCGGGAGCTCATGCCGTCGCTCAACACGCCAATGGCGCCCCGCGCCTGGAAGTAGTCGGGGTCGGCGTAGGGAACGCTATCAAACGCCATGCCGATTTGCGTTTGTTGCGAAGCCTGCTGCAAATGTTCGTAGCCGCCGCCGGCCGGCGTTTCCGGCGGCGCGGTCTGCGGACGATCTTTCCAGTCGGCGAAAATTTTGCCGACGTGCTCCCGCAGCGACTCCCATTCGATTTTTCCGGCCACGCCCAAAATGGCGCCGCGCGGCACATAATTATTTTGGAAACTGGCTTGCACGTCTTGCATGGTCGCTTGTTCGATGGCGGCCAACGCGCCCGGCGCGGAGCGTCCATAGGGCGCGGGATAATGACGCCGCCGCAGTCCGCTCATCAGCCGCTGGGCCAGTTCATCTTCGATGGCGCGAATTTCCTGCACGCAGACCATTTTGCCTTCTTCGAGTTGCTCGCCGGGCAAATGCGGGCGGAGCACCAAATCGGCAAAGATACCGAGCACTTCCGGCAGCGTGTCGGCCAACATGGCGCCGCCGAAGCTGGTGTGCGTATTGGAAACCGAGGAAGAGGTATCGGCGCCCAGATTCTCCAGATCTTCCACGAATCGGCGGCTATCTCGCTGGCCGCAGCCGCGTTGCACCATTTCGCAGGTCAGATTCGCCAGGCCCACGCGATTCGGGGCGTCGTAAATGCAGCCGGCGGGCAGCAGCAAGGTGAAGGCGGCTGATTCCAACCAGGGCATCGGCTCGGCCACCAGGACCAAACCGTTTTCGTACTCATGACTCAGTATCGGCGGCGACACGTAAAACTCTCGCAAGGCGGACAGGCCACGACTCATCGAACAGTCACAGCCGGGAAACCGGGCGCCGGAACACACGTTTTAGGCTGCGGCGTCCGCCACATCCAGGCGGGAGGCCAATCGCCATTGGAGTGTACGTTTCAGCGTGCGTTCTAGACGAAAACACGCTGAAGCGTACACTCCAACGATGGGCGGCAAAGTGCGTTCCCGCGGGTCCGGGAAACGGTAGAGCGTACCGTTTGCCTCAGGCGTACGCAACCTCCACGGCTTTGTAGACCGTTTTGAATTTGCGAAAACCTAGCTTTTCATACAGCCGCACGGCGCCGGCGTTTTGGGCGGTCACCTCGAGCACGGCCCTGCGCAAACCCTCCGCCCGAAAGCCATCCAGCGCCTGCAAGAGCAGTTGGGCGCCGAGCCCTTGCCCGCGATGGTGGGGCGCCACGCCCAAATTTTGGATCGCGCCGGCGCCATCACTATCGAGTATGCCTTGCACGGTTCCGCAGAATTCAGCCGTCGGCGGGCCGCCGCCAAAAGCCGAACCGAAGGCGGCGCCTTCCGGTAGAGTGGGAGCGTTGGCCGTTTTACGCAGCAACCAGGTTGCCGCGGGAAGGAAGCCTGGCTTGCGGACAATTTCCCGCATCAGCCGATAACAGCCGTCGCGGTCACCCAGACAAGGAAACACGTTGGCGTCGAGTTCGAAACAAAAACTGCGGTATTTGGTGGTTGCGTGTGCATCGAGCAACGAATCGCGCCAGGCGACGAACTCATAACACTCAGGCAGTTCGCAGTTGGAAACCGGCGCGGCGGTTAGGTCGAATTCCATACCGTAACGTTTGAAGTAGGTCACGCCCATTCCGTTCGCCCTCAAACTAACAATCGCCTTCGAGACGCCCCGCTACCATTTGCCATACGGCGGAAGACGGGATAGGTAACAGCACAAATAGCGTCGGGCCAAATCGAGGGCTATTGGTTGCGCGTCGTCTTCCTTCTCATGCACCAAGCTATTTCGATATTCGCGCACCGCGTGGGCGTTATCAATCCAGTCTCGCGGCGTTCCGTATTTGTCACCCACGCTGTCAAGTAAGGTTCGTGCTCCAGGCTTCGTACTACGTGATACCTCCCAGAGTTTTCGCAGACAAGTTTCGAATTCCGCGAAAAGACGAATCGTGTACGTCCCTTCGAGTCGTTCGGCAGCTTTACCAAAGTCTTTGACTTTAATTTCACGAGCGAGTACGTTCGGGTCCTGTTGAATTATATTCTTCAAATAGTCAATTGCGAACTGCGTAGCATTGTATTCGCGTTCGACGTCCTTGACTCGTTTGATCCAGTTGAATTTGCTAGACAGCATTTCTTTTCAATTCTTCCAAAACTTCTCGTAACGATTCCTTTGTGAGGAGTTTTGCCGACGCATCGCGAATGGTCGCCACTGTTTGGGTTTCGGGGAACATGTAGTGGACGCGCCAATCATCGTCATAAAAGTAGAGACTGGCAATGTCGTCGTATGCCGGCATTAAGTACAAGTCCACGACGCCGTCGGCGCCAGGGGCGGAGCGAGCAATCGGCTCAAGAAGAATACGAATAGCATCGTCTTGAATAATGAGCGCAGGAGCTTTGTATTTTCCGAGTTGGGAATCACTGAGCGTGACTTCGATTTCCCGTTTTGACCAACCCAGTTCGTCGGCCCAAGTTTTCACCTTCTGAATAAGGTCGGATAGGCGGTCCAGCCATTCTTTTCGAAGTCGCTCAGTCTTTGGGGCGGCGGACATGAAACACCTTCGCTAAGGGAGCGGCCGTAAATATAAGTTACCGATTGTCACAAAAAAACCGGTGTTTTCAAAATGCCGAGCTGTTAATTCAGTATGTAAATTCGGAACTGTTCCTTGGAGCGTGGTGTCGGTTGCCCCTCACGGCAGATGCATCGTATCGCTCCCGCACGGCGTGGTCAACGAAATGATTTCTCGCCGCGGCGGGAAGTCTGGAAAAACACACGGAAGCGCACTCTCCAACCGGCGATCGCGGAGAAAACGTAAATTCGGGACGCTTGCCAACCTGGAACTATCGCTTTGCCGGCTTGTTATGGCGAGCGGCGACGGCTGGTCGCTTTTGGAAGGAAAAGGCGTTTGTCAGCACTTCGTCGGCGTCGCCTAGTCGGGCTAAAAGGTCTTCTTCGACCGTGACCACGTACGACGCGCTGGCGCCCTGCTCGTTCGACAGATGAAAATAACGCCATTGGATCTTGAGGTCGGAAATCGTTCCCTTGGCCACAACGCGCAGCAGCCGCAACCCACCCGGCAGCGTGGTTTGGGAGGCCTCTTGGAAAGTGACGGGCTGTTCTCCCAAGGCCGCCTGGATGCCCGCCTGGAATTTTTCCAGCGAAAGCACGCTGCCCGCTTGGTCGGGCAGCCGCGAGATATTGCATTGGGCGATGAGGTCGCCGCGATCGACCAAACGCAGAACCGTAGCATCGGGGCGATCAAGCATCACCCGCCAGCGGCGGTCGAGCAATATTTGATAGCCGCCGGAAGCCGTGAATTCCAAAGCCAGATCCTGCGCGCTCGCTTTCAAGGGAATCACTTGGATGAATGCATCCGGCAGGAGACGCGGCGTGGACAGCGGGTTGATGCGAACTTTAAGTTTCGCCACGACCTTCAATCCCGGTTCGGCATGCGCAATGGCCCGGTCTTCCTCAAGCGTCCAATCGATGCTCGTGATTCTCGATTGCGTTCGGGAGAAAGTGTAGGACCCTCGCAACGCGATTTCCGTTTGCACGCCGCCCACGGCGCCGGTGAGTTTGCCGGTCAGGCGAACCAGGGCCGTGTTTTTGTCGATTTTTTCCAGGCTGGCGCGAATATCGTTTTGGCTCACGGCGTCGATGACCAGCAGTTTCGGCCAAAGCTCGGTTTTTGGTGACCAGGAATCGCCAATCGCGACTGCGTCAGTCGGCAGGAGCGCTTCGATGATCGAGGTGTCTGCCTGGATGCTGATCAAATCGAGTTCTTCACGCGTGAGCGGACCGCCCACGCTGCGCAGCTGCAAGCGAGCGTTGTTGTCTTGCACTACGATTTGCTGGCGGCTGGTCCGCAACGTCGGCTGGACAGACCCTGAACCAATCGAGATTTTCGCTTCGGCGCGTTCGTAGCTGCGCGCCGCCAGAGAAGTTGCGGAGGATAGCAATCGTTCTTCGTACGCGAATCGTCCTGTTACCTTTAAGGGCGCGGTGACGACTTTTTTGCCATCGGCGTTCATTCGCAACTGGCCAAGCACTTCAATCTCGGCGTCGACTCGCTGGGCGTCGCCCTTTTTCCAGCTCGATTGCAACCGGTATTTGGGCGCCGCCGCCGCCACTGGGGCGCCGAAAGCCCCCAGAAGAAAGGAGGCGCCCAGGCCGGCCAAAACCGCCCGGCGTGTTCGAAATGGATATTTGCCACAATTCGTTGTAACAATCTGGCCACTTCGTGCATCCAAGATATCGGAAAGTTGATCGAATTGCATAACGAGCCTCGGTATTCGTTTGTAGGGGCTTGGTTGCGATGCGCTGGTTTTATTGCGTACGTAAAATATTTGTTGCACAGGCGTTACGACGAAACGCCCCGGCCGGGAATCGCTCGCAAAAGTGGTTCCTCATCGAATTCATCGACCACCGACGGAGAGAAATTGAAGCAATAGCAACGACTTTGAGGGGTTGAACCCGGGTGGGGAAATCTACGCGGTTCAGAAACCACGGCGAAAAAAAACAGGTAATAAACTTTGATGCCGAGCATTTGCTTTGCTCGAATAGTGAACATTTTGGCCGGAAAGGCCGTCCTACTTTGCATGTTTGGGGCTTGAAAAACCTTCAGGTTTTCGGCTTTGAAAATCACGTAAGGCGTTTCTGGTAAATAAGTAAGAGAGATAACCTCATGAAATTACCGGCGATA
Source organism: Planctomycetaceae bacterium (assembly GCA_003233175.1). Taxonomy (GTDB): domain Bacteria; phylum Planctomycetota; class Planctomycetia; order Pirellulales; family Pirellulaceae; genus SZUA-33. The sequence continues at coordinate 12,951 of QIKY01000011.1, read as the reverse complement.
ATCACTGAACAACCGAAGCCGTGAGGGCGTAGTCAAGAGTACACGTCTTGTCAATCTCGCCTCGCGAGAATAGTCGCCGGGGATGGCGGCTGGCTATATGCCATCAACCTTTGTCGGGCGTTGGAGTCGCAGGGAACACCGGCAAAGTGTTATAAAACGGAAGGAGAAGTCAGATGCACAGCCATTACCGACATTCGAGCCTAAAGCAGCTTTGCGATCAGCAGGTTCGTTTTGCGCCGCGCGAGCGGAAAATGGAGCAGGTGAATCGCGCCGAAAAACTACTCAATGAAATCGACCCCAAACGTAATTATACGTACGAGTACCTCTGCTTTCGCGTGACCGACTACCGCCCCACCGCAGGGCAACGCACCGTTCTTTCGGGCGAAGACGTGCAACACGACTTGCGCTTGCTCGTGGAAGATGTGTCGGACGCCGCCAACGTCGCGATTGAAGAGGTGGGCGAAACGGTGTACACGGTCGATCAGCTCAGTAAGCAGTTCAAGGTTTCCACCAAGACGATTTCGCGTTGGCGCCAGCAGGGTTTAGTCAGCCGGCGGTTCTTTTTCGGCGGACGAAAACGCGTTGGCTTCTTGCAGAGCAGCGTCGATCGATTTGTGGCGGGTAATCATGAGCGAGTTCGGCGGGGCGAGCGGTTCACCCAACTGACCGAAGCCGAGCGAAACGACATTGTCGAGCGCGCCCGGCGGTTGGCCAACGCCGGCGGATGCCCTTCCGAGGTCACGCGGCGAGTCGCGCTGCACATGGACCGTAGCGTCGAGACGATTCGCTATACGCTCAAGCAGTTCGACCAGAAGCATCCTGAATTCGCCGTTTTTCCGGGGCAGACCGGTCCTTTGGTGGATGAAGCCAAGGAAATAATTTACGACCGGTACCGCAGCGGAGTTTCGGTGGAGGTGTTGTCGAAACAATACTGCCGCACGAAAACCAGTATTTATCGAGTGATCGGCGAGGTGCGCGTTAATCGGATCAACGCCCTTCCGCTCGATTTCATGGACAATCCTGAGTTCCATCGTCGGGGCGCCGCGGCGCGGATTCTCACCGAGATGCCCGAAGCAGCATCGGCGGGTCGTCGATCGGCAATTCCGGCCGGTTTGCCGCCGTATTTGGCGTCGTTGTATGAGGTTCCGCTGCTTACTCGCGAGCAGGAATACCACTTGTTTCGCCGTTTTAACTTTGTCAAATACCAGGCGGTGAAGCTGCGGGAGAAGTTAGTCGCGAGCGCGCCGAAAGCCGATCTGATGGATCGTATCGAAGACCTCTACGAGCAGGCCGTCGCGACGAAGAACCAGATTGTGCAGGCGAACCTTCGACTGGTGGTTTCGATCGCGAAGCGCCATGTTTCCAGTTCCGACGATTTCTTCGGGCTGGTGAGCGATGGGAATATGTCTTTGATGCGGGCCGCGGAGAAGTTCGATTACGGTCGTGGAAATAAGTTCAGCACTTACGCCAGTTGGGCGATCATGAAGAATTTCGCCCGCACGATTCCGGCGGAATTCAAAGTGCGAGACCGCTTCCGCACGAGCCTGGAGGAGATGTTCACCGGCAAGGAAGACCGCCGAGGGAACCATCTGCTGCTGGAATCGGAGCAGCACCAGCGGGAGCGTGAAATCGGAAAGATTTTATCGCGGCTTGACGAACGCGAGCAAAAGATTATCATCAGCCGCTTCGGTTTGAATCATGGCCTGGAGCCGCAGACACTTAAAGAAGTGGGTGCGGAAATGGGGGTCACGAAAGAACGAGTTCGTCAAATCGAAGCCCGGGCCCTGAACAAGCTTCGCTTGGCGGCCCAAGAAGAGAAGATTGATCTGCCTGAGTAAGATTGCCTCCAAGGGCGGTCCATCGGCAGAGGGAATGAGTTTGGCGCCCCGAGCGAGGGGATCCTGCATCAAGGAGGTTTTTTAGGCGGTTTTTCTGAAGTGCAATTACCTGGGTCAGCACCCTGCCGGTGAGTGCTCTATGGCGAGCACTCTTTCGCGGTTGGGGCGTCGTTCGTGTTCAGCGAGCGAGAATTGCGTTTCGTCTTAAACGAGTTGCTTTCGGCCGCCTCCCAAATTTCTGAATCCTGGCTTTTCGGTTTCTTGTATTTTGAATATCTGGCGATGATTTTCGCGAACTCGCCTTGCAAGGAACGGATCTGTCAGTATATTAGCAGGTTTTCCATGGGCCAGCGTAGCTCAATTGGCAGAGCAGCTGATTTGTAATCAGCAGGTTGTGGGTTCAAGTCCCCCCGCTGGCTCTGTCGTAAGTGTTTGGTGCGGAAATTGGTTTCAAGTGTTTCGGTCGCGAGTGAGGCGAATGCCCGCCGTGTTGGTTAAAGAGCGGGGGGTTATCCGAGTGGTCAAAGGAGTCAGACTGTAAATCTGATGGCGCACGCCTACGCAGGTTCGAATCCTGCACCCCCCACTGGCGAGGTGTTCGCTGGGTGAGTTGTTTTTTTGGACGTTTTTGGCGGGAATTGGTTTTGGCGGCAGTGAATTGCGGGTGTAGCTCAATGGTAGAGCCACAGCCTTCCAAGCTGAAGACGAGGGTTCGATTCCCTTCACCCGCTCTTTAGTTTTGGTGAGAATGGCGGTTTTTTTTAGTTGCCGTCCGGTGTGTTGGGTTTTGATAGTTGAGGTAGCGGTTTTGCTTCCGGTGAGGCTGCTGTAGCTCAGTTGGTAGAGCGCGTCCTTGGTAAGGACGAGGTCATGGGTCCGAATCCCATCAGCAGCTCTAGTCGCTTGGCCGCTTAGTATGTAAGTTTTGTGTAGCTCTTACGATTTAGCCACTAATACGAAGATAGGTGTAATAAGAGAAAATGGCCAAGGAGGTATACCAGCGGACAAAACCGCACGTCAATGTGGGCACGATTGGTCATATTGATCACGGCAAGACGACTTTAACCGCCGCGTTGCTGGCCTGTCAGGCCGTGAAAGGCATGGCGGAAAAGAAGTCCTACGCCGATATCGCGAAGGGCGGTACGGTGCGTGACGACACAAAGACCGTGACCATTCACGTGTCGCACGTGGAGTACGAGTCGAATGAGCGTCATTACGCTCATATTGACTGCCCGGGCCACGCCGACTTTATTAAAAACATGATCACCGGCGCCGCCCAGATGGACGGCGCTATTCTGGTGGTTTCCGCAGCCGATGGCCCCATGCCCCAGACCAAGGAGCACGTGTTGCTTGCTCGGCAGGTAGGCGTGCCGGCGTTGGTCGTGTTCATGAACAAGGTTGATCTTGTTGATGACGACGAACTGCTCGACTTGGTCGAGATGGAAATCCGGGAACTGCTTGATAAGTACGGCTTCGATGGCGATAACACGCCCATCATTCGCGGCTCCGCGTTGCCGGCCAGTCAGAAGCCGGACGATGAGTCGGCTCGCGCCTGTATCGATGAGCTTCTGGCGGCAGTGGATAGTTATATTCCCCAGCCGCCGCGTGAAGACGACAAGCCGTTCCTGATGGCGATCGAAGACGTGTTCTCAATTGAAGGCCGTGGTACGGTCGCGACGGGTCGTATTGAACGCGGCGTGATCAAGGTCGGTGAAGAAGTCGAGATCATCGGGCTGGAGGCTGAGTCCCGAAAAACGGTTTGCACAGGCGTTGAAATGTTCCGCAAGTTGCTCGACGAAGGCCGCGCCGGCGATAATGTCGGTTGCCTGCTTCGTGGAGTGAAGCGTGAAGATATCGAACGCGGTCAGGTGCTGGCGAAACCGGGCAGTATTACGCCGCACATGGAATTCGAGGCGGAGGTTTATTGTCTGTCGAAGGATGAAGGCGGGCGTCATACGCCGTTCTTCAGCGGATATCGTCCGCAGTTTTACTTCCGTACGACAGACGTTACCGGCACGGCAAATCTGGTTGACGCCGATATGTGCATGCCAGGTGATAATGTTAAGTTGACCGTTACGCTTCATAAGCCGATCGCGATGGACGATGGTGTTCGTTTCGCAATTCGCGAAGGCGGCCGAACGGTTGGTTCTGGTGTCGTGACGAAAATCAAAGACACCAGCGATGCTGCGAAAGTCAAGTCGTAGTTGTTACAGCAGGCGAGATGCACGCCGTTTTCGCGGCGTGCATCTCTGCTTCGATGGGCGTGGGGCGGTCTGTTTCGATGGCCGCCGGACGCAAGTCGTAATACAAAGGGGTGTAGCTCAATTGGCAGAGCAGCGGTCTCCAAAACCGCAGGTTGCGGGTTCAATTCCTGCCGCCCCTGCCATACGCGTTTTGGGTAGTTGGGGTTTTTGGTTGGCAGGCTTGCGTGTTGCTGTGATTGGGCGTTCGTTGTGGTTGCACGTTGGCCGTGGCGGGGCGCTCGTTGGCAGTTGGGCGTCGGGGTGAATTCGCAAGGTAGGTCGCGGTCAGGGATGGCCGGAGGCGAAGGGGTGTAATGGCAAAGCAAAAAAGCCTTGCAGTGAGCAGTGTTCTGCAAGAGATCTTTCATGTGGGTCTCTACAAGCAGACCCAGGGGCGCGTTACTCGGCAGGTGACCTTTTTCGCTGCTGCAATTGCAGTGGTTTTAGTGGCTTGGCGATTGTCGGCCTACATGAATACGGCGAATTTGCCGGAATGGCTTGACGTCGTTGAGAAGACGCTTCCGGTGCGGGTGATCATTCCCTGGGCGGTTGCGTTTATCGGCCTGTGGATCAGCTATCGGGCGGTTAATTTCCCCCGCTGCGCCGATTTCCTGATCGGCGTGCAAGCTGAATTGAACAAGGTTTCCTGGCCCACGCGAGGCGAGTTGGTTCGTAGCTCTATTGTTGTGATTGTCGTTATTTTCTCGATGGCGGCCGTATTGTTTCTTTTTGATCTATTTTGGCAGTGGCTGTTCAGGCTAATTGGCGTTTTAAGCTGAGGCAATGAAGTGGCTGGGCCAAATGTTCGGCGGCAAGCGTTATGACGGACAAAAATCAATCCACTGATGAACTGCCTGATGAAGATCAAGGCGTTGCGTCGGCATCGACTGGCTTGGAATCAGGTACGGACCAGCCGGAGGGCGATGCGGCGGTAAGTGGCGAAAACGCGGGCGATGAAGCCGCGTCCGAGGATTCTGAATCCCCGGAAGATTCGCCACTGAGCGATGCGGCAGAAGACGTTGCTGAACCAGAAGACGTTGCTGAAACGGAAGACGTTGCTGAAACGGAAGACGTTGCTGAACCGGAAGAAGCGGCTGATGGCGGTGAGTCAAGCGAGGAAGAGGAAGAAACTGAGCCGAAGGAAGAGGTTTCGGCTCTGCAATGGTACATTTTGAAGGTGGCCAGCAACCGAGAGAATTCCATTCGCGACGGGTTGGCCCGACGGGTGAAAATCGCCGAGTTGGATGAATTCTTTGGCGATATCATCGTTCCGGTCGAGGAGATAGCGGAGTTTAAGAACGGCAAACGCCGGGTGACCAAACGGAAGATATATCCGGGGTACATCCTGGTGCATATGGAAATCAACGACGACACCTGGTTTCTTGTCCGGGAGACGCCTGGAATCGGCGACTTCACCGGAGCAGCCGGCAAGCCGACTCCCATGGAGCCGCACGAAGTACAACGCATTTTGCGCAAGCCGGAAGACGATGAAGAAGGCGTCGAAAAGATCAAAACAGTGATCCCCTTCAATGTGTCGGATCATGTCCGGGTGAAGGACGGACACTTTGAGAACTTCGAGGGCGACGTAGAGTCGATCGACGAAACGCATGGCCGAGTGACGGTGATGATCAATATATTTGGTCGGCCGACGCCGGTTGAGTTGGAGCACTGGCAAGTCGAGCTGGTGTGATTCGGCATGGTGTTTTTTGTTTTAGCGTGGAAAAATTTTGCATGCATTTTGGTGTTTTTCGGCCGGAATGGTAACGGGATAGAAGTGGACTGATGGCGAAGCAAATTACGGGTCAGGCGAAGTTTCAGGTGCCGGGCGGTCAAGCGACGCCAGCGCCGCCGGTGGGGACGTCGCTGGGTAAGTATGGCATTAACCTGGGGCAATTCGTGCAACAGTTTAATGATCGAACCAAGGAATACGCCGGTACGCCGATTCCTGTGGTGGTGACGGTTTTTAATGATCGCTCCTTTGAGTTTGTCACGAAAAGCCCTCCTGCGGCGGCGTTACTGAAACAGGCGGCTGGTATTGCGAAGGGTTCGGGCGTTCCCAACCGAGATAAAGTGGGCCGAGTCACGCGAGCCCAGATCGATGATATTTACGAGAAGAAAAAAGCCGACATGAACGCCTCCAGCGTCGAGAAAGGCCGTCTTTTGATAGAAGGCACGGCGCGCAGTATGGGATTGGAAGTGGTCGACTGAAGCGTCCATTGAGGCGTGGGCGGCGTGTGTTCGTATTTTGGGTACGTGTTTAACTTGGCGTTTTTAGTGGTGCATACTTCGCGATGGCAAAAAAATCTAAACGATACAACGGTTTGGTCGAAAAGCGGCCCACGCTAGAAGCCGTGCCGCTTGAAGCGGCGGTTGAAACACTCAAGCAGTTCGGCAATACGAAATTCGACCAGTCGGTTGAAATTCACATGCACTTGGGTGTTGATCCCAAGCAAGCCGAACAAATTATTCGCGGTTCGATCGTGCTGCCGCACGGCATTGGCCGCGAGCAGCGCGTGGTTGTGTTCGCCAAAGGCGACTTAGCCGAGGCGGCCAAGGAAGCCGGCGCCGACGAAGTCGGCCAAGAAGACCTCGCCAAGAAGATCAAGGACGGCTGGTTCGATTTCGACACCTGCATCGCCGCGCCCGACATGATGGGAGTGGTTGGTCCTTTGGGCCGGGTGCTTGGTCCTCGCGGACTGATGCCTTCGCCTCGCGCTGGCACGGTCACGCCGGACGTGGTCCGGGTTATCAAGGAATACAAGGCGGGCAAGGTCGAATTCCGCAACGACACCGGTGGGAACGTCCATGCGGTGGTTGGGAAAATCAGCTTCGAGGCCGCCCAGTTGGTGGAGAATATCCAGGCTTTTATCGACCTGATCAACAGCATGAAGCCGGTTGCGGTCAAGGGGACCTACGTTCAAAGCGTGAATATCGCGGCGACGATGAGTCCTGGCGTGCGGGTCGCGGCCTGAGAGTTACGTTGCAAATAGCGGCTATACGTATAGCCGCTATGCAAAAAGCAGAATGGTTACACCCTTTCCGATTTTTTAACAGACGGTCGACATGAGTAAATTCGTAAAAGACCTTGTCTCGAAAGACATTGCCGGTCGCATCGGCGACGTGAACGATGCGTTGCTGGTCAACGTGATTGGCATGTCGGCGAACGACACGGTTTCACTCCGGCGAGATTTTCGTGACAAAGGCATTCACCTGCTGGTGATCAAGAACAGTCTCGCGCAGCGTGCGTGTGAAGGCACGGCCTTGGCGCCGGCGTTCGAGGGTATTACAGGCACGAATGCGTTGGTCTGGGGCGCCGAAGATTTCGTATCGTTGGTCAAGGAAGTCACGAAGCTCAGCAACGATGAAGCGGTCGAGGGCTTTGAAGCGCGTGGCGGCGTGATGGACGGCGAGCGTCTGACGGCGGAACGCGTGAAGGAAATCAGCAAGTGGCCCAATCGCGCCGAGCAGTTGAGTATTATTTCCGGCCAACTGTTGGCGCCCGGCGCCAATTTGTCGGCGGCGTTGCTTGGCCCCGGCAGCGCGTTGGCGAGTCAGGTGAAACAAAAATCGGAAGAGTCAGAAGAGTCAACGGAAGAGGGCGAGTGAGCCAATGGCGGAGTTGCTTCGTCGGCGGCGCGTCGTTGTTCGCTGGCGTGTTCGTTCGTCGAGTTTTTCTCCAAAATTGAGAATCGAGAGTTTGGCCGGCCGGCATCAGCGTTCATTTGCATGAGGGGCTCATTTGCATTGGGGCTCATTTGCATTGGGGCTCAAATGTCGGGGGGCGGCCTCAAAAGTCAAGAGCCTTGTTGAGGGCTCAAATAAACATTCCATATTCGTACGTCGGCGCGGCGATCGCCGATACCCCGTGAGAAAGGACCCTTATAGTCATGTCTGAAGAAACAGCCACCATCGAATTTTCCGACGACGCCAAGTCCCTTGGCGATCAAATTGCCGGTTTGACATTAAAGCAGGCCAAGGAGTTGAGCGATTATCTTGCCGATGCCCATGGCATCGAGCCAGCCGCTGGCGGCGCCGTGATGATGGCGCCGGCCGAAGGCGGCGGGGCGGCCGAGGAAGTCCAGACCGAGTTCGACGTCGTTCTCACCGGTTTCGGCGATAAGAAATTGCAGGTTGTGAAGGAAGTGAAGGCCGTTACCGGCGCTACACTGATGGAAGCCAAGAAACTCGTCGAGGGTTGCCCCACGACGTTGAAGGAAAAGGTCTCGAAGGAAGAAGCCGACGAGCTCAAGACGAAGATGGAAGCCACCGGCGCCAGCGTCGAGATCAAGTAATGCGGTGGGACGCGGCAAACGTGTCTGTTTTTGAGTACGTCGGAGAGAAGCGAAGGCCTGGGCTGCGTTAGCGCGGCTGGGGCTTCGCGGGAAATTTCCACTTGTTTTTTGCTGTCCTGGCTGCCGTAATTGGGTCTGAGTTCATTGCGCTGGGAGTGTGCGCCGGTGTTGGTGCGTGCTTGTGCTCAGGCTTTGTCCGGTATTTAGGGCTTTCCGGTATGCGGGCCTTCCGGAATACGGACGGCCTTCCGAACACGGGTTTTCCGAACATGAGCCTTCCGAGGCTTTTGATCCGACATTCTGTGTCGACAATTCCTTCCATGGAGTGAGCACCCCCTATGGCCACGCCAGTCGAGCGACGTTTTCATCCCGAGAAATCTCGTGTTTTCGGTAGCAACCGAGACGTTTATCCGATTCTGGATTTGACGAAAATCCAAACCGGCAGCTACGCAGGTTTCTTACAAGAAAACGTAGCCACGGACAAACGCAAGGAGCACGGCATTGAAGGCGTGTTGCGCGAAATATTCCCAGTTCAAAGCTACGACAAGCAAATCACGCTGGAATATTTGCGCTACGATCTGGGCAAACCCAGGTACACACCCGAGGAGTGTCGGCAGCTTCGGCTGACGTACGGCCGTCCGTTTCGCGTGTGGCTGCGGCTTAATAAGGAAGAGCCGATCGAGGAAGAGGTCTATCTGGGCGACATGCCCATCATGATGGGCGGCGGCGAGTTCATAATTAACGGCGCCGAGCGAGTGGTGGTGAGTCAGCTTCACCGCAGCCCGGGCGTCGACTTCGTCATGGAGCAGGACACCACCTCCGACCGCAAACTTGCCAGTTGCCGGATCATTCCCGAACGCGGCAGTTGGATCGAGGTGAATGTCACCAAAAAAGACAGCCTCACGGTGCGAATCGACCAGAGTGGCAAGTTTTCGGCCACCACGCTGGTTCGCGCCATGGACCCCAAGCACAGCAGCGACGCTGATTTGCTGCGAATCTTTTTCGATTCGACCAAGGAAAAAATCCTAGACGGCCGCAGCGTTGGCAAAATTGAGGGCAAGGTTTCCGTCGACGACGTGATCTACCCCAGCGGCAGCGAGCGGGCGGGTGAAATCTTAGTGGAAGCCGGGCAACGCATCACCAAGAACACTGCGGAAACGATCTGCACCGCTGGCGTGAAAATGGTTGAGGTCATTCCCGAAGCCAAGGCCTCCATTATATTCGCGGCGTTGGCCGACGACACCACCTCCAGCCACGAAGAGGCGTTGTTGCGAATCTACCAGCGGCTGCGCCCCGGCAACCCGCCGCAGTTGGAAAAGGCGCGCACGCTGTTCCAAGAGAAGTTTTATGATGTCAACCGTTATCGGTTGGGACGCGTCGGCCGTTTTCGCATTAACCGTAAGTTGGAGTTGGATGCTTCGCCCACAGAAATGACGCTGCGTCCTCAAGATTTGATCGCCGCGATCAAATACTTAATGCTGCTCACCGACAACAGCGAAGACGCGGAAGTCGACGACATCGATCACCTTGGCAATCGGCGGCTGCGAACCATTGATGAATTGGCCTGCGATGAACTGCGCAAGGGCTTTCTGAAGCTGCGCAGGACCGTGCAAGAACGCATGAGCTTGAAAGACGCCGCCGATATGACGCCGCGGAGTCTGATCAATCCGAAAAGTATATCGGCCGCGATCGAGTACTTTTTTGGCCGTGGCGAACTTTCGCAAGTGGTCGATCAGACGAATCCTCTTTCCCAGCTCACGCACGAGCGGCGTCTTTCAGCGTTGGGCCCCGGCGGTTTGAATCGTAAGCGGGCCGGCTTCGAGGTTCGCGATGTTCATATTTCGCACTACGGCCGCATTTGCCCGATCGAAACGCCGGAAGGCACGAACATCGGTTTGATCTCCAGTTTGGCGCTTTATTCGTCGGTCGATGACTACGGTTTCCTGGTGACGCCCTATCGGATCATCAAGAAGGGCAAGCTGACCGAGGAAGTCGTGTTGCTGCGAGCCGACGAAGAATCGGAAGCCTACGTGGCGCCGGCCGATACGAAAGTCGTGAAAGACAAATTAGTCGGTTCGGTGGGGCAAAGCGTTATCGCGCGGTATCGGGGCGACTTTGAAATCGTGGCGCCGGAAGAAGTTGAATACATGGACGTCGCGCCCACGCAAATGATCGGCGTGTCGGCCGGTTTGATTCCATTTCTCGAACACGACGATGCGAACCGCGCGCTCATGGGCTCCAACATGCAGCGCCAGGCGGTTCCGCTTTTAATCGCCGAACCGCCTTTGGTGGGCACCGGCATGGAGCGGATTGTGGCGGAAAACTCGAGTATGTTGGTGCGGGCGCGGCGAGCCGGCAAAATTACCTACTGCGACGCCGACCGCATCGAGATTGGCAACGAGGTTTATCCGCTGAAGAAGTTCGTGGGTTTGAACGAGCGCACCTGCCAGAATCAAAAGCCTATTGTTAATATAGGCGACAAAGTCGAGAAGGGGCAGGTGATCGCCGACGGCGCCGCGACGTTCAACGGTGAGTTGGCGCTGGGCCGCAACGTTTTGGTGGGCTTCATGTCGTTCGATGGCTACAACTTTGAAGACGCCATCATCATCAGCGAAGATCTTGTCAAACGCGACGTCTACACGTCGTTGCACATTGAGGAGTTTGACGTCGAGATTCGCGAAACCAAACTGGGCCGCGAAGAGTTCACCCGCGATATTCCCAACGTGAGCGAAAAGGTTCTTCGCAATCTCGACGAGAGCGGCATCGTGCAGGTTGGCACGTATGTGAAGCCGGGCGATATTCTCGTGGGCAAGGTTTCGCCGAAATCGAAAACCGAGTTGACGCCGGAAGAGAAGCTGCTGCACGCCATTTTCGGCCGGGCCGGCGAAGACGTGAAGAACGATTCGCTAGAGGTGTCGTCGGGCGTGGAAGGCATCGTGATCGATACGCAAAAGTTTTCCCGCCGCATGAGTCTGACCGAAGACGAACGAAAGGCCTTCGAGCGAGACCTCAAGGAGGCGGAGGACGAGGGCAACGCCCAGATATCGCTCCAGTTCACCGCCATGGTCGAAGAGATGGAAGCCATCTTGGGCCGCATGCTCTCCGACGACGACGACACGCCCTTGGTGCGAGATCAAGACGCCAAATTCGTTTCGGAGCGGGCGCAACAGTTTCGCCTGGAAACGATCACCCGAAAAATGCGCAGCGCTGATCGGGTGGCCGATTTGGAAAAAATTCACAAAAACGCTTGGCCAGCGGTTGAAGCCGCGATCGACAATCGTGATCGCCGCCTGAACAGTATGAAGCGGGGCGACGAACTGCGCAGCGGCGTGTTGCAAATGGTGAAGGTTTATATCGCCACGAAGCGCACGATTTCCGTTGGCGACAAAATGGCTGGGCGGCACGGCAACAAGGGCGTCATCGCAAAAATTCTTCCCGTCGAAGACATGCCCTTTTTAGACGACGGCACTCCGCTGCAAATCTTGCTCAATCCCTTGGGCGTGCCCAGTCGTATGAACGTCGGCCAGATTCTGGAAACGCATCTGGGGTGGGCCGGCGCCAAAATGGGTTATCAGGCGATCACGCCGGTGTTCGACGGCGCCAGTGAAGAAACCATCAATAAGTGTTTGACCGAAGCCGGCTTGCCGTCGCACGGAAAGGTGCGGCTCAACGATGGCCGAACCGGAGTGCCCATGGATCAGGAAACCACGGTCGGTTACATCTACATGCTCAAGCTGCACCATCTGGTGGACGACAAGGTTCACGCTCGCAGCACGGGGCCGTATTCGCTCATTACGCAACAACCCCTGGGCGGAAAAGCGCGCTTCGGCGGGCAGCGGTTCGGAGAAATGGAAGTCTGGGCCTTGGAGGCGTACGGCGCCGCCTACATTTTGCAGGAGTTGCTCACCGTCAAGAGCGACGACGTAGAAGGCCGCACCAAAATCTACGAATCGATGGTCAAGGGTGAAAACACGTTGGAGGCGGGCACGCCAGCAAGTTTCGATGTCTTGACCAACGAGATTCGCGGTCTGGGGCTAAATATGCAACTGGAAAAGCGGCGCGTGTGATCAGGCGAGCGGGGTCGAACCAGACTCCACGGCCTCAGCTTCGACTGCGGCGTTTTCAGGAAAAAACTTTTTAGGAGTACGGTCTTATGGCGACAGACGAAGGCAGCTACGACCGCATCAATGATTACACGGCGGTCAAAATCAACCTGGCGCGGCCTCACGATATTCGCGGCTGGTCGTTTGGCGAGGTAAAAAAGCCCGAGACCATCAACTACCGAACGTATCGCCCTGAAAAGGACGGCCTGTTCTGCGAACGGATTTTTGGTCCTGAAAAAGACTGGGAATGCGCCTGCGGCAAATACCGCGGCATGAAATACAAGGGCATGATCTGCGACCGTTGCGGGGTCAAGGTAACACATAGCCGCGTGCGCCGAAAACGCATGGGGCATATCGAACTGGCCGCGCCGGTGGTCCATATTTGGTTCTTCAAGGCCATGCCCAGCCGCCTGGGCAATTTGCTGAGCATGAAGACGACCAGTCTGGAAAAGGTCATCTATTTCCAAGACTACGT